>DASWMI010000076.1:0-31688 GCA_036399835.1 Pyrinomonadaceae bacterium | reverse complement strand
TGTGCCATCTCGGAGGTGGAAGTCAATCCGTCGCAGCGTTGCCAGACGAGCGAGGCGGTTTTATTGAGACAGTGTGCACGGTCGCGCCTGGTATCATAGACGAGCAGTTCGTCGGCCAGTTCTCTGACCACTAATCCTTCTTTGCGCGCCAGCGGCCAGCGCACGCTTTTGTTATGGTCCATACTTCCTCCAATGCTTGATGTTCAAGCTTAAACGATTTGACGCATCAGATACTAAAGTGTTCGGGACTGACCCGAAGAGGAATCCCGCGAGCGTTCGGAGTCTCAAGCTCTTCGCACTTTTTGAGTATCGCGCGGGCGACTTCGCCCGCCTCGCCGCGCACGCCCTTGAGCACGGGAGTTTGGGCCACCACCTTTTGAAAAGTAGCGAGCGCCCTTTCCGGCTCTCTGCGCGCGGCGACCGTGTTGGCTAACAGCGCCAGCGCGCCGTGCCCAGCCGAAAGCTGCCTGGGACGCCAGCGCGCGCCCCTCTTGTAACTGCTGACGAGAACCAGCCCGACCGGCAAGGCTCTGACTCCGGCACGCCCTCCAAGCTCTTCGACGGCGAAGTCCTGCTGCTTGTAATCGCCATTAAGCCTGAGCGAGAGAGGCTTGGGGAAAGGCGAGACGCGCCCGCGTGCATCAAAGACAGCGTACTCGTCAGAATAATAGCTGGCACCCGCGCGCACAAGCTCCGCGACCAGCGTCGTCTTACCGCTAAAGCTGCGACCGGGGATGACTATCGCACGCCCGCGCCAGCCCACTGCGCCCGCATGGACGAAAATTTTGTGCGGCGACGTTTCGGCCACGTAGAGCCGCACGCTCGATTCCAACAGATCTAAAATCTGGTCCAGGTCCGTAGAGCGCGACAGGCGTTCCTCGTTATCAAACAGCAGATGGAAGCGCGGACGACCCTGAAGCCTACCCGCATCCCAGATCGCAAACAGACGCTCTCTGTGACTGGCTTCGACAGGCTTCCATCCCGGCGGAAGACGGCGCTTGACTCGTTCGAGTATCTCCGAACTGTTAGCGCGAACGCCCACCCTCACGCCGTAGCTGATAAAGGAGAGGCTATGAGTCCAACCCGGCTCGTCTATCTTCTTCATCTCGCGTATTGATCTACTAAAACTGAATGACTAAAACTGAGTTGTTCTTTCCAGGACGTTATCGGACGCCGAACCGGTTCTTCCCTCGCTCTCTTCAGCTCCCGATCTCTTTAAGAGCGAGACTATCTCGTGGTGTCGCTTTCTGCCGCGCGGGTCGCAGCCGTCATCCCGACCTGATTCTGCGCCGCAGCGTCTGCTCCATGCTCAAGCAATAAGCTCACGGTTGGGAGATGGCCGCACGCGGCGGCAAAGATCAGCGCCGTATTGCCAAACTTGTCCTTTGCGTTCGCACTGACGCCCTTCTCAAGCAAAGCCCGAACATCTCCCGCGCGCCCTTCGGAGGCGGCCTTCAACAGCTCGAATGCGGGATCTTCTTTATTCATCCTGCGGCTCGCCTGATGGCCTTCCAGACCGGGTTATGCGCGCGGCGGTGCTTTAGCTCTCAAGAAGGATTTTTGAATTCTAAAGCAGCATGAGGGGAGGTTAGCTTAAATTTTCTGTAATGAAAAGTCATCGAGCCAGAGCCGCCCGAAGATCGGGCACGGCCCGTTGGCGCAAGGCTCTCGTCGTAGACTGATGAGCACGGCCCTGGTTTCGTCGCCCGTCTTAAACTCGACAACGTAATCGGTCCAGCCGCTCGTCCCGTGCGGCAAGGGCTTAGACTTCCCCAGGATATTTCCTTCAAGGTCCGCGCCGTTGACAATCATCAGCGGCAGCCCGCCCGTGACCAGCTCGCCCGTGCGCGCAGCGAAACGTAGCCTGTAACTGGTTTGAGGCTGGACCAGAACGAGTTGCGAAACGACGGCGAGAGCCAGACTGGGGTCGCCGCTCCAATCAACCAGGAGGCTCTGCGCGGCCTCGCGCGGCTCTGTCCGGTCAATGGTAAATTTGAGAGCCGGAGTATTGCGCGCCAGTTGCCAGCCGAAGCCCGGGTCGTTCAGGCTCAGAGGCTTCTCGAATCCTCCGTCAATCATCAGTGGTCCAGTCGCACTGCCTTCATCGTTGATCTCCGGATGAAAGCTTCGCCAGACTTGATACGCGACGCCGTACTCCCTTGCAGCCAGCAGGTCATTCAACAACTCGCGTCTCTGGCTCTCCGTCAAGCTGTCGTTCATCGCTCGAAAAAGATTGAGCGTCTCTGAAGGCTTGGCATGGCGAGCGTAAAAGCGTGCCAGCGAGAGGCGTGCGGCGTCCGTCTGCGGCTGTATGAATTGCTCGACCGTGCGTGCGTCCTGACGACTGATGCCCCAGGCCAGATCAATGATGGCGGGCATCAACGCCGGATTACTCTCGCCTGCGCGTCGCAGCTCCGCAAAGGCTTCGTCATAGCGGCCCGCACGCAGCAGCAGGTTTCCCAGAAACCAGCGCGGCTGCGCGTAAAAGGGAGCGAGCCGCGCGGCCTCCTCGTAGGCGGCGAGCGCGCCTTCAAAATCACCCGCCACCTCACGCGCATCTCCCAGCACCAGCCACAGATAATAATCTTGCGGCCTCAAGGCGACGGCCCGCTCGTATTCCGAGATGGATTCGGAGGATTGGCCCAGGCTGCCGAGCACCAGAGCGCGCGTAAAACGTGCTTCGGCATCGGAAGGAGTGAGCTGCACGGCCTTGTCCGCGGCAATCATCCCTCCGCCATACTTGGCATAAACTTTGAGCGCGCGGGAAAGCCCCATCCGGCCAGCGCTCAAGATTCCCCAGAGGCAGAGCAGGAGACAGAGCATCGCCGCTCCCACGTGTCGAACATTAATTCTTGGCGGCATGAACTAAAGCTTTCAGAGTCTGGAGAGATGACGAGGAGATAAGTCAGGCCCGGTCAAACAGAGTCTGGCGCATCAACTAAAAAGTGCCCTCCTTCTAAAAGAGGGCACTTCTTTAAAACAAGCTTGCCGTTGACAGCGGTTGGAATTGATTAGGGCGTGCTGTCGCTCGGATTATCGCCGCGACTAAAGGCCAACGGAATCCCTATGGCAGCGGCAGTGCCTCCGGCGATGATGGCGACCCAGGCCGCCGTGCCAAGCCCCTCGCCCGCACCAGCGCCCGCGCCCGCACCTGCTGCTCCCGCACCAGCTCCACCACCTGCGCCCGCGCCCGCGTTGGCGGCAGCGCCCGCATTAACCACAGGATTGGCTGCTCCCGGCGGGAAACATATATCAAGGATGCCGCCTTTTTTCTCTTCGGTCTCGCCAGCCTTGCCCTGTTCCGTGTCCACCTGGCCGTGCGCGCCCTTCTTGGTCGTGAGAATAGCGCAGCCCTGTATAACCTTGACCTTGACGTTGCCGTTCTCGTCATATTCGAGCACGACCTTGGTGTTCGGCGCGAGGTCCAGGCTGCCCAGTGGACCGAGGTTGATGGTAGCTCCGACCTGATCGCCCGTCTCTATGGTCGCGCCGGTCAGGATGGTGGCACCTGTCGAGACGTTGTTGCCGTTGACGAGAATAGACTGGTTTCCGCGCGTGGTCAGTCTGGCCGTGATGGCTTGCGGAAACGGTGCCAGAGTCTTGCTCGGTTGAGTCGGCCCGGCGATGGTCGCCTGGACAAAGATTTGCGCGACCGCGAATGCCAGAAAGAGTGCGATAGATTTATAAGCTTTGCGTTGTCTCAGAGTCATCAGGATAGCTCCTCTATCTACTACCGCTTTGTGATGGGTGATGCCAGGCAGATTTAATAGACTCTCCCGGTTTAATTGCAGCCGTAAAGTATCAGCCGAGCATCTCTTGTGTCAAGAACTTTCCGTCACGGATGCCTCCGACCTGAGAACCCTCGAAGCACGGTTTTGTTCAAGCTCAGCCAGCCTTTCGTCAGTCTCAAACGCCCGCTGCAAATCATTCACAGGACCATCTTTCTCAAGCGACTGAAGGCTTTCCGCGTGCGCCCTCAACCAGTGCGCTTTAGTTCGGGCGGCGGCCCTGATTGATTAAACTCAAAAGGCTATTCGCCATCTGAGGATTGATATTCTTGAGTGCTTCATACTGGCTGGTAGCGTTCTTCCGGTCGCCGAGCGAGAGATAGGTCACGCCCAGACTCATATAAGTGTCCGCTAGCTTTGGGTTCAGCCGGATGGCCTCCTTGAAAACCGTGACGGCCTCCGTAAACCGCTTCGCCTTGTAATAGGCGTTACCCAGAAAGTTGAAGGCCGAGGCATCCGTAGGCTTTAGCTCAGTCGCTTTCCTGAAGGATTCAATCGCCTCCGCGAATTGGTTTGAAGTGTAGTAAGCCGCGCCCAGATTGATGTGAGCCTCGAAGTAGTCCGGCTTGAGTTGGACCGCGCGCTTGAAAGAATCAATGGCCTCTGCGCGGCGTCCGGCGTCGAAGTAAGCTTTGCCCAGATTGTAATGGGCGCTGAGGTAGTCGGGGTTGAGATTGAGCGCCTGCCTGAGCACGGCGATAGCTTCGTCGTAGCGCTTCTGCTTGTCGTAAACATAGCCCAGATTATTGAGCGCCTTGGCGTAGTCCGGTTTGACGCGCAGAGCCTCTTTGTATGCGGCGATGGAGGCATCCGGCTGGTCCAGCTTATCGTAAGCATAGCCGAGGTTGTTGTAGATGACGGCGTTGTCCGGCTTGAGTCGAATCGCTTCCTTGAAAGCTTTGACGGCATCCTGATAACGCTCAAGGTTGTTATAAGAGATGCCGAGGTTGTTCTGCGCATCGGCGAAGTCGGCTTTGAGGCGAACAGCTTCCTGAAAAGCTTCTGCGGCCTCCTTGTATCTGCCGGACATATAGTAAGCATTGCCCAGATTGTAATAAGCGTCTGCGAAGCCGGACCGATTTTGAATCGCCTGCCTGAAGACTTCAATCGCCTCCGCGTACTGGCCCAGACTGTAATAGGCCGAGCCTAGATTGTTAAGCGTCTCGGCATCGAGAGGTTTAATCTCAAGTGCGCGCTTAAAATTCTTGGCCGCCTCGCCGTAGTTGCCCGTCTTGTATTCGGCTGCGCCGAGGTTGTTATAAGCGATGCTGTCATTGGGATTGAGGCGGACGGCCTGCCTGAGAGCGGCGACGGCCTCAGCGTTGCGACCGAGCCTGTCATAAACGTAGCCCAGATTACTGTAGACTCCGGCGAGGTCCGGCTTGAGACGGACGGCTGCCTGATAGGCTGCGGCGGCCTCTTCGAGCCTGTTCAGGCTGAGATAAGCATCGCCCAGATTGGTATAGGCTTCGGGCCAGTCCTTTCTGATTTGCACGGCCTGTTTGTAAGCTTCGATGGCCGCCGCCGTATGCTCAAGGATGCTCTCGGTGTTGCCCAGATTGAAGTAGGCTTCATCGTCCTGAGGGTTGAGCCGCGTAGCCTTCTGGAAGGCGTTCTTCGCCTCCTCATATTTTTGCAGATTGAAGTAGGCCGCGCCCAGATTATTGTAGATGAGAGAATCGCTGGCCTTGAGCTTGATGGCCTTGTTGTAAGCCTCTATCGCTTCCGCATACTTGCCCGCGTCATAAAGTGCGCTGGCCTGCGTTGTAAAGGTCTCCGCGTTCTCCTGCGGCTGCGCGCCAGTTCCGTTAGTTGCATCAGGCTCCGTGCGTCTGGTCCTGTCCGTGCGGCGAGGCTCGCGCTCTCCTCTTCTGGCTACCTGTACGGGCTGAGCAGGAATGGAGCGCCGCGGCGGGCGTTTGACGACCGGGATACGCGCGCCGCCGAGGAGGTCTCGCGGCGGGGCTTTAAAGGCGATCATTGCGCCGCCCATGATGTCCTGCGCTTGAAAGGCCGCCGCGCCGCCGGAGATGTCCCGCTGCGGGAAAGCTCGCACGCTGACGTTGGAAAATAAAGAGAGCGCGAGCAGGACCGCTAAGGCTCGCGTGATAAAGAAATGATGACGCATAGGACTTACTCTTTTCCGCAACTACCCTTAAAGATTTTATCAAACCGATGAAAGATTGCTCGACTGTCACTGGCGCGAGTCGGCTCGCTCCGTGCGACCGTTGACGGTGGCGAGCACAAGGAGGGTCGCGCAGACGACCGCGTTAGCAGTAATGTGCAGGCCAAAATCCGCTATGCTGTGGAGAGCCACGCCGAGCAGTCCGACCAGCGCGCCGAAGCAGACGGCGCGGCGAAAGGGGTCTTTCGAGCCGAGTGGCCGGCGCACGCGTAACAGCAAAGCCGTGACGAGCCAGACCGCGAGCATCGTGCCGATGATGCCCAGGCTCGCCAGCAATTCCAGATAGTCGTTGTGCGCCTGTTGCGGCGTCATCGTGCCGGATGCATCATGATATTTTGGAATGACGGCCCAGTAGCCGCCCAGACCGACTCCGGCCAGCGGGTGCTCTTTAATCACCTGCCAGGTCGCGCGCCAGATTTCTATGCGTTTCGTTCCCTGTCGCAATCCGGTCTCAGGCGCGTTAATCTCCTGTCGCATCTCTCCCATCTTATTGACCACGGGGTCGCCGCCGACCCAGATCATCCCGACGATCATCGCAGCCGCCAGGCACAGTCCGAGCAGGATGCGCACGGGAAGCGATGCAGCCAGCTTGAGGGCACGCGAGCTTAAAGTTGAGGCTGGACCAGTTTGTGCTTTGTGCAGGCTGGTAAACATCAAGGCAATAAAGATGAGCTGGCCGAGCATGCTCAAGAGGCCGCCGCGCGAGTTTGCCATCACGACGCTGGTCCAGAGTGGCAGGAGCGCCGCCAGATAGATTAGCTTGCGCTCGCGCCCGACTCCCCCGCCGATAATCATCCCGGAGACCAGACCGAAAGACATCTCCATCAGAAAAGCAAAATGGTTCTGGTTGATAAACTGGCCGAACCCTACGCTCCCTTGAACGAAGGGGAACAGAAAACTTGTCCCGCGCTGCGTCGTCTGCCGCAGGATACCGTAGAGCGCGCTCGCCACGGCGAGACTGATGATGACATTGACGACGGCTCGCAGGCGTTTCGGGCTGGAGCAATGGCTGAGCAGGAGTAGTCCATAAAGGATGAGGGCGCCGAGCTTGAAAGCGAGGCGGCGCGTCTCGAAGGGGTCTGCGCTGACGGTGTACCAGATTTTATTGCCCGCTCCGAGAGCGTCCGCGTTTGTTTGCCAGAGGGGGATGGATTGAAAAAAACAGTATGCGATGAGAGCCGCGGCAGGGAGCAGGAGCTGGCGGTCCGCGATGCGCCATGAGCCTGAGAGCATTGCTTCGGCTATCCACAGCAGGCAGAGCGCAAAGACCGCGCAGGAGAAAAAAGCTTCCCACCAGTTTTCCGCGCCTCCATACGGGATGGCAATGAGCACGAGCAGGACCAGCAGAGACCAGAAGGTGACATTGTCGAGCAATGTGAAGAGGCTGGCTCGCGCGGCCTGGTCCGCCAGGTCTGAGGGTAAGCGGTCGAGCGGTTGTTGGCTGGTCCGGGGCGGGCTGCTGCTCCTGTTCACTTTAATTACCGACCGCCGCGCTGACGCTCGTCTTGCGTGCGCCGACTTCCAGCCTGCGTGTTTCCGAGACCCTTTCGAGCGCCTGCGCTATCTCCTGCCGGAAGAAGCCGCAGAGATAGTTGACATCCAGCCTCAGCGGCTCGGCGTCAAACTCTCTGTAAAAATTGATGTAGCCGCAATCCGTGCGCTCCGTCTTGAGCGGCAGTCGCAAGCTCCAGTAACGGCCAGAGCCGATGACCTTCTCCGCAGTGACATCGCCGCGTTCCCAGGTCCAGCAGAGTTGCCCGTCCTTCAGCTCGACATTGCGCACGGAGGGCCTACCGCTTATCTCTTTCAATAATTGCTCCTGCGAGGCGCTCTCGCTGGTGCAACTGAACTGGACCGTCGCGCAGACAAACTCCTGGCTCTCAAGCATGACCAGCACGCCCTTGAACACTTCGACCATCGTAGAGGCTTTGGAGAGCGCGCGGCCCGCACGGCGCACGCGTATATTATTGGCGGCGCGCATTCTGCGCTCGCTCAGGTTGCGCCGCATGCTGGCCCTCACTTCGTCCATCTCGTGATAGCGAAGCCGCCCGACCACGAAGAGCACAATCGAGCCGATGATAAAAAGCAGCAGCCCTGTGGTTGGTCCACCGTAGTTGCCTACGAACAGGAGGGCGAAGAATCCGAGCAGCGCCGAGATGCCGTAAAGGACCAGTACGACGCGGCGCTGCGACCAGCCGCGGTCCAGCAGCATGTGATGTATGTGCTCGCGGTCTCCCTTGAGGAGCGGCTGCCCGCCGATAAAGCGTCGCGCCAGCGTGATGCCAGTGTCCATCATGGGAACGCCGAAGGCCAGAATCGGAATCGCGACGACAATCGCCGTAGAGGCTTTCTGCACGCCCTGCACGGAGAGCGTCGCCAGCAGAAAGCCTATATAGAGCGAGCCTGAGTCGCCGAGAAAGATGGACGCAGGGTTAAAGTTGTAGCGCAGGAATCCGATGAGCGCGCCCGAAAGCACGAGCGCCACGACGATGACCAGAGGAACCCCGAAGGCCAGAGAAGAGATTAAGAGGACCAGCGAAGCGAAGAGCGCTGTCCCGGCAGCCAGCCCGTCAATCCCATCAATCAGATTAAAGGCGTTGGTGATGCCGATCACCCAGAATAAAGTCAGCGCGAAGCTGAGGACCTGCGGCAGAGCAACGCTGCCGATAAAAGGAATACCCAGGACCCCTATCCGCCCGCCCATCCAGAAGAAGAGCATGGCGGCCAGCAGTTGCCCTATGAATTTGAAGCTCACGCTGGCTTCTACCAGGTCGTCATAAACGCCGAGCAGCAGGATTAGCGCGGCTGGCACGAAGATCGGGAACAGTTGTCGCCAGCTAATGTCCAGGTTGTTATGCGTGTAACTACTGATGAGATAAAAGGTCGTCATCCCCGCGCCGACTGAAAAGAAGATGGCGACTCCGCCGAGGCGCGAAACTCCTTTTTGATGAATCCTTCTGTCATCGCGCGGCTCGTCTATCCACCCCAGCCGCTCTGAGAGGCGGCGTATGAGCGGCGTCAGGACCAGTGAAGTAAATAAAGAAATCATGAACAACGCGAAATACGTTTTCATGAGCATCTCCTCTGATAAAGCGGCGAGCCTTGATAGCTCTCCGCAAGCTTCAAGGCCAAACTGATGCGCTCAGGCAGTTTCAGGCAGAACGGGCTTTGCTTTCCGTGGTCACCGGATGATAAAGAGCGGAGCAGGCCGACGCAGCATGTAGAGCCTGGACCAGTCGCGGCAGCAGAAGCTCCTGTGAAAACTCTGCGGCAAGCTTTGAAGTTTGTCGCGCTCCGGTACTTCGCTCAAGACGTGCGCTCTCAAGAATATAATGGACCACAGCTTTAACGTCGCCGTGTGATGCGGAGCTTGCCGGAAAGCCTCTCTCCAGCCGTGGCAAGAGGTCCGTGACATGGCTTTCTTCCGGCCCAATGTAAAGGAACGGGCTGCCGATGGCAAGTATATTGTAGATTTTGCAGGGATGGACGATGCCCGCGAAACCCTCTCCCATGACGACCACCTGCAAGTCCGCTGCGGAAAGCGAAGCGGAGAGCGCGTCGAGAGGCTGGTAGGGCAGACAGACGATATTTTCCAGACCTTGCTGAAGCGCAAAGAGCCTGACCTTTTCGTGCTCGCTCCCGCCGCCGATAAAGCAGAAGACTATGCTCTTCTGCGCACTCAGCCTGTGGGCCGCCTCAAGCAGAGTGTCCAGAGGATGACAGGGGCTATGATTGCCCGAATACATCACGACGAACTTATCGGTCAGACCGTGGCGTGCGCGAAAGCTTCGCCTACCGTCTTCGTCGTAACGTATATCGCGGTCATGCGACCAGGGCGGGATGACAAAGATTCTTTTCTCCGCCAAGCCCTTCGCCAATAGCCGCTCTTTCATAAACCTATCGAGCACGAAGATGCTCTCGGCCTGTCGCAAGCTGTAGCGCAGGAGAGCGCCGAAAAATCTCGCGGCGAAAGAGTTCTCTGTGAGCCAGCCCGCTGCGATGGCTTCGTCAGGGTTGAGGTCCATCACCCAGAAGGCGAACCGCCCGCCCTTGAGCCTGACGAACAGAGCGCCCAGAAAAGAGATTAAAGGCGGCGAGGTCATCGCCAGCGTGAGGTCAGAGCGCCGAGTGAGCAGCAGGCGTAGCACGGCGCTCATGAAGAAGCTCGCGAAATCGAGCGCCCTGCGCCATCTGGCCTTCTTCCCCAGACCGAGCACGGGCAGGCGTCGGATTTTAATCTTTTTCCAGACTTCCCTTTTCGGAAATCGCAATCGCGGATTATCGTAACCACGGCTGCTCGCCAGGACCGTCACGTCGTGCCCCTCTTCCGCGAGCCTGACGGCGAGGTCCGTCAGATGCTGCGCGGTCGAAACGACATCAGGATAGAAACACTGGTTGAGGAGCAGGATTTTCATAGCATCAGGGCCGCTCGGTGCGCGCAGCCGCTCGAAATATTTCAAGAGCGCGCGCCCCGTAAAGCCTTTAGACTCATCTGGCAGCCAACTCGTTCTCAAGACCCCTGCGGACACGCGCCGCAAAGTAGGCGACCGTGGATTTCAAACCCTCTCGCAAAGCAATGGTCGGCTCCCATCCGAGCAATTCACGAGCGCGCGTGATGTCAGGCTGGCGTTGCCTGGGGTCGTCCTGCGGCAGCGGGCAATACTCTATCCGCACATTCGTCCCGCACGCGCGCGCCACCTCTTCGGCCAACTCCTTGATGGAAAACTCGCCCGGATTACCCAGATTGACCGGCTGGTGTTCGTCCTCTATGTTCATCAAACGAATCAACCCTTCGACCAGATCATCCACATAGCAGAAGCTCCTGGTCTGCTCGCCCGTCCCATAAAGCGTCAGGGCTTCTCCCCTGAGAGCCTGCACGATGAGGTTTGAGACGACGCGCCCGTCGTCCTCCAACATTCTTGGACCATAAGTGTTAAAGATGCGCGCAATCCGTATGTCAACTTTATTCTGCCTGTGATAATCCATCATCAGCGTCTCGGCCAGCCGCTTCCCTTCGTCGTAACAACTGCGTATCCCAATCGGATTGACGTGTCCCCAGTATTCTTCAGGCTGCGGATGCACTTCAGGGTCGCCGTAAACTTCGCTGGTCGAAGCCTGTAGGATGCGCGCGCGGACGCGCTTCGCCAGCCCCAGCATGTTGAGCGTGCCCATCACATTGGTCTTAACGGTCTTGACCGGATTGAACTGGTAGTGGACCGGAGAAGCCGGGCAGGCCAGGTTATAAATCTGGTCCACTTCGAGCAGGATCGGCTCTATGACATCATGCCGGACCAGCTCGAAACGAGGATTGTCGAGCAGGTGCATGACGTTCTCGCGTCTGCCCGTAAAGAAGTTGTCCAGGCAGATCAGGTCGTGCCCTCCGGCCAGCAGACGCTCGCACAGATGCGAGCCGATAAATCCGGCCCCTCCCGTTACCAGTATCCTCATCCTCTTATTACCTTTTCCTTCTTGAGCATTGCTGAGACAAGAACGTTAACCGCGCAGGCTGGCGGGATTGTTTCCGGCGACGCGGGCCGCCGCTTCCAGATCGGATTGGACCATCTCGCTGACCAAATCTTCAAAAGTATAACGCGGCTGCCACTTCAAAACCTCGCGCGCTCTGGCCGCGTCGCCGACCAGAGCATCAACCTCCGCCGGACGATAGAATCTCTCATCAACCTTCACGTAATCCCTGTAATCAAGTCCGGCCTCGCCGAATGCCAGCTCGCAGAATTCACGCACGCTATGCGTTTCACCCATCGCCACGACGCAATCATCAGGTTCGGGCTGTTGAAGCATGAGGTGCATGGCACGCACATAATCGGCTGCGTGCCCCCAGTCTCTTTTGGCATCCAGATTTCCCAGCAGCAGCTCTGAGGCCAGCCCCATCTTGATCCTGGCGACCGTGCTCGTAATCTTGCGCGTCACAAACTCAAAGCCGCGCCGTGGGCTTTCATGATTGAACATCAGACCGCTGACGCCGAACATGCCGTAAGCCTCTCGGTAATTCCGCGTCAGCTCGAAGCCCGCCACCTTGCTGATGCCGTAGGGGCTGCGCGGGTGAAAGCGCGTCGTCTCACGCTGCGGCGTCTCTTCCACCTTGCCAAACATCTCGGAAGAACCTGCGAAGTAGAAACGGCAACGGGGTCGCAATTCACGGAGCGCGGCCAGCATGTAATGCGTGCCGTTGATATTCGTATTCATCGTCGAGAAGCCATCGGCAAAACTCTCTGCGACAAAACTCTGCGCGGCCAGATGATAACATTCGTCAAACTCGTGACGGCTGACGATGTGAAAGATACTCGGATAGCTTTCGAGGCTCGCCGGATGCAGCGTAATCTGGTCCAGCAGATGACTGATGCGGTCAAATCTGCGCTCCGGGTCTTCGAGCGCGACGCGTCGGACCAGCCCGTGAACTTCATAGCCCAGACCCAACAGATGCTCCGCCAGATAACTGCCATCCTGTCCTGTAATGCCCGTGATGAAAGCCTTTTTCTTAGCCATCTGCGCCCTTCAAAATCTGCCGCGTGAAAGTTTCTCCGAAGAGATTAAGATTGATTATGCAAAGTTAATTTTTAGTCCGTCGGACAGCCTGGTTGCCCAGATACAGCACATCCATCCTCGTCTTCATAAAGCAATCAATGGCGTGGCGCGGAGTGCAGACGACAGGCTCGTTTTCGTTAAAGGAGGTATTGAGCACGACGGGTACGCCGGTCAATTCATTAAAGTCAGAGATGAGCTGGTGATACCTGGGATTGACCGCGCGCGAAACCGTTTGCAGGCGGCCTGAGCCGTCAACGTGCGTGACGGCTGGAATCAAGGCGCGTGCGTGCGGCTTGACCTGGTAGACCATGAGCATGGTCGGCGACGGATGCGTCTGCTCGAAATAGTCGCCGACGCGATCTTCCAGAATCGAAGGCGCGAAGGGACGAAAAGGCTCGCGCTTCTTAATCCGCTCGTTGAGAATGTCCTTCATCTCTGCCCGGCGCGGGTCAACCACAATCGAGCGATTCCCCAGAGCGCGTGGACCAAATTCCATACGGCCCTGAAACCAGCCGATGACTGCCCCGTCCGCAATATCCCGCGCCGCGCGACGCGTCACTTCCCTCTCCGAGTAGGTTTCAAACGCGAGGCCGCTCCGCTCAAGCTCAATGCGTATTTCCTCATCGGAGAATTCCGGTCCGGTGTAAGCGCCTTCCATCGTGTGGCCTCGCGGCTGGTCCAGCACGGCATGGTAAATCTGGTAGCAGACGCCGAGCGCCGTCCCGCTGTCGCCCGCCGCGGGCTGTATGAAGAGGCGGCGAAAAGGAGTGTTGAGCAGGATTTTGCCGTTCATGACGGAGTTGTAAGCGACTCCGCCGGAGAGACCGAGGTCGGTCAGCCCCGTGCGCTCGTGCAGATGATTGAGTAGGTGAAAGCCAACCTCTTCGAGACGCTGTTGGAGGCTCGCGGCGATGTCCTGTTCGCGCTCCGTGAGCGGCGCGCCAGCGTCTCGCGGTGGACCAAAAAGCTTCGCGTACTTGTCAGAAAAGATTCTGCCGATGGCGGGCGAACCCTTGTCCCAGGTCATCTCGACGCCTTCGGCATGGTGGCGGAAATAGTCCAGGCTCAGACGAAAACGTCCGCCCTCTTCGGTCCTGATAAGCTCCCTGAACTCTTCCATAAAGCGCGGCCTGCCATAGGGCGCGAGGCCCATCACCTTGCCTTCATCACCGTAATGCGGAAAGCCCAGAAATTGCGTCGTCGCCGTATAAAGAATGCCAGTCGAGTGCGGGTATTCGACCTGGCCCAGAATCTCTATCCTGTTCTCTTCTCCGACGGCCCACATGGTTGAGACGAAATCGCCGAAGCCGTCAATCGAGAGCAGCGCCGCGCGCTCGAAAGGAGAGACGAAGAAAGAGCTGGCGAGATGCGCCCTGTGATGCTCTATGTTGTGAAGCTCTGCGCGCACACGGTTTTTCGGCACGTCCAGAGCCTTCGCCAAATCATCCTTCAAATCGCGCACGCGCGCAGCGTTTGCCAGACGGTCGGCGACTTGCCGGAAAACGCCTGGTCCAGCCTTTTCACCTGCAACTTCCCTGGACTGCTTTGAGCGTTCAAAGCCGCCGACGCTGCGCGCGGCCCTCTGCGCCGCGAAGAGAATCTTCTTGTGCAGGTGTGCCGAAGGGTCACGAGAGATGCCTATGTGCTCTACGTCCTCGATGCCGATTCCGGCAACCTGTAGGCAATAGCGGACAGACTCGGAAGGAAAGCCGGCGCAGTGCTTGCAGCGGTTAAAGCGCTCCTCTTCGACCGCCGCGAGGAGTTCTCCGTCCTTGATGATGGCCGCCGCAGCATCGCCGTGATAAGCGTTAATCCCTAGAATGTACATGCTCGAAATTTCTGTCTTGAATCAGTTGCAGAAGAAATCCCTGATGGCCTGGACCACTGTTTCCTGTTGCTCAAGCGTCAGCTCTGGAAAGATGGGCAGCGCCAGCGTCTCGCGGGCCATCCGTTCGCTGATGGGAAAGTCTCCCGCTCGATAACCCAAATCCGCGAAGCATTCCTGCAAGTGCAGCGCGACCGGGTAATAAACTTCCGCACCTATCTGCCGCTCTTTGAGAAAAGCCAGCAGCTCATCGCGGCGCTGGACGCGTATGACAAACTGGTTATAGATATGGCGGCGCTCGCCAGCCGCTTCGGGCAGACAGACGCCATTCGCATTCAATCCGTCAACCGCACGGGTTTTCTGGACCAGCCCCGCTTCCGCGAAGAGTCGCCTGTAAGCGGCGGCGTTCTCCTGCCGAGCGCGTGTCCAGTGGTCCAGATATTTGAGCTTGACGCGCAGGACGGCAGCCTGTAGCGCGTCGAGCCTGAAATTGCCGCCGACCATCTTGTTGTAATACCTGCGCTCGTAGCCATGATTGCGCAGCATGCGGACGCGCTCGGCCAACTCCTCATTCTGGCTCGTGACCATCCCGCCGTCGCCAAAGCCTCCCAGGTTCTTCGTCGGGAAAAAGCTGAAGCAACCGAAATCACCCAGAGAGCCTGCGCGCCTGCCTTTGTCTTCCGCACCGATAGCCTGCGCCGCATCCTCTATCACGTAGAGACGGTGACGGCGGGCGACTTCCAAAATCTGGTCCATCTCCGCCATCTGCCCGAAGAGATGAACAGGCATCAGGGCACGCGTCCGATGCGTGATGGCGTCCTCTATCCTTTGCGGGTCAATGTTGTAGGTGGCAGGGTCTATGTCCACGAAGACGGGCCTTGCGCCGAGCCGCACGATAGAGCCTGCCGTGGCAAAGAAGCTGTAGGGCGTCGTAATGATTTCATCGCCGGGCCTGACGTTAAGCGCCATCAGGCAGACGAGCAGCGCGTCCGTGGCTGAAGAAACGCCCACTCCATGAAGGCATCGCGAATAAGCAGCCACTTCATGCTCCAAAGCTTCGACTTCCGGACCAAGAATAAACTGCTGAGACTCTAAGACGCGCTCGATGGCGACGCGGACTTCCTCGCGTATGGCCGCATACTGCCCTTTCAAATCGAGCAAAGGGACGGGAACTGTGGTGGTCTCTACGGGCAATCTTTTTTCCTCGCTCAAATAATCTTTCCTCTCAACCGAAGCAAGCGAATAACTCTACGTCTTTGAAGTCTCGACCGCAACCTCACAACCTGCCAGCCTCGCCACCTTCGCCCGCACTTAAAAGCATCTCGGAGACACCCCGTTTTGCCTGTCTCTCGATGGCCTCTTCGTAGAGCTTGAAGACTGCGGGGACGAGGCCCTCCCAGGTAAAACGCTCGAGCGCGAGCCGTCTGCCGCGCTCACCCATCCGGCGCGAGGCTGAAGGGTCTGCCAAAAGCTGTCGCAAGCCTGCTTCAAGAGAAGCCTCGTCCGGGTTAATCGCCAGCCCCGCTTCCGCTTTGACGACCTCCGCAGCCAGGTTGACCATCTTGCTAATGATTACAGGTACGCTGCACGCCATCGCTTCAACCACGGCTACCCCGAAGTTCTCGTGCATGGATGGGAGCGCGAAAATTTCTGCATCCATGAGGGCGTCCCGCACCTCGGCCCCGTCGAGTGGTCCAACGAAGAGCACGCGGTCTTTGATGCCCAGCGCCCGGGCCAAAGCTCCAAGCTCCAGCAGGTACGGCTCTTCGCCGGGGCCTGCGATGACGAGCGACGTGTCTGGAAATTCCCTGTGAATCGCGGCAAAGGCTTTGAGCAGGAGGCCGGGCTGTTTTTTCGGGGCAATCCGGCTCAGGAAAAGAATTATGCGGCGCTGGTCCAGTTCCGGGAAACGCGCTCGAAAACTGCCCGCTCGCGGCAGCTCCCGATATTCGCGCAAAGGAAGGCCGAGCGGGATGACCGAGTCCGGGCACTTGTAGCCGAAGGGGCGCGCTCCCTCTCGCTCCTCTTCGCTGGTAAACCAGAGCGCGGCTGCCGCGTTGATGTTGCGGCGCTCGATGAGCGAGGTATAGAGGCTCTTCTTCAATCTTTTTTGTGAGAGCGACCACCCATCCAGCATCCCGCAGGTTCTGAGTATGTAAGGGACGCGTTGCCTGCGGCAGGCGCGCGCGGCGGCGGCAATCGGATAGCTCCAGAGCGTATGCAGGTTGACCACGTCGGCCCGGCGCACCTCTTCCGTCAGTGCCTTGCCAAGAGCCGGAGCGAATTGCCAGGTGTCGGTCAGGCAGTGAAAAATCTTAGTCTCGCAAGCAAGGCTCTCAGGCTTCTCATCTAAGAGATAATCAGTCGTCAGGAGTCGAACATCAGCGCCCGCCTCTGCCTGCGCCGAGGTCAATCCTAGAACAGCCTTGACCGGCCCGCCATACTTGAAAGAGAGCGTGGGAATGACGTGCAGGATTTTCATAGCCATAGCGCGCGACAAAACTTCCGGCTAGACGGCCTGTAGCCCGTAGCTCTCCGTATACGAGAGGCTGGCTGCGGGTGATTGGACCAGCCGCCTGACAACTTCATAGAGCACGAAAAGCGACCAGGGCCGCGTCCAACTGCATCTGCCAGCCAGAAAAGAGCGCCACACATCCCACACGGCTTCTGCGTCGAGCATCTCGTCAAGCGCAGAGGGCGGATGCCTGAAAGACTCTTCGACCTCTTCGCGCAATTTTCCGGGGAGCCACCTCGCATAAGGCAGAACGAAGCCGCGCTTTGGGCCATGCGTTACGGCTGAGGGCAGAGATTCAGGGAGCGAGCGCACCAGCAAAGGCTTTGGCAGCCTTGAATCGAGCTTGACGCTGCCAGGCAGACGCATCAACTCTTCAAGCAGCAGGTGGTCCAGAAGAGGCACTCTCACTTCAAGCGAGTGCGCCATGCTCATCGCATCCGTATCCCTCAATAGCGTATTCGCAATATAGGTTTTAAATTCAAAGTAAGAGATACGATTAAACTGGTCCAGTTGTCGCGCGCGCGCATCGAGCAGTCGCATTCTTTCGGCCCACTGGCCGTATTCGATAGCCCGGATGGCTTCAGTCTGAAAGAGCGAGGCAATCTGGTCCGGCAGAAAGAGTGTGCGCGATAGGAAGTAGGGATGATTGAAGCCGTAATCGTCAAGAAGCAGAGCGCGCAGCTTGGCATTGCGGCCATTATCGCTCATCTTGAGCAGCCGCGCGCCCGCGCGACGCAGCGGAAAGGGCAGCCCTTTGAATCGAGCCGAGAATCGCTCCAGCCGCGGAATCGTGCGAAAGTGCGGGTAGCCGCCAAAGGCTTCATCCCCGCCGAGACCCGAAAGCGCGACGGTCATTCCGGCACGCTTCACCGCGCGCGAGACATAAAACGTATTGACGCCGTCCATGCTCGGCTGGTCCATAGCCTTCAAGGCATCAGCGTAGGAATCCAGCATCTCGGATTCCGTCAGCAGAATAGGATGATGCTCGACGCCTAGCCGCCGCGCAGTCTCTTGAGCCAGCCCTTCTTCATCAAAATTTTTGTCCGCGAAGCTGATCGTAAAAGCCCTCACCTGCTCTGCGGAAGCGCGGCGCATAAGCATCGCGACGGCGCTCGAATCTATGCCGCCGCTCAGAAAAACTCCGAGCGGCACATCCGAGACGAGCCGCAGACGCACAGCTTCCTCCAACAGCGAGCCGAGGCGTTCGTGGTCCACTTTGCGATGCGTTTGCTCTTCGGCGCGTGCGAGGGGCAGTTCCCAGTATTCTTCCAGTTGAAGACCATGTTCCCCGACTCTCAGGGTGTGGGCCGCCGGAAGCGAGAGAACTCCGTCAATGATCGTCAGCGGGTCCTGGACCGCTCCGAACATGAGATATGTGTCCAGAGCCGCGAGATTGATTTTCCTGCTCTGGACCAGACCGGAAGCGAGCAGGACTTTCAACTCCGAGGCGAAAACCAACCGCCCGTCTTCGTAAGAATAATAAAGCGGCTTGATGCCCAATCGGTCGCGGACCAGGAAAAGCTCCTGCCGCGCATTGTCCCAGATGGCCGCCGCGAACATCCCGCGCCAGCGGCTGACGCACGCACGTCCCCAGACGCGATACGATTGGAGCAGCACTTCCGTATCTGAATTTGAGCGAAAGCAGCAGCCCTCGCTCTCCAACTCCGCGCGCATCTCCGCGAAGTTAAAGACTTCGCCGTTATAGATAATCCAGTTTCCCGCCGCGGGGTCGAACATCGGCTGATGTCCGCCCTCCGTGAGATCAATAATGCTGAGCCGCGTGTGGCCCAAAACCAGTTGAGCCTCGCGCCTCGCGGTCTCAATCTGGACCATCCCAAGATCATCAGGCCCGCGATGGTTGAGCAGGGAGACGGCGCGACCGACCGCTTCCAGAGCGGCGGCGCTTTCTGTCTTGATCCATGCTCCGACAATCCCGCACATCTTCTTAAATCTCTCTCAAGCTAATGCGCCATCTCTGTCAGGGCGCGGCGACGCGATTTATAAACGGACGCGGCGGGCAGCTCGCGCAGTAGCGTCTCCGTCAATATCTGTTTGAACCTGGGAAATGTAAACTGCGCTTGTAGTCTCTGATAACCGGCCTGGCCCAGCTCGCGGCGCTTCGACGGGTCAAGACACAGCTCTATCAAAACGCGTGCGAGCTGCTCTCTATCACCATACTGGACCAGCGCTCCCGTCAACCCGTCTAGCACGACTTCCGGCGCGCCGCCGCTGTTTGCCGCGACCACTGCCTTGCCATACTGCATCGCCTCAAGATAGACAAAACCGAAGCCTTCGCCCGCGCTCGGCATAACGAACAGGTCGCAGTTCCGGTAACAGCTCCGCAGGGTCGCATCATCAACGAACCCCAGAAAATGCACGCGCTCCGCGACACCCGTTTTAATCGCCAACTCCCTGTGTCGCTCAAGGTCTGTCCCGCCGCCAACGACTATGTACTGCACATCCGGCACGCGCGCGGCAATCTCAGGCAGAGCTTCTATAACCTGGTCCACACCTTTATATTTTTCGTTGCTGTCGAGCCTGCAAACAGAAAGAAGATGCGTCCCTGCGGGCACACGCGCGAGAGGCATGTCGGGCGCGGCGCTCTCACTGGTCCATTCTAAAGCATTCGGCAGAAGATAAGCGCGCCCATCAAAGGGACCGTTGACTTCAAGGGCGCGTCGCTTTGTGTATTCGCTGATGGAGATGACGAAATCCGCTTTTCGCATGGCGCGCCTGTGAATCCGGGATTGCCGCTCCCAGGCCTCTATGCCATAGATGATGATGCCGTATCTGAGCTGCGGTTGTAGCCTTTTGAGCAACAACCCGAGCGGCGCGTAATTAACATGACCGATGAGCGCCAGGTCGATGCGGGCCTTGAGAGCCAGCCCCGCCACACGCTGCACGAAAGCCCTGCGATGACCCGCAAACGCTTCAAGCGAGAGAGACGGCAAATCCGCGCCGGGCTGCCTGATGCCCGCAGGGGTGTCCGTCATGAGGAGCACGCGTTTCTCGACTCCTGGACCAAAATCATTCAAGACGCGGCACACCAAACGATTGTAGGTGGCGATGCCGCCATAAGGTCCGAAAGCATTTGTCTGGAGGGTCAGGATCAAGATGATTGGCCGTTGGCCTGTTCGGCAGTTTGTCCGGCTGGTTTAGAAAAGAACCCGAAAATGTTGGCGCGAAAGTTTTCGAGACTACTGTAATTATTGACGAGCCTTTCATAGCCGCAGCCGATTAAAAACGCCGGCGCAGCGAAGGTCAGATAAGTCGGTTCCTTTTCCACCATCCTGACTTGTTCGAGCGTGAATCCGGCCTGAGAGAATATTCGTCTGACGGTCTCGCGCGTATTGACTCGATAGAATGTCTCAAAGGCGTCCGTCTCGCGCGACTTATTGAGCCATTGAAGATAGGTCTCATGGAAACTGTGAGGCGTGAGATAAGCTATTAACGCCACGTAGTGGTAAAAGTTGGGAGTTCTGAAGAAGACTGCGCCGCCGGGTTTGAGAATTCTGAAAAGCTCGGAAGCACATTTTTCAGGAAACTCCAGATGCTCGACCACAAAGTCCATGATGACCACATTGAATGTCTGGTCCAGAAATGGAAGGCTGTAAGCATCGCCGCGCGTGCCCGCACAGATATAGGGATTGTGTCTCACGTCCTCCGTGTAATCGCAGCCCACGATGTAAGAACATTTCGCTCTAAAATCAATCCCTTTTCTGCCAGGCCCGCATCCCAGGTCCAGCAGATAGTCTTCCGGCTGCAAACGGGCCGCAACCAAATCATAAAATTCCTGTGTCCCATTAATCTGCTTGCCATAAAACCTTTGCATCAGGGATGCGACTCTTTTACTGCGCATAAACGAAGCTGTGCGGTTAGTCGTGTGAAAGGTTTTAATCGAACCGGAGTGGTCCGGCCTGCGCTCAGCGAGACCTTCCGAGCGGTTAATCATCGCTATCTATAAAGACTCTTCAGCGAGCGGCCCGGCGGCGACTGCTTCTGTATCCTTTCGGCTGCCCACCACAGCAGGATGCAACTGCACAGCAGATTCTGAAGGATACCGCCAAACATGATCTCGGCACTTGAGCCTATCCCGTTGAGGAAAAAGACGAACGTGGCAATGAAGATTGCCATCCCTCCAGAGCCGGAACCGGGGCCGCCAAATATTTGCTCCAGCAGGCTCAGACACAAACCCTGGAAGGCCATTGCTAAGAGGACTCCGATAAAACCGAAATTCATATAGCCCTCGCCTATCAGGCTGACGCCAAAAGTAGAATTTTCGATGACCTGTTCGGTGCTGATGCCGTAGCTGAGCGCATAAAAATTATTAGTGCTATTAACCTCCGGCTTTTCGGGCCAGACGATGCGCGGAATCAGCGCCACTGCAAAATATTGATAACTGCTGCCATTCTGAAACGGCACGATTGAGGGAGTAGCCGAATAGATATAAGAGAATTGATGAATCAGGTCTGTGCGAAGCGTGAGGTCCGAGGCGGATTCCGAAAAAGTGCGCTCGCCTGAAAAAGATTCGATCCAGAACTCTGCCGCCTGGCTGGTCCACTGCCAGGCCCTTTCCGAAGAAGAGGTCTCTTTCTCCATCACCACATCAACGCCGGCTGTAGCTCGCACTTCATGTTTCACCGGAGAAAGAAAAAGAATGATGCCAGCAATGAGAATAAAGCCTAAGACGGGCAAACGTTTTGTGTACATCCACTTGGTTGTGAATAACACGACCACGGGCACGAGCATGGTCTCCATCATGGTTGTCGAAGACCCGCGGACCATCGTGATGCCCACGACTAGGTAGAGCAGCGCCTTGTGCCATCTAGTGCCGCGTCCTGAATAAACTATCCATGCCAGAATGCCTATGGCGACCAGTATCTGGTTATTCAGAAGATTGAAGATCGAGGAAAAACGCGCGATCTCGACCTCTGTAAAAAGAGACTGAATGGGTTTCTGGATAAAGGAAGCGACAAAGATAATCAGACAAAAGATTTCGGCCTTTCTTTGATTGAGCATGAGCCGCGCCACGGGCAGAGCGTTGGCGATTCTCTTGGTCCGGCTCAGATAGAAAGCCGCTTGCAAGACAACGACACCCGCGATAGCCATCAAAAGGGCCATCTCGACTTGAGCTTCGGTCAGAGCTATCTCGTCGTATGCAATCGGGAAGATGGGCTCGCGCGTAAAGATGGGAAGGGCAAACTGCGCCGCGTAAGCGATGCAGAGCAGCGGCAGCACTGGAATCCCACTCTCCTCCTGACTGAGATAGCGAAAGAGCGGATAAAGACAGACATCCACCAAGACCAGCGCGAGGAAAAACTTTCTGAATGAATAATCGAAGGTGACTAGAATAAACGGGACAAGAAAGGTGAGGCTAAAAAGGGCCGCAGCATACAACCTCAAACGGGAGCGCCCGGCTTCCTCCCGTTTTATCTTAGAAAAATGTTCCGCTTGAGCGACCATCATTTCGGAATCGGCGACAGAATCTGAGTCCGGTTTTAAGTCAAGCCTCTAGGCAGTCTCTTCGGCGTAAGCCAGCTCGATCAATTCTCCGCGAGAGCGCAGGGAGCGTTCCGCGGCTTCGAGCAGCTCGACGATACGCAGGCCCGCGTAGCCGTCAGTTTCAGGCTGCCTTTGATGATTAATGCAGTCAATAAAGTGTGCCGCTTCCGTGTGCAGCGCTTCGGTACTGTCTAGGCGCGGGGCCAGCATGTCGCCTGCGCGATAGCTGACGAGCATCTCGTAGACGGCTTCGGGCCGCTGCGAGAAGGTCACGCCCTTATCATAAATCTTGAGCTTCTCGCTCGGCTCAAGGTCATCATAGACGATCATCTTCTCGCTGCCGCCGATGAGCGTGCGACGCACTTTGACGGGCGCGAGCCAGTTGACGTGAACGTGCGCTATCTGCCGGTTGGCGAAGAAGAGCGTGATGTAGGCGACGTTTTCAGGCTGGCCCTGTATGTTGCTGATGCCAGTCGCAGAGATGGCGACCGGCTTAAAGGGCAGCACGTAATCCATAATCGAAAGATCGTGGACGGCCAAATCCCAGATGACATTGACATCATGCTGAAAGAGTCCGAGGTTGACGCGCACGGAGTCATAATAAAAGATGTCGCCCAGCTCACCATTAGCGACCATCTCCCTGATCTTTCTGACCGCGCCCGTGTAAACAAATGTGTGGTCCACCATCAGCACGCGCTGGCGTCGCTCGGCCTCTTCGATAAGGCGCAGGGATTGTTCCGAAGTGGAAGCGAGAGGCTTTTCTACGAGCACATGCTTGTCTGCCTTGAGAGCCTGCATCGCCAGCTCGAAATGTGTGGAGACGGGGGTTGCGATGACGATGGCATCAATGTTTGTATCGGCCAGCAGCTCCCTATAATCGGTCGTCGTTCTCGTGGCAGGATAACGCGCCTCGACTCTCAATAATCGCTCTTGATGCAGATCGCTGACGGCCCTCACAACAGAGCCGCTGGCTTCCATAAAATTGCGTACCAGGTTTGGACCCCAGTAGCCGTATCCGACGACGCCGACATTTATCATCTCTGCTTCTTTCTCAAATCCAGGAGGCTTGCTTAAAAAGCATCAACCCAGATTCAAAGCTTATTTTTCCAGCCGCGCTCGCACATCACCGATTACCTGCGCCGGAACTCCGGCCACAATAGCATAGGCTGGAACATCGCGTGTAACGACCGCGCCCGCGCCGACGAGCGCATATTCTCCGATCACGACGCCGCCCATAATCGTCGCATTGCTCCCGATGGAAGCCCTCTGCCGGACATGAGTCTGGACCACCTGCCAGTCGCTCTCTGTCTGTAAAGCGCCGTCATCATTGACCGAGCGCGGGTAGATGTCGTTAATAAACATCACGCCATGACCGATAAAGACCTCGTCATCTATCGTCACGCCTTCGCAGATAAAACTGTGCGACGAGATTTTGCAGCGCGAGCCGACGACAGCGTTTTTCTGTATCTCGACGAAAGCCCCGACCTTCGTCTCGCTCCCGATTGTGCAGCCATAGAGATTAACCAGTTCGGGCTGGAAGATTTTCACACCCTCGGCTAAAGAAACGTCCGGCGCAACTGGCATTTAAAGTATCTCCTGTGTCAGAGATTTAAGATTATCAACCGCGGGCTTTGTTAATCTTTCTATGGCCTCAAGCGCGGGAACAAACTGACGCTCAAAACAGAGCTCCTCTTCAAAGGCACGCATCGCCGCGCATCCCATCTGTCTTGCTCGCTCCTGATTAGTCATCAGTCGGTTGAGACCCTCTGCGATGCTTTCCGGCGAAGTCTCGTCCACGGAGATTCCGCAACCGTACCTCTCAACAAACGCGCTCAAAGAGGGCTGAGACGAAACTAACAGGGGGAGGCCGGACGCCATGTATTCCTGAATCTTGCACGAGCCGCTGATATGCAGGTTGTTAATATGAATCGGTTCATAAAGAGCATGGCCCACATCCGCGTCCTGTGTGTAGCGGCTGACCTCGTCGTAATTGACCGCGGGTAGCACGACGAATTGTCTTTCAACACGGAGCGTTCTGGCTAACTGCATGAGATGCTCGACATATTCCGGCTCGCTGAGTCCCATCAAGACAAATCCCCAGTTTGAGCTGGACCAATGCGGAATCGAGCGTAGCGTAACTTCTATAGCGTGCCCTCTGCCGACGCGTCCCTGCCTGAAGATGATTTTTTCAAACTTACGTTCTCTCTCAGCCAGAGCTTCTTGAAGTTTCCCCTTTGTGCTGGCCTCCTGCGCGCGAGCGAGAGGCGCATTGGCGATGACCAGCGGTTTTTGCCGGAGACGAAGTTCCCTTTCCAGGATTTCACCAAGACCGCTCTCCGGCACGGTCAAGAGATCGCTCGCGCGCGCAAACCGTCTTTGAAATCTACGCACCAGGTCCGAGCCTTTTGGGAGCTTGCGTTTATTGTCCGCGTAATCATAGCAATGATAAATCAGCGGGCGGCGGCGAAGACGGCTCAACATTTTCGCGGGCAAGAATCCATGCATGTCATGCCCTATAAAAAGCGCCGCCTCGCGGCTTGCGCGGCGCAGGACCTGACCGACAAAGCTCGAATACTCGACCCAGGCGCTGCCCGTCTCCGTTTTAATTCGATGAATCCTGACGACTGACGGATAAGAGACATCCCACTCTTTGCCATCAGAGCGGCAAAAAATATCCAGCTCATATCCGGCCTGCGCGAGCAGCCGCGCGCCGTTGATAATCGCCGGATAGTGGTCCGGGTTGCCGTAAAAGACTGATTGAATGAGACGGTTATTAATCGTCAAGGCAGCTTCTCGCAGTGTTGCATAATCTTGTTTGCGCGTTCTTGATAGGTATGCCCCGCGAGGACTCTGCCCTGCGCGGCCTTGGCGACTTTCGAGCGGAGCGGCGTATCCTTGATGAGCATCTCGACCAGGCTTTTCAACTGCCGTGTATCCTTATAATAGTAAAGATGCTCGCCATCAAGAAATTCATTTTCCATCTCAGGACACGGAGATGAAATCTGTAGACCTCCGGCCACGGGCACTTCAAAAAATCGCATATTGGCCGCAGGATAATTCAGCGGGTCAATAATATTGAGATTAATCTTCGAGCTTGAAACGGCCTTACCAAACTCCGCTTCATAAAGAGAACGGCCCTGCCAGGCTTTGAGCAGGCTCTTATTCCCACGACAGCGACGACCCCAGCCAGGCCCCCAAATCTTTAACTCGAAGCTCTCAAGTTTAGATAACACGGCTTCCCGCTCAGGCCGCCAGCCTCCGATGAAGGTCACGTCAGCGCCATAGACGGCGCGCTCGGCCTCGGAACATTCGACCTCGGCGTGCATCGCAGGGTCGCCCGCCAGAGGTATCCAGGCGACATCTCTTGCGCCGAGCTTTTGTAACTGTTCGACGCTCGCCTGACTATAGGTTGCAAACAGGTCCAGCAGCGGAAGGCAGGCGATCAAATCGTTTCTCAAGTGCAAAAGCGTGTCCGGCCAGATATGGATTAGCCGCGCCTTCACGGAGGCGCGTATCTGTGCCAGCGCGCCCGCCAGGATCGAATACTGTCCGAAGGTGAGCAGATATTCTGGTCCAAATTCCTGCGCCCTAATGACGAGGTCTCGGTTAGCTTTGCGTATCCATGCTTCCAGCGGAACGAATCTGTTGAAGAGGCGGCCCACCCGACCAAGCCTGCAATATTTATCAACGGCGAGGACAAAATCGAAGCTCAAGACCTCGCACCCGAGAGACTCGAAGGCGGTCCTGTATGAGCGCTCAAGTGAACCCGGGGCGAAATGGCCCGCGAGCATCACGCGGCGTCTTGGTCCAGTCTCTTTTCCCGCAGCCTGCATCTTTAATGAGTTAGAGCTTTCCACTTTTATTTAGCGTGGGCGGTCGTTTTTTCAGACTGTTGAAGCCGCCGCACGGAATCCGCCAGCCTGTGCTTGATGCTATTGAAGATGGCGGCAGGAGTGAAAAGTCCGGCCATCGTGGTCGAGAGATAGAGCAACCAGAGATAGCTTCGGTCCACAAGCGCGAGCCTATATTCGGCTAAAAGATTTCCGGGCCACATGCCTCTCGCCACGCCAAAGGAGAAGCTCCAGTTTGAAGTCCTCCGATATTCAAAAAGCCAGAAAGGGTATGTCACCATCAGGGCTTTCGCCACGATGCGACGCAAAGTGCGCGAGCGCTCCGCTTCCGGCACGAGCGGCAGGACGGCATCCGCCGTCACGCGTATCACGGAATCGAGTCCCGTGTGGCGAGCCTCCCAGGACCAGGGCGCATCGGCCCACCTGGAAACATAGTTGGG
Organism: Pyrinomonadaceae bacterium; assembly: GCA_036399835.1. Classification (GTDB taxonomy): domain Bacteria; phylum Acidobacteriota; class Blastocatellia; order Pyrinomonadales; family Pyrinomonadaceae; genus DASYML01. The sequence goes on along the minus strand of DASWMI010000076.1, from coordinate 5,039 downwards.
CACGTGCTCTCCATCAACCTTGACATCCTTGCGCACGACGCTCAGGTCCAGCGCGCCGAGGCTGCCCCCGGCAGAGAGAATCCTGCACGCTAGATAAATCTGGTAATAAACAGAGCTATCCCAGCGCGCGGTCTCGTGCCTGACGGCTTCCGTCTGGCTGTAGACGAGGCCGCTGACAAAACTAAAAGAGCGAAAATGCGTGGCCGCGACCGCAGGCCCTGACCCGAGCAGGCGAGTGCTAAAAGCGCGCCGCATTACTTCGCCTGATTCCCAATCCTCATAATTTGTAAAAGCCACCTCCGGCAGACCCAACTCGTGAAGCAACTGGACCATTTCGATGAGAGCGACCGGTCCACTCAAAGCATCATCATTGCCGAGCAGCAGAACGTAGTGTCCGCGCGCCGCCCTCAAACAGAAACGCACGTTGCCGTCATAGCCCAGATTAGAAGCTTGCGCATAATAGCTGTAGCTGCGCCCAGATGCTTCGAGCAGGCGCGGGATGACTGTGTTGGAATCATCCGGCGAACAATCATCGGAGACTAAAATCTCAAAGTCATCAAACGTCTGTTCAAAGATGCTGGCCAGCACTACTTCCAGATAACGGCGATGCTTGTAATGCGGGATGGCGACCGTCAGAAAGGGACTTCGCACGTCGAGCGCGATGGAGCTGGCGATCAACCTTTCTGTCTTGGCGAGCGCCCCTATCATGCAGGCTTTTCTATCCTTCCGGCTGCGGGCAACTCGGCAGGGCGACGCGCTTCGACAAAAAGTGTGTAGTCTTCACGATTATCCAGAATGTCCAGATCAGGGGTCGCTCCCTCTTGAAACTTCGCTCTCCGGATTTCGTCAAAGCCTATTTCGCTGAGCAGGTCGCGGAGCATCGCGAAGTCGTAAGCATAACGGTGCTGCGCAAAACCCGTCGCCTCTTCGGCAAAGAAAAAATCGTGTATCATTTGCTCTTTATCGCCGCGCCTGTACATCTCCCACGCCAGCTCAAGGTCTGGCACAGCGAGGCGCAAGACCCCGCCCGGCCTCAAGACGCGCCAGCATTCTTCGAGCAGCCGCCGCCCGCTCTGCTTATCAAGGTGTTCTAGGAAATGAGAGGAATAGACGAAATCCGTTGTCTTATCCTGAAGCGGAATTCCGTAGGCCAGATTGTGATGGATAAAGACATGCTTGCCCAAGATAGCGCAGTAGGCATCCTTCGTATAATACTGCCTTGAGCCGGACAATTTATATGCGACCGGGTGTAGCCAGGCGGGCGACGAGGCAATCAAAGCATTCAAGCTGCCGTCAATATTAATCCAGCCCGGCGCGACATGCAGCCCGCACCCGAGGTTGATTTTAACCTCGCCGTTGGTCGCCAGATGAACGCGTCTTTTACGTTTGGCCCAACCCACACAACGCGTGGTCTGGTCCACAGCGTATCTTGCTAATGATTTTATATGACTCAAGATAAAGGCCCGCGTCAGTTAGTTGATATTCAAGATGCTCATGATTTCATGCACGCGACTCTCCCAGCTCCATTGATGAGCATGTTTCTCGCGTCGCTCAAAAGCATCCTGAAGATGTTGTGAGCGATTTTGCCAGAGCTGGTCCAGTGCTGAGAAAATCCCTTCGCTGCCGTTTTCGTAGGCTAATGGAATGACGGCTTGTGAGCCGAAGATTTCTTCAAAATGCGGCTCGTCAGGAGCGCGCCCAAGAATGACATCGCCGCTCGCGGCGGCCTCAAACCAGCGGCAGGTGATAGGGCTGTGGTCCTTAATCAGGCCCGGATGCGTCACTTCTACGGGCCAGCAGAAATTGAAGATGCTGTGCGAGAGATGCCAGGCATATTGCGCGTAATGCTCGCGCGAGTCCAGTTGATGCTGGATAGCCGAGGCGGTTGTATAGTCGTAATATTTACCGTTCTTCGAGCAGTAGTCCTTAACTGCCCTGTGAGCTTTCTCAAGACGACGACCGTAGGCGCAAAAATCAATCAGACGATTTTCGACGGGTGCGGGTTGAAAACGCTCAAGCTTGACGGCGTGGCGAACTACATGCCAATCGCGCTGCGTCTGATTTTCAAGAAAAGGTCTGGCTCCATGAAAGGCCGTCGAGGTAAAGTCCCAGTTGGTTGAACTGAGCACGCGACGAATGCAGGTCAAATGAGCATCAAGAGTATCAAAGAGGTAGAGAATCTTGAGGCCCACATGCCGGTCCCAGCCCTTATATAAATCGAGCGTGAAATTCTCTGGTCCCATCAGGACAACCCAGAGCACATCGGCCTTTAATTCATGTTCCTCCTTTGGCACAAATCTTCTCAGCCCGCCATATCGCGTCCCATGCTCTAACCTTTGGCTGAGAAATTTTGGCAAAGAGCGTTTGGGAGCTTCCACCGGCTCCGCGCCCGTCAGACGAACAATCTCATCTTCAAAATCCCTGAGCATGCCATACTGGATGCCTCTCAGCGACGAGTTAGTGAGGACGACATGCTTCATAAGCAATCAGAAATTCGGCCCCGCGCAGCCCTGCTACTATTCGCTGACCAGATGCCTTTGCAGAGCAACGAGAAAAGCCATTTATGCTTCAGATGTTCCCCTTTTTACCGGCAGCGCCATCTAGTCTTTCCAGACCGAACCTTTCGTAGTTGAACGGGCGTTTTCTTTCTTTCAAATATTGTTTATAAAAATGGACGCTCTCGACGGCTGACATCTCCCACAGTTGCGCGCCCTCTTTATCGTTTAAGTTCGGCCTGTTCTTTAAACGCAAATAGCCCAGCTTGAGCAGAGCCTTTAGGAGTCGGAGTCTTGGATATGTCACGGTCTCGTGTCTCCAGTGATATTTAAGGTAAGCATAGGTCTGCCCGCCTCTTCTGGCCCGCTCAATAAAAGCTTTGTGCGCCAGGCGAGCGGCATCGAAGTGATGTTCGACGACGACATCCAGAGCCGCAACAACTTGATAACCCGCCTTCTTTAACTGTGCGCAGAAAAGCGACTCCTCGCCACAACCCAGCCCGCCGGGTCCAAGCTCCGGGTCGAAGCCGGGCACTGTCTGAAGCACTTCGCTGGAAAAGGCCATATTAGCGCCGACGACATCTTCAGGATGATCCGCGAGCAGGCGGTCCGTCGAAGCCAGCCACATTCTATGGACCATCTCCATCCAGGGGCGTTCCAGGTGGGGCGATATTTTCACACCACCGACGACCAGCGAAGCTTGCCCAGACAAGATCGGCGCACACATCCCTTCAATCCAGTGAGGAGGCAGCCTCACGTCGTCGTCCGTGCATAAGAGCACTTCCCCTTTGGCTGCGGCCAGGCCCGCGTTATAAGCGTATCCCTTGCCTCTTCTAGGCTCATACAGATAGCGAAGAGGCATATTTGATAGCTTGAACCCCTTCACAATTTCTGCCGTGTGGTCCGTCGAACCGTTGTCAACCAACAGTAGTTCGGTTGGCATGTCTGGCGGAACTCTGACGCTTTCCAGCGAAGCCAGCGTCTGGCGTAGATGTTCCGCACGATTATTAGTGCAAATGATGATCGAGATTTTCGGAGACAACTCCGGCATGGCGTTCATGTTTCTGACTGACTGAGGCCAATCAACTTTTCTGTCACTCGCCGCCGCCAGTTGAAAGACTCTTACTGATTGCCAGCCAGTTCTGGTATTTGAAAATCTCATTGGCCGTGTCGTACTCAAAGAGCGGGATGAGGCGGTCCGTATCCAGCCGATACATCTCGTAACTGTCCAACAGACGGTAAAAATCTCTCAAAAAAGCTCTGGAGATAACATGCATCGAGTTGAACTCGAATTGAATTATTCCCAGCCTCTGCTCGCGGAGCATTCTTGAGCCTCCTTTGAGGACTTCCAGCTCATGCCCTTCCGTGTCAATCTTCATAAAGTCTATATAGTTGATCTCGTGCGCCGCGCAAAAATCGTCGAGCGTCGTGATTTGAAAATTCATCTGCTCCAATACTGTAGACTTATGAAGGTCTAAAAAGACATCCTTATAGAGGCTGGCATGACCGCTAATCTTCTCTTCGGCGTAGGTATAAATCGTCGCCTGCGACGGCTCGGCCCCGAGTCCGAGGTGATAGCAATGAACATTCGATGAGACCAGATTTTTTTGAGCTACGGCAAAGGTCTCCTGATTCGGCTCGAAAGCATAAATCGTGCTCTTCGGAAATTGCAGGCTTAATTCCTTTGAGTAGTCTCCGACATTCGCTCCGACATCAAAGAAGGTCGGTTCCGGATGACGAATATACTTTGGCAGGATGTTTTGGAGCATGAACCGCTCGCCCGAATGAGGAAAATGATATGAGATACCAATGCCCATCGCTTTATGGGCCACATCAAGCAGATCGAGCCTGTAGAATCTCGTCAGACCCTTGATCGCTTCTTCTAAATCCTCACTGCTGAGCGGCCTGAACAATAACGGAAAGAACCTGCGGACGATCTCTAATCTGAGCTTAATGGTTCGTGTAATTCTTTCGACTAGACTTTTCATAGAGCTTTCCACTGCGCGCGCGTGAGCACTTTGCAGTGAGTCGGCAGGCCGGGATGACCTGTGCCAAAATAATCCCCTCCTCCCACAACCAGGCTAGTTGCATTAGTAATCCAGTCAAGTATCTCCGACTCACCATAAGAGAGATAGAGGATCGTATGATAAGAACCAATCGCCAGATTAAAGTCTTCGATGTGACATTCTATCCTCCCGGTCCTGCTTGAGATGCTCAAATTTTCGTTCGTAAAATTTGACCGGACCAAAAAGACTATTTCATTCCGGCTATCCGTCAAGGCAATACTGCCAACCACGTTTTCTAAAGGTCCGGCTTCGCCCTTTTCATACTCAATGACGAATTTATAGCTGCCACCGGACCTTAAAATCTTTTGTCGTTCGTCTAATCTATCCAGGACATGAAATCCTGTAATCTTCAGCCTGCCGCTGCCTTGCCTATCGCGCCTGTCTCGTAAAGAGGTTGATTCCGAGACGGCTTGTAGCTCAGAAAGATACCTATCAATAACCTGCTCAGTGCTATCTTGATAATCGACACGCCCTTCTT
>DASWMI010000075.1:0-4574 GCA_036399835.1 Pyrinomonadaceae bacterium | reverse complement strand
ATGGTCTCTTCGAGGAATTTACCCTGATTGAAAGAGGGCGTCACTATGCTGATCTTCGGGCGCATCAGGAATAAGAGGCCCGCGCTAAAAGGGCAGGCGCTTTCATCTCAAAAATAATCTGCGGTCGGTTGACTTAAACTGAAGAAGGTTGCGGCCACCGTAGGAGCGAAAAGAGGCTTGAGCGCAAAGAAGGCTCTCGAACTTTTCTTTGCGCTCAAAGCCCCTCAAGCGTTGCCATCCTTCAAAAGCCAAAGGCTAACGCGGGTCGCCTGCCCCGGCGTTTTCGCTTCCGGCAATATCGGGCGCGCTCTCGTCCGCGTCTTCGTAATAGCTCGAATAGTAACCCGCGTAATAGTAGCTCTGCGATTCGAGCTTGACGTTATTGAGCACGACGCCAAAGATGTTCGCGCCGACATCCATCAACTGCTGCTTGGCGCGACGCACCACGGCGCGCGAGCTACGGCCTCCATGCACGACCAGAATCACGCCGTCCACGACCGTCGAAAGAATCGAAGAATCCGTAAACGAGATGGTCGGCGGTGAATCAATCACGATGTGCGTGAAGCGCTCGCTGAGTTTGTTGAGGAGCTTGCGCATCTCTTCCGAGCCGAGCAGCTCAGCCGGATTAGGCGGCACCGGACCGGAAGTCAAAAGCTTCAGGTTGGGCAGCTTCTCATAGGGCTGCATCAAACCGTCCAGGTCCGATTCACCCGAAAGATAGTTGGTCACGCCGCGCACATTCGGGACGTTGAAATGAGCATGGACGCGCGGGCGGCGCAAATCGCAATCAATGATAATGACTTCCACTCCGGTCTGGGCCAGCATGACGGCTGTATTGACTGCCGTCGTCGTCTTGCCTTCGGAAGGCTGGCTCGATGTGACCAGGATGGAACGGGGCGGCTGCCCTGCGGATGACAGCAGGAGCGATGTACGCAAGTGTCTGTAAGACTCCGCAATCGGCGAGCGCACATCGTCAATCAAGGCCAGCGCAGTTGATCCGCCGCCGCCATCGTCCGGCCCTCTCCCCTTGAGAAGCGTGCGCTCGCTCCCTCGACTGGCCGGTATCAGGGCCAGCGCGGGCAGATGTATATAGCGGTCCACGTCCTCTACGGACTTGAGCGTGTCGTCAAGATAATCCAGGAGGAAGGCCAGACCGATGCCAGCCGAGAGCGCGAGCAAGAGAGCGACGACAATGTAGCGCATGCGCGCTGGTCCAATCGGCTCGCGCGGAAGGCGTGCGGTCTCGGCCACGCTGACGTTGTTCGGCTTATCCGTGCCGACTATCATCAGCTCCTTCTGTCGCTGGAGCAGCGTGTTGTACATCTGCTTGTCCGTCTCAAGATTCTGATTGAGAACGGTCATCTGAATCTGGTCCGCATTCTGCTGCGTCGTCGTACCCTTTTGACGGTTGTACTCCTGGCGCAGCATGTTCTCGCGCGAGACCGCCGCCTCGTATTTCGATTTGAGCGAAGCTATCACTTCCTGCGGAGCTTTTTGCAGCGCGGCCTCTAAAGGCTTGAGCTGCTCGTCAATCTTCTGGACTTCGGGCCAATCCTTTGTATAGATGACGAGCAGCGCGGCCCTCTTCTGGTTCAACTGCTCGATCTGCTCGCGCAGCCTGAGGATGCGAGAGTCGCTCTGCACCTCGGGCACGGAATAGATGTCGGGCGCGGAGCGCGCGGCTTCCCAGATAGATTGCGCATTCTTGCGATCATTCTCAGCCGCCAGCAACTGCGTGCTCAGTTGGCCCAGCCGCGCGAGTTCGAGATTGCCTCCGTCGGCGGTCTCGTTAGTCGGCAGATTGTGTTGCAGCGCATAGTTCATGCGCTCTTCCTGTTCTCGCTGAATCTTAAGCTGTAGCTCCGCAATCTGCTTGGAGAGGATGTCGTTGGCGTTTTTCGAGCCGGAAGTCTGTCGGTCCAGGTTGTTGAAGACGAAAATCGTCGCCAGTGTGTTGGAGACCTTCTGCGCAATCTCAGGGCTGGTATGTTTGAAACGAAGCCTGACGAGGTTGGTCCCGACCACAGGGTCAACCGTCAGGCCGCCCGCAATCGCATTCTCGTAAGGCTCAAGCTGGGCCAGCTCCTCCGGCGTCAACTGTCGCTCGTTGGCTTCATTCTCGGTGACGGGCGCGAGGCCGCCGTTCGATGTTGGCGCAGCCTCCGGCGCTTTCCTGCCGCGAGAAAAGATGCGACGCATAGAATCGAAAAAGGAGGTCTGGGCCTGCCCGCTAAAGAAGGTCGGGTTGTTTTTGAGGTCGAGCGTGAGGGCCACCTGCCGCGCCAGCGCGGGGCTTTCCAGCAGCTTGAGTTGCGTCGCCCAGTAAGCCGGGTCGTTCTGCGCATTAATCACGATCTGCTGCGTTTGGAGCACGCTCTTCTGCTTCTGCTCGATCTGAATCATGGTCGCCGCCTCGTAGACGTTGGGCTGGCGAAACATGTGTATCGTCACGAGCGAGGTGACGACGAGCACCAGGCTGAGGATGAGCCATTTGCGCTTGAGGACGATAAAGAGATATTCGCGCAGGTTCGTAGGCTCTGCGATAGAGCCGTACTTGCCGTAGGACTTGCCATACGGCTTCGTTTGCGCGAGGTCGCCCAGCGGACGCTCCAGTGTGCGGTCGCCGCCTGCTGGCAGCGGAATCAGGCGATCATTCTGAGACATCATAAACTTCAGAACCTTACTTCGAGAGATGTGAACCGGAAAATCCAGCCGTCCAACGAGTTTAGCATCATACCAGAGACCGTAACCAGCGCAAAAGCCAAAAGGATACGCGCCTCCACGGTAAGCGCCGCGAGCCATTTTTGAACGGAAGCATGGACGAGAAGAGTTTTTGTCGCCCGGCTTTTATCCTTCGGCTCCGGACCCGACAAAATCCTTGAGCGATGCACGCCAGTCCGGCAAAGGCGCGAGGCCGAGGGCCGGTGAGAGCAAACAGCGCAGACGCGAATTGCGCGGGCGCGGCGCGGGCCTGTGCAAGCTCTCCATCGTCACGCTTTCGACCATCGCCCCGTCGCAACCCGCCAGCCGTAGAGCCTCCCTGACAAAGCCTTCATAACTGGTCCCGTCGCCCTCGTTGACGACGTGATAAATGCCGGGCAGATCAAGCTGCGCCAACTCGCGCAGCCGCGCCGCCAGGTCCAGGACAAAGGTCGGCGTGCCGTAGCCGTCGCGTATAGCCTTCAGACGCACGCCGCGCTCCGCGAGTTCGACGACCTGGCTTAAAAAATTTTTCCCGCCCGCGCCGAAAATCCAGCCCGAACGCACGACAGTAGTTCTGGCACAGACATTTTGCGCGCGCCGCTCGCCTTCCAGCTTGACCCGCCCGTAAACGCTCAAAGGGCGCGGGTCGTCGCGCTGCGTATAGAAGCCTTTCTTTGCCCCGTCGAAAACATAATCGGTCGAGATGGTGACCAACGATGCGCCTATGTGGCTGCAAGCCGAGGCGAGATTGGCTGGTCCAAGAGCGTTGGCGGCGAAAGCTCTCTGAGGGTCAAGCTCGCAACCGTCAACGTCCGTCCAGGCGGCACAGTTGATGACGGCCTCAGGTCGCCCGCGCTCAAGGGCCGTGATGACCAGAGAATCTACGGAGATGTCCAGGCTCGCGTGATCGTGAGCGATAACTTCATCACCGCGGGCCGTGCAATGTTGGACCAGCGCGCGCCCGACCAATCCTCCGGCGCCCGTCACGAGCAATCTCAATCCGCGCCGACCTCCTCGCCATACTGCCGCGCGTAGAACTCTCTATAAGCTCCGCTGCGCGCGCGACGTATCCACTCGCCGTTCTCCGCATACCACCGAATCGTTTTTCGCAGACCGCTCTCCCAGCTCTCAACGGGCCGCCACCCCAACTCCGTCTCGACCTTCAAGGGGTCTATGGCATAGCGCCGGTCATGGCCCGGACGATCTTTAACAAAGCGAATCAAACTGTGCGGCTTGCCGAGCTCATCCAGAATAGACTTGACGACCTCTATATTGCGCCGCTCGTTGCGCGCGCCGATGTTATAGATGCCGCCCGCCTCTCCCTTTTCCATCACGAGGCGGATCGCGCGACAGTGGTCGTCCACGTAAATCCAATCGCGCGTGTAAAGGCCGTCGCCGTAAACGGGAATCGCTTCGTCGTGGAGCGCGTTCGAGAGAATCAGCGGAATGAATTTTTCGGGAAACTGGTATGGACCATAATTGTTGCCGCAACGCGTAATCACCGTGTCGAGTCCGAAGGTATGATGCGCGGCCCGCACGAAATGTTCCGCCGCAGCCTTCGAGGCAGCATAGGGACTATTGGGCGCATACGGCGAATCGTCCCGAAAGAAAGCCCTCTCATCATCGGGCAAAGCGCCCATCACTTCGTCCGTCGAGATGTGAACGAAACGGCTCACTCCGCGCTCGCGCGCAACGTCAAGCAGCACCTGCGTCCCTAAAACGTTCGTCCGGACGAACTCTTCAGCCGAAGCGATGCTGCGGTCAACGTGCGACTCGGCGGCGAAATTGATAATCGCATCCGTCTCATCTTCAAGTGAGGCGCGCACAGCTTCGCGGTCGGCAATATCACCGCGGACAAAGCTATAACGGCG
>DASWMI010000074.1:0-45099 GCA_036399835.1 Pyrinomonadaceae bacterium | reverse complement strand
GGCTATGGGGAATTTTTGGTATCAGGACTCTCTGCTATAGAGCGATGACCGTCGAGCCATCCGGCAAGGCTCTCGGCCTCGTTTAGCTCGCCTCGCAGGATGGCGAGCAGGAGGTCCTGGCTGAGCACGTTATTGAAAGCGGGTTCGTAATTGACGCCTGCACGCTGGCCCGGCATCTTGAGTATGAAGGGCACGCGATGGTCTATGCTGTTATCCATCAGCAACTGGTACTGCTCCGGTCCCTGCTGTTTGAGTGTGCGGCGCAGTGTGTGACGTAGTTGGTCCTTGCGAAACCAGTGGTCGGAGGTAATGAGCAGGGTCGTTTGCTCCCATGTCCCGGCAGACTCCATCTGCCTGCGCAACTCTCCGATGGTGCGGTCCACCAGCGCCAGGCTGTCAAGATAGCTGGCCGAACTCTCCAGAGATAATTCGCCCTTTCTCCTGTCATAAACGTTCGGCGGGTGCGGAATTGACATGTGGACCAGAATCAGATCGAGCCTCTCATCCGCGATGGCATTACGGGCCTGCTGTAAAAGCTCTCGATAAGAAGCGAGCTGAGCTTTCTTGAAGGACATTCTGAGTTCTTCCGGCTGGTCCGGAAAAAGAAGCTTGAGCGGTGTCGCAATCTCTATAAAACTCAATCTCGCCTGGCGACGCATGTTCGAGAGTATGCCCATCCGGTCCGGGTCAACGGCGTGGCTCGTGTCCCAGTAGCAGGTGGTGAAAACTTCGCTGAAGAGACGGCAATAGGGATGAAACCAGCCGAGGATAGCCGTATTGTGTCCTTCCGCGTGCGCCACCGTGAAGATGTTCGGCTGCAAGCTCCAATCAACCGGCTCTGTCTGACCATCGAACCTGATAAATAACCTGTCCGGACCAGTAGGCTGCGCGCTGGAAACCAGTTTGCCGTTGATGAGCGCGGGCATTGAAAGAATCGTCATGCTGGCGGGCGGGTAAGCATGGCTGGCGAAAAACGCCTCGCTCCTTAAACGGTCCAATTCGGGCAGCGCGAGAGCTTGCGGGCGCGCGTCAAAGGCCAGCCCATAGTCCAACTCGTCAAACACCAGCCAGACGACGCGCGTCTGTCCGGGCCTTGGATGCGCTGCGGCTAAAGGCTTGTTGGTCCAGACGGCGGAATCGTATTTGACGGTCAGCCAGACGGCCTGCGCGAAGGAGATAAAGAGAAAGGGCGAGAGGATCAGGACGAGCGTGCTGACGACTTTCGAGACGCGCGGCAGGCCAATGCGTTTGACTAGAAAGACGGCGCAGAGAATGAGAAGCATGGCGAGAGCTAAAAAGCCTGTCCAGCCAAGCTTCTCGACCATACGGTCGCGCGGCAGGAGCGTAAACTGCGAGCGAAAATGGTTCAAAGGAATCAGGAAAACCAGGATGAAAGCGTAGCGAGCGAAATTGAAAGCAGAGGGCCTGCCGGACTTGCGGACCAGATGGATGCCGAGCCGGAAAAGGGCCGCGACGAGCAGAAGGTTAAGGGAGATGGCGGCCAATTCGGCCCAGCGTGGAGACTGCTTGAGATGATAGTAGAAGTTGGCCGAGGCCGGGTCTAGGATACTGCGCCAGGCTGGAATCAAGCAGAGGTTCGCCAGCGATAATGCTCTAACGCCGTCCTTGAGCGACTTATCCATCCCTCTTCCTCATCAGGTAAATCCAACGCTCGGTTCGGCCCAGTTGTGCGACGCGCAGTATCTCGAAATATGCACGAGAGACCTGCTCGAAATAGTCTCGCGTCAGATGCGCGTAGAGATGGTCGCGTCCTCTGGCGAGAACCGTAGACATGGGGTCTTCCGGCGAGACGTACTCAACCAGCAGCAGCCCGCGTGTCAGCTCCGAGGCGAGCCGCATAATCTCCTCAAGCGGAATCCTCTCGCTGACGAGCAGATGATGGATGACGGCCAGCATCATCACGCAATCGAAAGAGCCGCGTGCACGCTCAAGAAAAGAAGCGCACTCCGCGTTGCGCCAGCCGATGCCTGGGCTTGGTCTTGAGAGGTCAACGACGAGCGGCAAAATCCGGAGCCGCTCTGCCTGTGCCCTGCGCCAAAGCTTGCCGACGACCACAGGGTCTGTGTCAATGGCGACGACGGATGCGCCCGCGCGGGCCGCCATGCTGCTGAAGTCGCCGGTATTACAACCGACATCCAAGACCCTCTCAGGCTTTTCCTGCTCAAGAGCCTGCTCTACGAATCGCTGTTTGTCCGGCAGGTAGCTTGCGGAATAGCTGTTGCGCTCGGTGTAATCGGCCCAGTCGGATTTTCTCTCATCGCCGGGCCGTAGGCTTTCCAGCTTGCGGCGCAGGCCCTTTAACAACCGGTCCAAAATAAATCGCGCCTTATCCGGATTGTCCGTCGTCTGCTGTTGATAGATGGACGGCCTCTCAGAGATGGCTGGTCTGGAAAAGAGGGTCGGCAGCGAAACGAGCGTCAGAAAAGATGTGGACAGTTTTTGCAGTGGACCACAGAGGCTGTAGACCTCTTCGGGAGAGAGGCCGTCGCGGTGCGTGAGAAACGTCTGGTCCAGCCCGACATCAAAATGCTTGTTGACGAGGAGGGGGCGTAGGAAGGTGCGTTGAAACTGCTCGGAAGGAAGCCAGATGGGATCATTCGGGGAGCGCCGTTCGACCGAGAGGAGATCAACAAAGACAGGCTGCGGCCCGCGATAAAGGATATTGTAGGGAGTCGCATCCTTGAGGCAGAGACCTTCGGGCAAGAGGCTCTCGGCCAGATCGAGCGTCAAGACTCCCGCGGCCCAGAGCATCTCCGGCGGCCATTCATAAGGGAAGCTTTGAAAGAAGATGCGTTCGTGCTCGACGACCGCGCCGACCTCCGCCCGATCGAAGGCGGCCTTGAATTTCTGATGCTCTGAAAGTTGAAGGATAGCGGATTCGTCAAGCTGCTCTGTTCTGACGACCATCCCTTTGTCTGTCAGTTGCCGGATGGTCTGCGAGTTTAGATAGTCTTCAAAATCCTGTAAGGCTGAGGGGTTAATCAAGCGTATGACGCGCCCGTCAACGAAGAGTAGACGCCCGGCAGGATCGCGAAATGAGGTAGCCATTTAGAGAGAGCAATCTGGCCGGAGCTTGTTCAGACACTTTTGGAATCCGAGCTTTCGGCTTTATCCGCTTTCTGTCGCTTGGAAGAGAAGAGATTTCTGGCTTTGCTCAGGAAGTTGCGAAAGTAGAAGGTCGCGCCGATGAGCGCGGCGACCAGCAGTTGCCAGACGAGCGCGCCCGAACCCGGGTCTGCGTAAAGGAGAGCGAAAACCCTGGCCTGTCCGAGAGCCGGAATCAGATTGAGAGCCGAAAACTGCTGAGGGATAATCATCTATAAAACATTTCCTTTGAGCGGCGTGAAATCAGCTCTGAGTCTCAGAGCGGCGACAATCTTCGGTCGGGTTGGACGATTGTCGCCGAAGAAAACCGCAAATCCATGCTGCAACACTGTTGGACGCAGGCGGCGCGAAGACAGTTTCTGGAATTAAGAAAATTTTGTCAATCGCCGCGTCTGGTCCAGAACCGAGGGACGATGGCTCTGCTGCCATCATGCCGGACTCATTTGCCTGTTGCGGCATGCATCCTCCATTTGCTTGTTGTAGAATATCGCCGCCAGTTATGAAAGAGCCTGCGGGCCGCCCTTCCGCTTATCGAACGTCTAGCTCTCATTGCTTTGAAGGAGTCCTGATGAATTACTCGAAACGGACTGCACATTCTCGGACCGGACTATTATTCTCCTGCCTGGCCTTCATGCTGTGCTGGCTCTATCTGGCGGGCGGCGCGTCCGCGCAGTCAACCGAGATAGATTTCCCGACGCCCGTCAGGTCCAGCGAGATTACGGGCGCGATTAATGCCAGAGATATCGGCGACGCGCGACTGACGCGCCACTTCTACCTCCTGACGGGGATGCCTGGCGATCTGACCATCACCGTCGAAAGCAAGAATCTGGATGGCGACATAGACCTTTTTACAGCCGGGACGCTGCGCCCGCTCGCCAAGGTCAGCATCTATTCGGGAGAGAGCGCCTCGCGCGCGACCAAGAGTATTTACCTCAAGCGGCGCGAGTCTCTGGTCCTGCGCGTAGAGGCTCGCAGCCCTGACGAAAACAGCGGCAGCTACCGTATACGCTTCGAGGGTTCGTTCGAGCCGCTCGTCGCAGAGACCCCCGCGGCTGAAGAGACGGCGACGCCGCAGGTCGCGGAAAATTCTCGCACGGGACAGAAGACACGCCGCGTCTCATCCGTCGGCGCGCGCATAGAAGAGCCGGAAGAAGAGAAGACTTCCGCCGCGAAAGAGCCTGAGCCGGCAACTCAACCAGCCGAGACTGCGACGACCTCTGGACCAGCCGAGACGCCCTCGACCGACGCTGCCACGCCGCCCGCCGCGACGAGGACCAACAGGCCGTCGCGTTCCGCACGAAACAGGCAGCCGGGTGCGCGTAGAGGCCGAGCGCCGAGACCGACTACGACTGAAGAGAGGCCCGCGCAGCCTTCCGAGCCTGCTCCGACAGTTGAGACCGGAAGGGCTGCCGAAACCTCTTCAACCTCTTCAACCGCCGCGCCGTCAACATCTGCGACCGCAGACGCGCGCCTCATTATCGAAACGCGCGACGGGATGCGAATCGAGCGATTGATGAGCACTGTGCGCCGCGTGACGGTTGAAAGAGGACTCGTCGTGATTATCTCGAAGGAAGGCAAGGTCGAACGCCAGCCTCTCGTCAACATCCTGCGCATGTCCATAGAGCCGTAGAGACTTTAATAAAAGGTCTGAAGTTCGGCGCGTCTCGCCAGCTTTGAGGAATTCAAGCTGGTAGATGAAAGGTGAGCTTTTGAGCCTCTGTTATCTGGCGGAGGTGGGAGTTTGCTGGCCGCCAGAGCGTAGGGTTTCGAGGTCCGCGCGAAGCCTCGGCAGGTCCTCGTTGTTCGGATTGACTTCGAGCAGAAGGTTGAGCATCTCCTGTGCTTTAACGGCATCGCCCTTCTTCGTATAAGCGATGACCATGTTGTGCAAGGTCTGCTCATGCTTCGGATTGATGGCGAGCGAGCGCGAATATTCCTTGATGGCGCGGTCGAAATCGGGCGGCTGGCGGGCCATGAAAGTCGTACCCAGGTCCGTCAGCGCGTTCACGTCATTCGGATTCTTCGCCACCGCCGCCGCATACCAGCCTTCGGCCTCCTTGTAGTGCTCCGCCTCAAAGTTGGCATCGCCGAGGCGCACCAGCGTCTGGTAATCATCGGGGCGAAGCTGGTTGGCCTTCATCAAATATTCTATCGCTTCATCATAGCGGCCAATCCTGTAGAAGAGCACGGCGGCGCTCATCTGCGCGTCGAAGTTGTTCGGCTCGTTGCGCGCTTTCTGAATCTGCTCCTGCACTTCCTGCATCCCCGGCTGGTCCGCCACGCCGTTTGATTGACTGACTGGCGGGTGGTCCGCAGGCAGACCCGCGCCCTGCCCGGCCACAGGCTGAGCCGTAGCCTTCTGCCCCGCGCCGTAATTCTGGTTCAGGGAGTTAGCGCCTATGAAGCCGACGATACAACCGAGCAGCAGGCCGATAATGCCAAACAGGATGTTCTCTTTTGTCATAAAGGAAGTAGTGAGCCGATGAGCTGATGAGTTGATGAGAAACAGGCTATTGACTCATAGCCTGTTTCTCATCGCTCATCTCCGGTCTTCATGCGTAGGAGTGTAAGCCGGGCAGCAGGTAACTGACGCCCAGGTAAGTAAAGATGATGAGCAGAAAGCCTACGATAGCGAAGTAGGCGGATTTTCTGCCGGACCAGCTATGCGCGATGCGCGTGTGCAGGTATCCGGCATAGGTCAACATGGCGACGAACGCGCCGACCTCCTTTGAATCCCAACTCCAGTATGCTCCCCAGGATTCGTTGGCCCAGACCGCGCCGGTGATTAAGAGCATGACGAGTCCGGCAAAGGTCACGCCCGCAGTCTTGTACATCAGGCTGTCGAGCTTTTCGAGCGGCGGCAGCACCTCTCGCAAACGCTCCGTGCGGAAGCTGAAGAGAATGACGAAGAGCGTGCCCACGAGCGCCGTAATCAGCGCGGCCAACTCGACAGGGTTGGCGTTAAGGCTGAGCGTCAGCCTTGAGCCGTTTTCCTGTGTCCAACTGGCCGCAGCCTGTTCCAGCCTGGCCGCCCCGAGTTGAGCTATCTCCTGCGGCTTTAGTCCCTGCTGTTCAGCCATCCACTTGCCAAACTGCGGATACTGGTTCGCGTTGATGCGCGAAGGAAGATTCGTCATGCTCTTGACCTGCCCGACCAGCAGCGCGATGGCGATGGCCTGCGTGACGAGCGCGAGCTTGAGCAGACGATGTCCCCAGAGACGCGCCCTCTCATCCTCCTTCGAGAGATAAATGCCGAAAGAGATAATGACGCCGAGGAGGAGCAGCCCGCAGAGGACCAGCATCGGGCCGACGTATGGAATCTCTACGCGCAAAGGCAACTGCTGTTTTGAGCCTGTGAGCATCGTCGAGGCACGATAGCTGGCGGCTGTAAAGACCGAATAACGGCTCACCGTGGCAAAGACCGCGAGCGCAAAGATGCTGGACCAGATTGCCATCGCCTCCGGTTTCACCCTGTCCTTGAGCAGATAGATGACGGCGATGGAAAAGCAGACGAGCGCGACGCCGTAGCTCAATGAGGCGATGCCGACGTGTATGGGCCGCCAGTAGGAATCGAGGACGGGCGGCAGATTGATAAAATCGTTGCCGATAAAACGGGCCAGCAGGAGAATGAGCGAGGCCAGCGGAAGCGTCAGCGCGCCGAGGAAACGGAAGTTCGGGCGATGCGCGATGAGCAGCGTCGTGATGCCTGCGCCGAAAGCAAAGGCCAGTGAGAGGTCGTAAAGATTGGCGAAGGGAATATAACGCCAGACCCATGGCATCTCGCCGCCGTTGCGCAGGATAATCTCAAGCTCGTGGTCGCGCGCGTTGACCCAGCGCACGAGCCAACTCGCCAGATTAAAGAAGACGCCGGAGGTCGCCAGCCAGAGGCCCAATCTTTGCGCCCAGTTTGAAGGCGCGTAGAGATTGGTCAGGTGAAAGGTGGCGGCTGTCAGATAGCAGGCCAGCGCCAGCATCATCAAAGCTCCGTCCGACATAAAACTCGCCCCGCCCAACTGGATTCTCAAAAGAAGCATCAGCACAGCGCCCGTCAAGGCCAGCAGCGCGGGCAGGTATGAGCGCAGAGTCCCTTTCAAATTGAGATTGGGTGATGTGGGGATGACTGTTTGATTGATGGCTTCACTCATGATTTCTCTTCCTCCACGGGCGCGTGCCCGCTGATCGCTTGGGTTAATCGCTTGAAGCGATCCTCGAAGGCCAGCCTGTTGCGATTAGTATTGCCGCCGAGCGTGACTTCAAAAAATCCTTCAACCTTCTCTTCAATCAGCACCCAGACTCTCTGGTGTGAGAACATAAAGACGGACAACAGAGTCAGGCACAAGAGGGCGAAGCCCAGATAGACGATGTTCGAGCCTGGGTCGCGCTGGACCGAAAGAATATGAGCATCGGGCGCTTTCTCGAAATCAGCGAGGCGATATTTGTAGCCGAGCACGGGCGCTCCGACGGGCGCTCCGTCCGGCAGCTCCATGGCAAAGGCGTAGGCCGTCTTCATCTCGCCCGCGGGCGAAGTGATTTTTAGTTGCGCCGCAGGATTGTTGTATTCGGTCGAAGCGGAATCGGGTTTGCCGCCCCTCAGCGTAAAATCCGGGAAGAACTCTATGAAGTCAATACGGGTCCCGTCGGCGAGTGTGGCCGAGCCGTTGCGCTGGATGGTCACGTCCTGCTGCGCCGTGCCGTCCTGCGGCGTCAGGCGCAGGTTGATGGTGCGCGCTCGCCCCATCTCTATAAAACTGGCCTGGAATAAACGATAGCCGCGATAATCGTAAGGCTTGTTGAGATGCACAAGCGCCTCATGCTCTCCCTGCTCGTCCCTGATCTTAATTTTCGTCAGCCAGTCAATCGTGTTGTTCTGCAAGATCGAGCCGTCTTTTTTGATGAGCTTCTGTTGAATATCCGTGCAGACGACCGTGAAGGGCAGAGAGACCGGAACGCGCGTAATCTCGTCAAGCGCGTAATTGAGTTGCCACATCTGCGAGGTAATCGTGCCGGGCTGAAGCGGCATCTGTCCCGTGCGCCCGAACTGCGCGGTCAGGAATCCGCCGAAGAAGGTCGTCAGGAGCGCGACGTGTACGGCGTATGCGCCGAGACGATTCCACGCGCCCCGCTCTCCAAAGACGAAGGTGCGCGCCCCCTTTTCCGTCACGGTGGGCTTGAGTCCGACGCTGCGACACGCCGCAGAGACGC
The DNA here is from genome assembly GCA_036399835.1 of Pyrinomonadaceae bacterium. Lineage (GTDB taxonomy): Bacteria > Acidobacteriota > Blastocatellia > Pyrinomonadales > Pyrinomonadaceae > DASYML01. The sequence goes on along the minus strand of DASWMI010000074.1, from coordinate 36,771 downwards.
GCTCAGCCAACTCGCTCCGGCTCTCGCCTCTGACTTCAAACGAGGCGTGTTGCTTCTGGTGTAGGATATAGGCGCGCGTGGCGTCCAGCTTCCGTCGCTTGATGTAGACCCAGGCCCCCGGAAAGCGGTCAATCGAAGCCAGCACGATGTTGAGCGAGAGCACCAGGAGCAGCAGGTTGAAATACCAGGAATGGTAGATGTCGAAAAAGCCCAGAGCGCCGCCGACAATCTTCTGCGAAGGCGTCAGCTCGGCGTAATATTTGTCGAACCCCTCGACGGATTGCTGCATGACGAGCATCCCGATCATGCAGGCGGCGGCGAGCAGGCAGAGCAGCACAACGCCAAAGCGCACGGAGCTGAGCAGGTTGAGCAGCCGCGCCAGCACGTTAGGCTTCGCCTTGGCGGTCTTTGGCTTGGCGACCTCTGGAAGCTGCGTCTCGGTTTTTGTTTCTTCTATAGCAGACATCAATTTTTTAAGATTTGAACAAATGAAGGCTCAGCCCAGACACCCTTCGGCTGACGATTCAAGACTCCGAAAGACGGGCCACGCAATCCAAAATTGAGAATTGAATCATAACCAAGATGCACCCTTTTGTCATCTGCAACTCCTCCAAAATAAGTTAAGGTTGCAAAGAGTTCTTGAAGAGATAAAACCCGTCACAAAATCTGCCGTGAGAGATACAGAGACCAGGAGCGGGTAGAAAAATACTTATCGGCGGCTCTTTCTTCTTCGCTGCGCCCGCCGCAACGGCCTTGCCGCCGGCGTGCATTTCGGTTAAAAAGGAGATGCCTTAAAGAGCGCGCCCGTCCACGAAGAAGATGCTCAAGCAGGCGATGGAAGCCGGAAGATTGACGGTCGTCATCCTAAAATCAGTTCGATAGCTTCTGCTTCCACTGCCGTCTTGCTGCTCGATTTCTGTTCCCGCTTCTAACACTCTTATGAGCCGTCGCACAGCGACATCCTTAGTCAAACCTTCAACTGCGCCTGTGCGTCGTCCGGTCTATCCCTTCACGGCCATAGTGGGCCAGGATGAGATGAAGCTGGCGCTCATCCTGAACGTCGTTGACCCGTCTATCGGCGGCGTGCTGATGATGGGCCATCGCGGGACCGGTAAATCAACCGCCGTGCGTGCGCTGGCAGATTTACTGCCGCCGATCAAGAGGGTGCGCGGATGTCTCTACGGCTGCGACCCGCTTGAGACCGCGAGCCTTTGCGCGGCCTGTCGGGCGCAGCTTGAAGCCGTGGGCAAACTCCCCGTCGAGCGTTCCGTAGTCCCCGTCGTTGATCTGCCTTTGGGCGCGACCGAAGACCGCGTCTGCGGCACGATCAATATCGAGCGCGCGCTAACGGAAGGCTTGAAAGCCTTCGAGCCGGGACTGCTGGCACGCGCCAATCGCGGCTTTCTTTATATTGACGAAGTGAACCTGCTCGAAGACCATCTGGTTGACCTGCTGCTCGATGCGTCCGTCACAGGGCGCAATCTGGTCGAGCGTGAAGGCATCTCGATTGAACACCCTGCGCGCTTTGTCCTGATAGGCTCCGGCAACCCTGAAGAGGGCGAACTGCGCCCGCAGCTTCTGGACCGCTTCGGGCTACACGTCCAGGTTGAAACCGAGATGGACCTGGACCAGCGCGTGCAGATTGTCTTATCACGCGAAGCCTTCGAGCGAGACCCCGCCGCCTTCCTCTCCGGCGCGAGCGCCGAGCAGACCGTTTTGCGACGCAGGATTTCACGCGCGAGCGCGGGTCTGCAAAGAGTCAGGATGCCGCCCGCGCTGCTGCGGCGCATCGCTGAGCTGTGTCTGCGTTTGAAGGTTGACGGGCACAGGGGCGAGTTGACCATCAGCAGGGCCGCACGCGCGCTGGCGGCTTTTGAAGGACGACGCGAAGTCGCGGCAGAGGATGTGCGCCGCGTGGCCGCCCTCGCGCTGCGACATAGACTGCGCCGCGACCCGCTCGAACAGACGGCGAGCACCGCGCGTATCGAACAGGCGCTGGACCAGCTTTTCCCGACCGCCGAATCCTTTCAAGAAACAAAGAGAGAGAGCGGCGGCCCGTCCGGCAAAGGTTCTTCATCATCAAACTCTCCGGGCGAGACTCAGGGCAGGCAGAGCAATCAAGAGCATGAAAGCGGTGCTGTCAGCCGGAAGCACGCGCAGCAGCAGAGCACGGAGACTCGCATAGCGCCAGCGCCTCTGGATGCTCGTTTGCCGGACGAGACACTTTATCCCTCACCTCGCGCTCAGGTCGTCTCTAAACAGAAGCCTCACACTTCGCGCCGCTCGAAAGATGCGCGCACGAACATCTACGACACCAAGCGCGGACGCTACACACGCTCTGTGGTAAAGAGGACAAACGAGGCGCGAGTCGCACTTGACGCGACCCTGCGCGTGATGGCGCAGCGAATAGGTCTTGAACGGGAGATTAACTGGACCAGGCCAATCCTTAACCCGCGATCCCCGACCCTGCGCCCATCGGATTTGCGCTACAGGCAGTTTAAGCGAAAGCGCGGCAGGCTCTTTATCTTCGCGATTGACACTTCAGGCAGCATGGCGCTTAATCGCATTGCTCAGGCCAGGGGTGCGCTGGAAAGCCTTCTGAGGCGGTCTTACATCAGAAGAGACCGCGTCGCGCTCATCTCTTTTCGTGAAGCGGGCGCGGAAGTTTTGCTTGAGCCGAGCCGGAGCGTGATGCGCGCGCAAGCTCTTTTAACCGGGCTGCGCATAGGCGGCGCGACCCCTCTGCCAGCAGGTGTTTTGAGCGCGCTCACTCTTGCCAGACGCGCCGCGCGCCAGGGCACAGAGCAGACCGTGCTCCTGCTTTTCACGGATGGTCGCGCCAACGTTCCTCTCTCGGCGGATGCCTTGTGCGAGAGAAGTGTGCGCCTGCATCTCATCCGCCAAGAGCTTGAGCTTCTGGGCCGGTTGCTACAGCGCGAGGCCGTTTCGACACTGGTGGTTGATACGCAGCGACTGTTTACCAGCGGCGGCGAAGGCCGCGAGCTGGCGGAAAAGCTCTGCGGGCAGTACCTCTATCTGCCGTCGCATGAAACCAAAGGACTGGACCAGTCCGCACTCTGGCTCGCGGCGCACAACGGACACTGACGGGCCACGGGAAGATTATCAACGAACAATAGCGAACAGAAGTCGCGGGAAATAATTTGAGCGAAGAGAATCCATCTCAAACAATCTCCGGCGCGGAGCGAGACAGGCGCGTGCTTGAGCTTTACGAGCAGGTGCTGGAAATCGAGCAGCGCCTGATTCCGACCGGGCTGCATCTCTTCGGGCAAGCGCCTGAAGAGAGAGCGCAGGCCGATATGCTGCGGATGGTGGCTTCGTTTGAGAGGCCGGAAGCAGGCGCACGCGCGCTCACAGAACTCGCCGCCGAGGGGCTTGGCTTTTCAAGCTATGAGGAGTTGCTGAAGACGGCGCGCGAGCATGAGTTGAGGCGGCGCGAGCTGGAAGTTGTGGACCAGCATGTCAGGGAAGCTATTGAACTCTTTCTCAGAGAGGGTGCGGGCACGGCTGCTCTCAGGCTTGAGGCTGCGGCGCACGTCAGGGTGGAGGATTCGCGTCCGGTCTTCGACCTGCTCGAAAAGATTTCCGAACAGCTCAAGAGCAATCATGAGATGGATGCTCTGCTCAGCGCCTTGAGGGGCGAGTACATAGAGCCTGGACCAGGCGCGGATATTGTGCAGAACCCTTGCATCCTGCCGACCGGGCGCAATACTCACGCCATCAACCCTTATCACGTCCCGTCCGAGACGGCTTTCATGCGCGCCGAGCGTAGCGTAGCACTGCTGCTCGAAAGGCATTATCGCGAGCATGGCCGCTACCCGCGCGCGATGGCGCTGGTCCTCTGGGGGCTGGACAACATCAAGACGCAGGGCGAGGCTGTCGCGCAGGCTCTCTGGCTGCTCGGCGTGCGGCCCGTGCGCGATGCCATGAACCGCGCGACGGGAGTTGAGCCGATCCCGCTCGAAAAATTGAATCGCCCGCGGATAGACATAGTGATGACGGTCTCAGGCATCTTCCGCGATCTTTTCGGCGCGACGATGGGCCTCCTGGATAAGGCCGTGCGAGTGGTGGCGATGCTTGATGAGCCGCCGGAGATGAACTACGTGCGCGGGCATGTGCTGGACCAGTTGGAGACGGACGGGTGCAGCTTTGATGAAGCGGTCGTGCGCGTCTTCTCGAACGCGCCGGGCAACTACGGCACGAACGTTAACTTTATGGTCATGGATTCGCAGTGGGAGCAGGACGAGACGCTCGGCGAGCTTTTCGTCACGCGCAAGTGCTTTGCCTACGGGCGCGACGCGAAGGGCCGCGCCGTCGAAGGGCTTGAGGCGCGGGCCGCGATGGATCGTGCGTTGTCGCGCGTCGAGGCCGCTTACCAGAACATAGACACTTTCGAGATCGGCATTACGGATGTGGACCACTATTTTGAATATCTCGGAGGCGTCTCGAAAGCCATAGAGAAACGCGCGCGCTCTCGCCCGGCCATCTATCTTTCCGACAGCCTTTCTCCGCAGGCGAAGGTGCGCTCGCTCGAAGAGACCGTGAGGCTTGAGACGCGCACCAAGACGCTCAACCCCAAGTGGTACGAAGGGATGCTCAAGCATGGCTTTCGCGGCGTCGCGGAGATTGAAAATCACATCACCAACACTTTCGGTTGGAGCGCTACGGCGGATGCCGTAGACGATTGGGTCTACATGGAAGTGGCGAAGACCTTTGTCTTTGACGAAGAGATGCTCGAACGTTTGAGAAATCTCAACCCGCACTCGGCACGCTCGCTCGTCGCGCGGCTGCTTGAAGCGGAGGGTCGCGGTTTCTGGACCGTGGATGAAAATACACGCAATCGCCTGCGAGATATTTTTGCGGGGCTTGAGGACCAGCTTGAGGGCATCGCTTAGACGGTCGCCTGCCATGTTAGTCAAGAAGGATGCGAAGAGTATGATGAAAATAAGAATGAGCAAGGCTTTTATCGTCTCTCTCTTTTTGTGCGCAGGCTCTCTGGCAGTGGCCCAGACTCCTGAATCGGAGGCCAAGAAACAGAATATCCGCAAGCTGCTCGAACTGACCGGCGGTAATAAGGTAGCCAGCCAGGTTGTGGACCAGCAGATGGAAGCTGTCAAAAAGGGTTCGCCGGGGCTGCCCGACAGGTTCTGGGAGCTGATGAGAGAAGAGATGCGCACCTTTGATGTCGTCGAGATGTCCATCCCCATCTATGATAAATATCTGAGCGAGCAGGAAGTCAAAGACCTGATCGTCTTTTATGAAACCCCTGTGGGCCGCAAGTTGATTCAAGTCCTGCCGAACATGATGCAGGAAATCATGAATGCCGTGGAGCCGAAAAGCCGTGCCATCACTCAACGCGTCGTCGAACGGATGAAGACCGAGGGATATTTTAAAGAGCCGCCGCCCCCGCCCGTTCGACGCAACACCAGAAGAGCGGGAAGAAGGACGCGCGGTTGAGGATAAAAGCCCGGCTTGATTTTCATCGCCCTGTGTGTGAGTTGGTCCGGTAATTATAGAGGAGCCGAAGGAAGTTGAAGATTGTCGCCATCTACGTCGGAACGAGCCTGCTCTTACCGCTCAGGCAGGCCGAGCGCGAGATTCAGAAAGAGTACGGCGTGGACTTGCGCGTGGCCGCTTACAATTTCGGCGCGTCTCTGGCGGACGATGAATGGCAGGAGGTCCGGCTTGAGCTGAGCGAGGCAGATGTCGTCTTTGTCATACATGTGATGGATGGCGAGAACGGCTCGCGGCTCGTCGAAGCGCTGGACCAGTACGGCCCGCGGCATCACGCCGTCGTCGTGATTAACTGTATGCCGGAATTGATGCGCCAGACGCGCATGGGCGGTCTGGATTTCCGGCGCATGTTTGGGAAGAGAGAGACTGCTGCAAGCGAAAAGAGCGGGACCGGCAAAAGCTTTAACCAAGCCGCGACGAGACCCATGCGGCTGTTGAGGACGATTGGCTCCTGGATGGGCGAGCAGGCCCACGCTTATCGAGAGCGCAAGCCTCGCAGTCATACGCAGTATCTCAAGCTGGCCGACCGTCTGCCTTCCATCCTGCGTTTCGTGCCGGGCGCTGGAAAGCTCCGCGACCTCAAAAATTATCTCTACCTCTTCTGCTATTTTCTTCAGCCGACGCCCGCCAACATACGCTCTATGCTGCTCTACAGCCTCAAGCATTACGTGCCGGACCAGCGTTTCAAGAGTCTGGATGTGCCGCCGCCAGAGAGCGTGCCCGCCGTGGCGATTTACCACCCGGACGCGCCCGCGCTCTTCGAGTCTTTCGAGGCTTACAGCAAGTGGTACGAACGGCGCAGCCGGAAAAACGCAGGCCCGAGGCTTGAGCCTGAGAGCACCATCGGCCTGCTGCTGATGAGGCCGCAGATAGTGAGCCAGACGCGCAGGCATTACGACGGATTGATCCGCGCGATTGAGGATGAAGGGCTGGCTGTGCTGCCTGCCATCTCGACGCTGATGGACAACCGCGAGGCGTGCGAGAAGTTTTTTGTAGATGATGAAAAGGGTGCTTCGCGCCATCGGGCTTCAACCGGCAACGAGTCAACGGTTGAAGCCTCGCGCTTTGCGCGCGTGAGCCAGATCGTCTCGCTGACGGGCTTTAGCTTTGTCGGCGGTCCGGCGATGAATGATTCGGCGGCGGCGGCGCAGTTCTTGCGCGGGTTGAATCGTCCTTTCCGCTCGGCTGTCAGTCTTGACATGCAGACGATTGAATCCTGGCTCGAATCCGGGACGGGTCTGAATCCGGTGCAGGCAGGGATGCAGATTGCCATCCCCGAATTGGACGGCGCGACGGAGCCTTTTGTTTATGGCGGGATGCCTGCGGGGGGCTGCGAGCCTGTGCCGCTCGCAGACCGTTGCCTGAGGTTGGCGCGTCGTCTCAGGCGCTGGAATCATTTGCAGAGAGCCGAGCGCAGCCAGCTCAAGCTTGCCATGCTCCTCTTCTGCTTTCCGCCGAACAAGGGAAACATAGGCACTGCCGCGGACCTGGATGTCTTTCCGAGCGCGTGGGAGATGCTGCGCAATTTGAAGGCTGAGGGCTACGCGGTTGAAGTGCCGGAGGACGCGGACGCCTTGCGCGAGCTGCTGCTTGGGGGAAACTCCGAGCAGTACGGAGCGACGGCGAATGTCGCTTATCGTCTGAGCGTGGACCAGTACAGGAGCTTGTGCCCGCATGTTGAAGAGATAGAGCGCGAGTGGGGCAGCGCTCCGGGCCGCATCAATAGCTTTGGCGGCGACCTCTTGATACAGGGCATCACGCTCGGCCAACTCTTTCTCGGCGTGCAGCCGACCTTCGGTTACGAAGGCGACCCGATGCGCCTCCTGATGGCTCGCAGCGGCGCGCCGCATCACGGCTTTATGGCGCTCTATACTTATCTCGAAAAGATTTTCCGGGCGGACGCTGTGATACACATAGGGACACACGGCGCTCTGGAATTCATGCCGGGCAAGCAGGTCGGACTCTCCGCAGAGTGCTGGCCCGACCGCCTCATCGGAGAGCTGCCGAATATCTATCTCTACAGCGTCAACAACCCCTCGGAAGGCTCAATCGCCAAACGCCGCTCCTACGCAGAGCTAATCTCCTATCTCACGCCGCCGATTGAAAGCGCAGGACTCTACAAAGACCTCGCCTCTTTGAAAGAGCTGCTCGCGGCCTACAGGCAATCTGGGGATGAGCGCGAGCGCCAGCAGCTCTTCGCTTCAATCGAAGAGACCTCAAGAGCCTTGAATCTACAGCCATAATCAACGCCCCAACTGCTCCGGTTATTTCTTCAGACGCCGGAGCTTGCGTCGGAATTCGTCTGCGGTCAGGCGATACTTGAAAGCCTTGATGCCGTTGATCGTGACGACCGGAATTTCCCATCCGTAAAGCTCGGAGAGGGCCGGGTCGTCATCTATGTTGACCTCTTCCAGCTCGTATTCGTGCTCGCATCCGGCCCTCAGCATCTCCTGTTTGGCCTCCAGGCAGAGATGACAGCCGGGCCGCGTGTAGAGACGCACACGCGCTTTTTCGTTCAAGGTTGACCGCGCTCCTTTCAGGCCCGCAGGCTCGCCCCGGCTCAGCCCCCGAAGGGCTGGTTGCCGAGGGTCAAAAATGGAAATAAAATCTTGCCATAAGATTGTAAATGGGAGTATAAATATCGCTACCGGGCCATTCTATAATTTATTCTGGCGCGGCGCTCTTCATGATAAAGCGTCTAACTGGGGCCAAACTCGCAGAGGAAAAGTTTACTCTGAAGCGCGCAGACGTATAATCTACGCACGGGCTTCTGACTGTTTCCATCTCTAGCGGGGGATGCCCAAAGACTGTCCTACCACATTAGTTATTGGGAGGTCTGCGCACTTTGGACAGCACTGAAAGACCGAACTCGCCTGAAGCGGTTGGCAAGGAGACGGCTGCCGAGGGGAGTGGTTCGAGCGAAAGGGAAGTGCCCGCTGCCACCCCGCCCGCCGCGCGCGTCGCACCCGGCGCTGCGCGTGCTACGACGACCCCGACGGCCTCGACCACCAAAGGTATCCCGAAGACTGCGGCTGCCAAAGCTACGGGCGCGCTGGTTGAAAGCACACCCGACCCCCCCGTCAACAAGATACGTCGGCGCATCGTCTGGGCCAGCGTCGCCGGATTCCTGACGACCTGCTTTCTGATGTTTGTACGCTTCTTCCTGCCGCGCGCCATCTTCGAGCCTTCGAGTGTCTTTAAGATCGGTGCGCCAGGCGATTACGCCATCGGCGTTGACGATAAATGGCAGCAGCAGTATCGCGTCTGGGTGGACAAGACACCGGACCGCCTCTTCGTCATCTACGCGCGCTGCACGCATCTGGGCTGCACGCCTGACTGGAAGGCCGGCGAGAACAAGTTTAAATGTCCGTGCCACGGCAGCGGCTACGACAGCGAGGGCATCAACTTTGAAGGCCCTGCGCCGCGCCCTATGGACCGCGCGCACGTCGAGCTGGATGCCGAAGGACAGATCGTGGTTGACATCAGCAGGCTCTACAAGTGGGAGAAAGGTGCCGTGACCCAGTTCAACGAGCCAGGGTCGTACATACCGCTGTAAGAGGCAAAATTCCGGAGGGCTTATGGAACCTGAGCGCCCTGATGATAAAGAGACCAAGCAGATTGCGGGCAGCACTGCGCAAGGCACGGGTCTGGTCGCCAGAGTGCGCGAGGAGACGGTCGCGCTCAAGGACAGGGCCATCGAAGAGGCCAAGACCTACAAAGACCCGCAGCAGACGCAGCTCTGGAAATCAATCTTTCGCGTCTCGCACGACCGCTCGGACCCACGCAACCGCAGCCTCGCGATTCTCTCAAACGTCTTTCTGCACCTGCATCCTGCGAAGGTCAACCGCGATGCCGTGCGCTACAACTTTACCTGGGGCATGGGCGGCATCACCTTCTACCTCTTTATCGTGCTCACCTTTACGGGTGTGCTCCTGATGTTCTACTACCACCCGACGAAGGTTCAAGCCTTCCGCGACATACTTTACCTGGAGCACGACGTGCCTTTCGGCAAGCTCCTCAGAAATATGCACCGCTGGGCGGCGCACCTGATGATTATCACAACCTGGCTGCACATGTTTCGCGTCGTCCTGACAGGCTCTTACAAGAGGCCGCGCGAATTCAACTGGTGTGTCGGCGTGGTCCTGCTCGTCTTGACGATGCTCCTGTCGTTTACGGGTTATCTGTTGCCGGACGACCAGCTAGGTTTCTGGGCCGTGACGGTCGGCACGAATATGGCGCGCGCCACTCCGGGCCTCGGACACGAAGGGCCTTTTGGTCCACAACTCGGGATGACGCCTTATAACGACGTGCGCTTCGGGCTGCTCGGCGGCTCGATTGTCGATGCCAACGCGCTCCTGCGCTCTTATATCTGGCATTGCATAGGCATCCCGCTCGTCGCCTCCATCTTTATGGCCGTCCACTTCTGGCGTATACGCAAGGACGGGGGCATCAGCGGGCCTGCGCCCGTCATGCTCGACTCGGAGCTAAAGGCTTTGAAGAAAAAGTAGAAGGACGCGCTCTATAAATTTTTTGATTCGGCTTTTCCCTGTCAGGCGGGTTTCAAGTTAAGCGGGCGAAAGAGATTAAGCGATGGAAAAGCGCAGCTTCAAGCTCACGACCGGAAGGATCATCTTACTCGCGTGCCTGTTGCTGGCCGTCGTCTGGGCGGTCTTCTTTGTTCAGGACTGGCATCAGCTCTGGAAGATAGCTTCGGCGCCGGACAACGTGCCCATCGTCGGGCTGCTCCTGGTTATCCCTTTCTTTACCTGGCTCGGCATCAAGCAGGCGCGTGATAACGACCGGCTGATTGAGAAGCTTGAGAGCGACCCTCAACTGGCGAAGACGCATCATCGCAAGACGCTGCCCTGGCGACCGGGTTGGGCGCGCGAGCTGCACGTCTGGCCCTACCTGGTGCGGATAGAGTTTCTCTCCGCCGTCATCGTGACGGTCATTCTCTACGTCTGGTCCATCACGCTCAACGCTCCGCTGGAAGAGCCTGCCAACCCCAACCTGACGATGAACCCTTCCAAAGCGCCCTGGTATTTTCTGGGCCTACAGGAGATGCTCGTCTATTTCGACCCGTGGATTGCCGGCGTCGTAATGCCGACCTTGCTCATCATCGGGCTGATGGTCTTCCCTTATGTGGACGCCAACCCGCTCGGCAACGGTTATTATTCGTTCAGGCAAAAACGTTTTGCGATAGGGATGTTCGGCTGGGGCTTTTTCATGTGGATTATCCTGATTATCATCGGGACGTTCATACGCGGCCCCGGCTGGATTTGGTTCTGGCCCGGCCAGACCTGGGACCACAACGCCGTCGTCTTCGACAAAAATCGAGACCTCCACGACATCATCGCGCAGCTTCCGGGTCTCTCGTTTCTAGGTCTCTATCCGTGGAAGGCCATCTTCGGCGCGCTGGTGGTGGGAGGCTTTTACCTTCTCGGCGGATTGTTCTTTCACTGGCTGATGACGAGAAACGAGCTGGACCGCAAGATTCTGGCGCGGACCAGCTTGCTTCAATATCTGACTTTTCAGTTCTTCGCTATTTCGGTGCTGCTGGCCTTTCCGGTCAAGCTGCTGTTGCGACTTGTCTTTACGATTAAGTATGTGTGGGTCACGCCCTGGTTCAATGTCTAGCGGCCCCTGGAGGAGCTAAAGAGGTGGCTGAGAGTCCTGAGACAGACAAACTGGTCAAGCCGGAGCCTGATGAAGCTCCGGCTTCAGACCCGATTGTGAGCCGTTCGACGAGCGGCATCCTGCTCGTCTGCGCGCTCTTGCTGATGGCGGTCGTCGCCTGGTCGCTCTACGACGAAGCCTACGGGCAGAGGCCCTGGCGCGGAGTCCAGCGAGAGTTCGTCGCGCGCTATACCCGGCTGCTGCAAAACATCAAAAAGAACGGCAACGCGACCGAGGCCGAGGTCAAGGAGAGCGCGGAATACCAGCGTCTTGACGAAGAGGCCAAGGCCGCGCAGGAAGAGGCCGCTCCCAGAAGAAAAGAGATTGACCAGGAAGTCGCGGACATTCAAAGACAGCTCGATGCCATCACGGAACCCTTTCAGGACCAGCGAGGCCGCATCACCGTGATCAATTACAGGGTCGAGACGGCGACCAGCGAGTCGGCCAAAAATAAGATACGCAAAGAGGCTGAAGAGAAGAAGCAGGAAGTAATCAAGGTCCAGATGCCGACGAAGGACGGCGGGACAGTCGAGAGGCAGTTTAAATATACGGAACTCGAACAGACCTTCAACGAGTTGAAAGACCGCAAGGGCCAGCGGCTCGGAGAACTCGCCGAGCTGCTCAAGCGCCCGACCGAGCTGGCCCGCAAGCGCGACGATTATCTCAAGAACCACGTCACAGGACTCACGGCCAAGCAGGTCAACGATCTGCTCAAAAAGACCGACAGCTTCGACTACACCATCGCGGGCCACCAGATCAACGTCCCGCAATACAACATCGTAGAGCGCTGCGAAGTCTGTCATCTGGGCGTGCGCGAGCCTCTCAACATCAAGGCTTCAGACATGGCCCCCGACGGTCCGGGCAAAAAGCCTGACGAACTGGCGAACGCTTTCGTCAGCCACCCGAACCGTGAACTCTTGCAGATACACAACCCTGACCGCTTCGGTTGTACCAGTTGCCACTGGGGCAACGGGCGCGCGACCACTTCCGATGTCAAAGCGCACGGCCACAACCCTTTTTGGATTACGCCCATGTTCGAGAAGGAGAACATGCAGGCGGGCTGCCAGCAGTGCCATTCCAAAGACCGCGTCGTCCAGGGCGCGGACACGCTCAACTTGGGCAAAGACCTTTTCCAGCAGCGCGGCTGCGTCGGCTGCCATCGCTACGAAGGCTTTGACCGCGAGACAGACTCGCTGACCAACGCGCGCGCGACCATCTCGCAGCTTGAAGAGCAGATTAAGGCCAACGAGAAACAGTCCAGGGAAGACACAGAAACCGCCAGCCAGGTCGAGGATGACAAGGAAGCGCAAACCCTGCTGGCCCACGCCGAATCCATGCGCGTCACCAACAGCCAGTTGGCCGCGCGGATAGACCAGCTCAATCTGCAATCGCGTTATCTGATGATGGACCAGAAGAAGGTCGGGCCGAACCTGAAGGATGTGCGTTTGAAGCTCAGAAAAGAGTGGATACCCGTCTGGCTGCAAGACCCGCAGAGCTTCCGTCCGGGGACGAAGATGCCGACCTTCTGGCGTTTCGGTAACGACAAGATGCGCGATGCCGATGGCGAAGAGCAGATTAAGGCCATCTCTGCTTATCTCTGGCAGGAATCCTTTGACGGGCGAGTCCCGCAGCAGCAGCGCGGCGATGCCGCACACGGCAAAGAGCTTTTCGAGTCGCGCGGTTGCCTCGCCTGTCATTCGATAGGCGAGGGCGACAATGCCGTCGGCGGCAGCTTCGCCGCCAACTTGCAGCGCGTCGGCGATAAGGCCAGCTTTGATTACATCGTGCGCTGGATTTATAACCCGCGCGAGCGCTGGGCTCCCTATTGCCCGAAGGAGAAGCGCGACCTGACGCGCGAGGATTTCGAGAAGAAGGGGCTGCCCTTCGTCTTCGACAGGGATCACACGGTCTGTCCGAACGACGGCGCGGAGCTTCAGATTCAGAACATGACGGTCATGCCCAACTTCCGTCTCTCTCCGACGGACGCGCGCGACATAGCCTCTTATCTCTTCTCGCTCAGCGGTCAGGCTTCATACCCCGACGCCTCCTTTATGGATGACGCGAGCCTCAAGGAGAAGGGCAAGACGCTGATTAAGCAGTATGGCTGCGCGGGCTGCCACGAGATCAAGGGCTTTGAAGAGGAGCAGCGCATCGGCAAGGATTTGACCGCGGAAGGCGCGACGCCCATCGAGCGTCTGGATTTTGCTTTGCTCACGAAGGATGCCGAAGACGGGCGCGACCCGCTCAACCTGCACCCTGAGAAGAAGGGCGAGGATAAAGAGTGGTACACTCGCAAGGGATTCTTCGAGCACAAGATTACAGAGCCGTCCATTTACGATCAGGGTAAAGAGAAAGACCCGAAAGACCGTCTGCGTATGCCTAGACCCTTTATGAAGGAGGAATGGCGTAACGCGCTGACAACTTTCCTCCTGGGCAGCGTCGGACCGGAAGGCGCGAATATTCCTTCGGCCCTCTTCTACAACCCGAATGACCGGGGGCGCGACATACAGGAAGGCTGGTGGGTCGTCAAGAAGTACAACTGCATGGGCTGTCATAACATACAGGTGGGCCAGCGCTCCGTCCTGATGGACCTGCCGATGTACCAGTCCGCAGACATGAAGGATATGCTGCCGCCGCGACTGACGAGCGAGGGCGCGCGTGTTGACCCCGAATGGCTGCTGCGCTTTCTGCGCGACCCATCGCTCTCGGACCAGAAGGGCGCGCCCGAAGCCGGACGCAGCGATAAGATTGTGGGCCAGCCGCCCTCTCAACCACAGCCTTCTGCCAGCCCGCCAGCCGGCAATAGACAGCAGGCAAACACGAGCGGCGGACAGGGCGGCGGCGCGAGTCAAGGCGGTAGTAGCGGTCAAAGCGTGGCAGCAAACAATCAGGGCAGCGCAAGTCAGGCGGCGGCCAACTTTAAGCCGCAGCCGGGCCTTGACCGCAACGGCGTCCGGCCTTACCTGAAGGCGCGCATGCCCACCTTTAACTTCTCTCCGAACGAGGTGCGTGCGCTGGTGCGTTTCTTTATGGCCGTCTCGGCGCAGCAGGAGCCTTATATCAAACAGAACCTTGAGCCGCTGACGGAATCCGAAAAGGTTGTCGCGCGACAGCTCTTCGTTTCCGGTACACCCTGTTTGAAGTGCCACATCACGGGCGACGCGGCGCATGACAAGAGTGCTATCGCGCCAAACTTCCTGCTGGCGAGCGAGCGACTCAAGCCTAACTGGACCTATCGCTGGCTGCTCGACCCCGCGCAGATAAGCCCCGGAACGGCGATGCCTTCGGGTCTCTTCAAGCGGGACGGCGAGCGCTGGGTCGCCAACGTCGAAAAGCCGCCCGAAGTTGTTAACCAGTATCACGGAGACCACGCTGACCTGCTGGTCCGTTACATGTTCCTGATGACGCCGGACGAGCAGCGCAGACTGATGGCGACCTCGCCCGCTGCGACAGGCGGACAGCCGCCCTCGCCGAAAGAGAACCAGACCGCCGCGACGAGCGCGGGCGGGCCGCGCATCAGTCGCATCAACGCGAGGCAGGAGGGACGCCGGACAAAGAGATTGGCCCTGCTGGAGCGGGCCTGGCCCAACGCGCGTGCGCCCGCCGTGGCTTTCGCTGTGGCGCACAGGCCGACGGATTTTTCGCCGTAGACGCTGCCGAAGTAACTGCGGATTTGAACTTAATCGGAAATTATCTTACTTTTGGAGGACTAAATATGTTGACACAACGCGCACGCTACTGGCTGGCCCTTTCCACCCTCTTGCTGCTCGTCTCTTTAGGCTTGGCCTGCGGCGGCAAGAAGACCGAAGACAACGGCGGCGGCGGGACCGATACCGGCGGCGGCAACAAATACGCCAAGACCGGCAATGAGGGCACGATCAAGGGCAAGGTCGCGGTGACCGGCACAGTGCCCGAGCCGAAAAAGATTGACACTTCCGCCGATGCCGTCTGCGCGCAGAAGAATCCCAATGCCATGACGGAGGATGTCGTCGTCAAGGACGGGAAAGTCCAGTACACCTTTGTCTATATCAAGGACGGGACGACCACCGACGGCAAGAAGATAGGCGATTTCAGCTTTGATACGCCGACCAATGCTGTCGTTCTGGACCAGAACGGCTGCCACTATAAGCCGCACATGATCGGGCTTCAGGTCAATCAAAAGCTGAGCGTGACCAACAGCGACCCGACGCAGCACAACGTCCACCCGACGCCCAAGAGTAACGAGGAATGGAATCAGTCGCAGGGTCCGAATGCTCCGCCGATTGAAAAGACCTTCAAGCGTGCAGAGACCTTGATTCCGGTCAAGTGCAACCAGCATCCCTGGATGAAGGCTTACATCGGCGTGCTCAAGCACCCGTTCTTTGCCGTCACCAAGGAAGACGGGACGTTTGAGATTACGGGCGTGCCAGCGGGCAAGTACACTGTCGTCGCCTGGCATGAAAAGTTTGGCGAGAAGACTATGGAAGTCAACGTCGCCGCCAAAGGCAGCGGGACGGCGGACTTTTCCTATGACGCAGCGGGCGCAACCGCCAACGCGCCAGAGGGCGGCTCATTGCAGATTATGCCCGCGCTTGAGTTTCCGATGCTGGTCAAACATTAAACGGATTGGCGATTTGAGATTGGCGATTGGCGATTTTGTGGAGAAGCGAGAGTTGAGATTTTAAAAGCGGGCTGCTCAGGCTCGGCTGCGAAAACTCAAACTTCGCTTTCCACGAGATCGCCAATCTAAAATCAGAAAATTCCGAACGACGCTGATTTATGAAGAGTGTGGCGATAGAGCTGAATTCCGAGATACCCGGCTCGCAGCCCGTCGAGTTGACGGCGCGCGAGAGGGCCAGGGCTTATCTGGAGTTGACCAAGCCGCGTATAACTTTTCTGATCGTCTTGACGGCAGCCGCAGGATTTTGTCTGGGCGCTCGCGGGGCCATAGATTACCTGCTGATGACTCACGCGATGATCGGCATCGCGCTGCTCTCATCCGGCATCGCGACGGTCAATCAGTACATGGAGCGCGAGCTGGACGGGCTGATGCGGCGGACAGCTTCGAGGCCGCTGCCGACGGGCAAGCTCTCTCCGGTAGAGGCTCTGGTTTTCGGTCTGGCGTTGATGGCTCTGGCGGAAATCTATCTCGCGCTCTTGGTCAACCCGCTGACGGCCCTTCTCGGTCTGCCGATTATCGTCGGCTACCTGTTGCTCTATACGCCGCTCAAGACGCGCACTTCCTTATCGACAGTCATCGGCGCGTTTCCCGGAGCGATGCCGCCGTTTATCGGCTGGGCCGCCGCGCGCGGAGAGATTGGCCTTGAAGCCTGGGTGCTCTTTGCCATCCTGTTCCTCTGGCAGTTTCCGCATTTTCTGGCTATCGCCTGGATGTACAGGGAAGACTACGGGCGCGCGGGAATCCTGATGCTGCCCGTGGTCGAACCCGACGGACGGATGACGGGCAGGCAAATTGTCATCTACACGCTGATGCTGTTGCCCGTCAGCCTGTTGCCGACGCTGTTGGGGATTTCCGGCGGATTCTATTTCTACGGAGCGCTCCTGCTCGGCTTGCTTTTTCTCTACAGCAGCATCATCGCCGCGCGCTCGAAAACAAGACAGGATGCGCGACGCTTGCTGCTGGCTTCAGTTATCTACTTGCCATTGCTGTTTGGTCTCATGGTTTTGAACAGGGGTTAGGTGACAGGCGAACAAGGGGCGGGCAACATCAGCCTCTGCTCTCCAAGCTCCGACCCCGAACCTTTGACTCCTGAAGGAGGTTGGTCTATGGGTCGCGCCCTGGCGGTTCTGATCTGGCTTCTGACGCTTGGCTCTGTCTGGCTGTTCCTGAGCGGCAAATGGTGGTTTCCGCCGAGCATCACGGAACATGGTCCAGCCGTTGACAGGCAATTCCTCATTACCATCATCGTTGTCGGCATAGCCTTTACAGCCGCGCAGGTCGGACTCGGCTACATGGTCTGGCGCTACCGCGAAACGGCTGGCGGCGAACGTGCGCTCTATTCGCACGGCAACAACCGGCTGGAGATTATCTGGACCATTATTACCGCCGCCATCTTTATCGGGCTGGCCGTGATGGGCCAGCGTGTCTGGGCCGCACTCCATCTGAACAACGCGCCTCCGGGTTCCAACCGAGTAGAGGTCGTCGCGCAGCAGTTTCAGTGGAACTTTCATTATGCGGGTAAGGACGGACAGTTCGGGCGCACGGATGCCAAGTTTATCAATGACGACAATCTGAACTTTGTCGGGCTGGACGGCACAGACCCGAAGGCCAAGGATGATGTCGTCACGACGACGCTCGTCATCCCGGTCGGTCGCCCGACCGAATTCATCCTCCGCTCGAAAGACGTGACGCACAGCCTCTGGATTCCACAGACGAGATTCAAGCAGGACCTCGTGCCGGGAATGACCATCCCGGCCTACTTCAAGCCCGTCAAGGCCGGAAGATTCGAGCTGGCCTGCGCCGAATTGTGCGGGATGAACCACTTTAAGATGAAGGCTTACGTGCTGGTCCTGCCCGAAGCGGAGTACGGCCCGCTGATGACGCTCGGACAGGACCAGTTTCTGACGCGCGTCAGCGAGTTGGCGCAAAAATATGAGCTGAACGCGCTTTACGACGAGAACGGTAACAAGCTTCAGCAGGGGTCATACTAAATTCATCCTTCCATCAAAGGAGATGAGCGATGGCAGAAATAGAGACCGTGCATGGGGAACATGGGGAAGTTCATCGCCATGCGCCGCCGACCAGTTTTATACGCAAGTATATCTTTAGCGTGGACCACAAGGTCATCGGCATACAGTATCTCTTGCTGGCGATGACGGCGGTCATCGTCGGGCTGATTATGTCTGTCCTGATGCGCGTCAAGCTGACCTGGCCGGGGACGCAGTTCTCGCTCTTAGAGACGCTCTTTCCGGCGGGCGCGCCGGGCGGCGTCATGACCCCTGAGTTCTATCTGGCGATGGTCACGATGCACGGCACGATGATGGTCTTCTTCGTGCTCACGACGGCGCCGCAGGGAGGCTTTGGCAACTATTTCCTGCCGATTCAAATCGGCGCGGAAGACATGGCCTTCCCAGTCCTCAACATGCTCTCCTTCTGGGTCACGCTCGTAGGCTTTCTAGTGCTCGTCGGGGCTTTCTTTGTAGAGGGCGGCGCGCCCATCGGCGGCTGGACCGGATACCCGCCCCTGAGCGCGCTCGGAGAGATTGCCGGACCCGGACAGGGCGGCGGCATGAATCTGTGGATTATCAGTATCGCCATCTTCTGCATCGGCTCGCTGTTGGGTGCGCTTAATTTCATCACGACGCTTTTGAACATGCGCACACGCGGGATGTCTTTGATGCGCATGCCTCTGACCTGTTGGGCCTGGTTTACGACGGCCATCCTCGCGCTCTTGGCTTTTCCGGTGCTGCTGGCTGGCGGCATCCTGCTCTTTCTGGACCGCAACGCTTATACGAGTTTCTTTATCCCTGCGGGCGAATATGTCAACGGGCTGCTGGCGGGCGTCAACCCTGACAAGCTGCCTTATCACAAGGGCGGCTCGCCTATTCTCTGGCAGCATCTCTTCTGGTTCTTCGGCCACCCGGAAGTTTACATCGCCATCCTACCGGGGATGGGGGCGACCTCGCATATCCTTTCGACCTTTGCGCGCAAGCCCGTCTTCGGTTATCGCGCGATGGTCTTTGCCATCTTCGCCATCGGCCTTTTGGGATTCTTCGTCTGGGGACATCACATGTTCATCAGCGGGATGAGTCCGTATTCGGCGATTGCCTTTTCGATTCTGACGCTCTCGATTGGC
This sequence comes from Pyrinomonadaceae bacterium, assembly GCA_036399835.1. Classification (GTDB taxonomy): domain Bacteria; phylum Acidobacteriota; class Blastocatellia; order Pyrinomonadales; family Pyrinomonadaceae; genus DASYML01. The sequence goes on along the minus strand of DASWMI010000074.1, from coordinate 17,767 downwards.
GTTCCTTCGGCCATCAAGACTTTCAACTGGCTCGGCACGCTCTGGGGCGCGCGCATACGCTTTACTTCGCCCATGCTCTACGCGCTCGGCTTCGTCTCGCTCTTTGTCGCGGGCGGTATCACAGGGCTGGTCCTGGGCCAGACTTCGCTCGACCTGCCGATGCACGATACCTACTTTGTGCTCGCACACTTTCATCTGGTGATGGGCGTGGCGGCTATCTTCGGAATGTTCGCGGGCATGGCCTTCTGGTTTCCGAAGATGTTTGGACGGATGATGAATGAAAAGCTTGGCAAGATACATTTCTTCATCACCTTCATAGGCGTCTACACGATCTTTGTGCCGATGCATGTGATGGGCATCGTCGGGATGCCGCGCCGCTATTCTTCGTTTGAGGAGTACAACTTCCTGCTCTCGACGCACCCGCTGGTCAAGCTGGTGACGATTGCGGCCATCATCACGGCGCTGGCCCAGTTTATCTACTTCTTCAATTTTATCTGGAGTCTCTTTAAGGGCGAGAAGGCGGGCGACAATCCCTGGGAAGCGACGACGCTCGAATGGTCCACGCCCTCGCCGCCGCCGCACGACAACTTCGCGGGCGTGCTCCCGGTGGTTTACAGGGGCGCATACGAGTATGCCGTGCCGGGAGCCTCTCATGATTACGTGATGCAAACAAGTCCTGACCTGGACAACGCGGTGGGCGTTCATTCGGGTCTGGAGGGAAGCAGCGGGACGGGCAATGGACACGATGGTCACAAGCACTGAGCGGCTGACGAAAAAGGGAATCGGCGTCGGTGGTGGACCAAAAGGGAAGAACGGTCGTCCGCCGCGCAACGGCTCAGGCGGCGACGGCGGCAGGGGCTATCAAGGGCGCGAAGAGCCGCAGGGCTTCTCTCCCGCGCGTTACAAGATCGCGATGTGGGTCGCGCTGGCTTCCATCGCGATGCTCTTTACGGGGCTGACGAGCGCCTACATCGTGCGCGCTTCGGTGGGCGACGATTGGCGGCCACTCTCTATGCCTCGCATCCTCTGGCTGAGCACGGCTCTCATCATCCTCAGCAGCCTGAGCTTCGAGCTGGCGCGCAAGGCTCTGAAAAAGCAGCGCGAGCGCGCCTACGGCGGCTGGCTGTTGTTGACAGTCATGCTGGGGCTGGGATTTCTGGCCCTGCAATTCGCGGCCTGGCGGCAACTTGTTTCGGAAGGAATCTACATCGCGAGCAACCCGCACAGCTCGTTCTTCTATCTGTTGACGGGCGCGCACGGAGTACATTTAATCGGCGGCATCATCGCGCTGGATTTCCTGCTCTTTCGCACATGGCGCAAGCAAAAGGGCGAGTTTGCGCAAGAGAAGCGGCTGGCAATCGCGGACACCGTAGCTCTCTACTGGCATTTCATGGACGGACTCTGGGTCTACCTGTTCTTACTCCTTTTCCTCTGGAGGTGAAAGTTGAGTACGGAAGCAAGAGCGGAACAACTGGTCTCGACGGATTGGGGCGGCGGCGCGCTCCCTTATCGAGTGGGCCACAAAAAGCTTGGGATGTGGCTCTTTATTCTCTCGGACACAATGACTTTTTCGGCGCTCCTGATCGGCTATGCCTATGTTCGCACGTCGAACGTCTGGCCGACGCCCTTCCCGTTTTTTCCGAGCATCATCTTTTCCAGCGTGATGACGCTCTGCCTGCTCTCGTCTAGCCTGACGATGGTGATGGCCGTGCGTGCTTCCTCGAAGGGCGATAAGAAGGGCGTGCGCAACTGGATTTTCGGGACGATTCTCTTTGGCGCGGCCTTCCTCGTGCTCCACCTGATAGAGTGGAAGCACCTGATTGACGAAGGACTGCGCCCCTTTGGGCTACCGGAAGAATGGCGGCATCGCTGGCCCGGCGCGACGGAGCTTTTCGGCTCGACCTTCTTCGCCATCACGGGCCTGCACATGTTCCACGTCCTGACGGGCGCGATTTACCTGCTCGTCATAGCCCTCAGGGTCAACCGTCTCAAACACGAAGACGTGGAGATCAGCGGCCTCTACTGGCACTTCGTTGACCTCGTCTGGATGTTCGTCTTCCCGATGATTTACCTGCTGTCTGTGGACTTTAAATAAGTCTCAGAGTCCGAGAGTCTCGGAGTCATGAGTCAAAAGACAAAAGCTTTCGGCCTTTGACTCTTAGACTCTCGGACTCTCAGACTCCTAGACTGTTAAGGAGGAGTGATGAGCGCACACGCTGAAGAGCATGGACACGAAGAGGGCAGCAAAAAGCTTTTCATCTCGGTCTGGGTCTGGCTGCTCGTGTTGACCGCGATTGAGGTCTTTCTGGCTTACATACATTTGCCGGTCCATTTCATGTTAACCATCTTGATGGGCCTCTCGCTCATCAAGGCGGCGCTCATCGTCGCTTACTTTATGCACCTGCGCTTTGAGCGCCTGGCGCTTGTCCTGACCATTGTTCCGGCGGCGGTCGTTTGCATCTGCCTGCTCTTTGTCTTCTTCCCGGATAGCTTCAGGTCTCTGAATCTGCGCTATAATGTGAGCGACCCCCCGCCTGCTGCGTCACAGGAGTAGAGATGAAGCGCCGGTTCGCTCTCAAAGTTTTTCTAATTGCCCTGGCCGCGCTGTTGGCGCTCTTCGCATTGTCTTCGACGGCGCTCGGCCAGTGCGCCATGTGCCGCGCGGTCGTCTCCGGCGCAGCCGACAACAAGGGTCTGACAAAGGGCCTCAACCTGGGAGTGCTGGTCCTGCTGGTGCCGCCCGTGACGATCTTCTGCTCGATCTTCATCGTGGCCTTCAAGCATCGCAAGGCGCATGAGAAAAACGATGAGAGATGAGCTGAAAAGATTGTCTCGTTGATTCGCTGGTTAAATGAATCAACAAATGAATAGCTTTTCCTTCATCGCTCATCGCTTTCACTTCATCTTTATCCTTTAAATTATGTCCGACGAAAATCCTTTCAATGTTGATGTCAGCCGCGAGACCATACGCGGGCGCGCGTGTCCACAGTGCGGGGGCAAGATTATCCCGTCGAACCGCGCCGTCTACGAGAGCAAGGCCAATCCGTCGGAAGTCTTTCCGCTCTGGGAGTGTGAAAGGTGCGGCTATGCGGAGATGTCCGAAAAGCCCGTCGTCGAGAAGAAGAAGCATTGAGCCAAGCGTTTGATGTAGAATGGAAATTGAAAACCATTCAGGGGCCGATTGAGCAGGCGCGCAATTTTGAAGCTGCGTTTGAAACGCGCAGGCGTTTGAAGGAGAGCGGATGGCCGAAACCTTGAGCCTGGAGGGAAACCGGATGAGAAGAGAAGGCATGCTCCTGAACCTCGTTTGCCTCATCATGGCGCTCGTCTTTCTGGGACTCGTCGCACTGACGATTATCACGGCTGGCAGCGTCTCGGCCTTCTTCAGCATAGACAATCTCTTCCTCGTCGCGGTCTGTCTCTTTCTGGCCCTCGTCTTCCTCAGCATCCCCGCGGCAGGCATGCTCTCAAGCTTCGGTTTTAAAAATCCTCTCGGCGCGGAAAAGGCCAATGCTCCCGCCGCGACGCGAACTCAGGTCGCGGCCTCAAGGCCGAGCGTGGCGGCCACCAAGACCGCCGGAACGCTGCCGGGCGCTGCGACTCAAACCGCCACCAGCACGCCAACCGCCAAGGATGCCAAAGGGCGCACTGTCCCGCCCGATGTCCAGACCATGATGAAGGTGATGAACAAGGAACAGGAGAAAGGATAGGCTTTGGACCGAGAAGGCTAAGCTCTCCGAGATGGGCTGCGCCATTGCTTGAGTAATTCGATAATCAAATGAAGCAATAGACCAATAGCTTTTCCTTCATCGCTCATCGCTGCTCCTTACAGCGTGATTATTTGATGGACCAACTGGCGCTCAAAATTCTGCGTATGTTCGGGCATTGGAAGAAGGAATCGCTCGATCTGCACGAGCTGTTTGAAGCGGGCGGGAATGACCCCGAGGAGCGCCTTGCGGTCTTCGACACGGTTGAGCGGCTGGTCCGCGAAGGGCTGCTCGAAGAGCGCGGCAACGATTTTTACAGCCTGACCGAAGAAGGGCAAAGGGTTGCCGGCGCACAGGGAGGCGCGCAGGCCGAATCGAACCTCTAGTTTATGTGGTATTCAGTCTTGCCGCATCTCAATGCGCTCTTGAATGCAACCAGCGGCCTCCTGCTCATCATCGGTTATCTCTTCATACGCCGCAGAAGAATCACCCCGCACCTGGCCTGCATGGTCTCTGCGCTTCTCTGCTCGACGCTCTTTTTAATCTCCTATCTGGTCTATCATTACTTTCACGGCACGACGCGGTTCATGGGACAGGGGCTGGCACGCTCTTTCTATCTAACCATCCTCCTGACGCATACTGTCCTGGCCGTCATCATCCTGCCCTTTATCTTCGCGACCGTTTACAGGGCCGTGCGCGGCGAGTTTCAAAAGCACAGGCGGATTGCGCGCTGGACCTTTCCGCTCTGGCTTTATGTCTCCGTGACGGGCGTCATCGTTTACGCGATGCTTTATCATTTTTACCCCGCGCGTTGATGACGCGAGGGCGACCAGTCGTTACCAACGCTCTGCAAAAAGATGGCAGACAATAGCTCCAACGGATTTTCCGATAAGTCTCAGGCGACGGCGGCTGGTCCAGCGCCGCGCAGACGCTCGTCGCTGCCGCTCGCCATCGTGGCCGCGCTGCTTGTGATAGTTCCTTTCCTGACATGGTACGGGACATGGTTCGGACGCGAGCTGACGGATGAGCAGATCGGAGAGTATCTCTCGGATGAAAGCCACCCGCGCAAGGTGCAGCACGCGCTCTCGCAGTTGGCAGAGCGGATGGATAAAAGGGACGAGCGGGCAAGGCAGTTTTACCCGCAGCTACTGAAGCTGGCGGGGAGTGCTTTGATGGAGTTTCGCCTGACGGTTGCCTGGCTGATGGGCAAAGACAATCGGGCGCAGGAGTTTCACACGGCGCTCGTGCGGCTGCTGGATGATAGTGAACCTATTGTGCGACGCAACGCCGCGCTCTCGCTTTTGACTTTCGGTGATACGAGCGGCAAGAGGGAAGTGCGCGCCATGTTGCAGCCTTACACGGTCAACTCTACGGCTGAAGGGACAATCATGAGCGCCCTGCCAGTAGGCTCGCAGGTCGCGGTCGGCTCTCTACTCGGGAGGCTCAAAGAGGCAAACGGGCGGATGCTGGAAGTGCGTGCGCCGCTGCCGGGAAAGATTAGCAGCTTGCTCATGAGCGAGGGAGCGCAGGTCAAAACAGGCGACCCGCTCTGCCTGCTCGCGCCCGACGAGGCGAGCGTCTGGGAGGCTTTGCGCGCTCTCTATTTAATCGGAGAGCGTGAGGACTTGCCTCTGGTCGAGCGATACAGCAAGGGCGTCGAGGGAATGTCTGAGCGGGTCAAAGAACAAGCGGCCCTGACGCTCAAGGCGATTCAGGGCCGCTCGGAAAATTCGCGCTCGGCTGGTGTGGCTAATCAACCATAGCTGGCGGAGCGTCCGGCAGGTTGACGCCGTGCATGGCCTCCCAGTCATCGGTCGGGATCATCTCTATGGCATCCCAGGGACAGCCATCGAGGAACGCGCCCTCAGGCCCTTTGCTGATGCATTTCTGGCAGCCTATGCAGAGATAAGGGTCAACCTCTATCCGACCGAAAGGCGGGTGGTCTTCGTCCGGTATCCAGAACATGCAGGCTTCAATCGGGCAATATTCGATACAGGCGGGCGAGCCTGCGCAGCCCGTGCAGCAGTCTGTCGTGATGGCTAGGATTCTGGGCTTCTTCTTGCGTGCGGCCTTGCCGTCGCCAACCGACATGGGCCAGTGTTTCTCGACAATCGAAATCATCCCGCGCTCCCTTTGCTGCTAAACTCGGTCTTGACCAGAGCAGCTTTAATTTAACACGCCTCCGGCGCATAGCTCAACGAAAAGATCGAGAACGCTTGAAAGTGGTATCAGAATGATAGTAAAACTATTCAAAATTCAAAACCATCTGGAGGACTCGCATGAAAACCGTCACCGGCATCTTTAACTCGCGCGCCGACGCCGACCGCGCCCTGTCAAATCTCAGCTCCATAGGAATCCCGGATGACCGCATTAATCTTTTGACTCCCGGCACCACGTCCGAAGAGGTTGAAGCCAGCGTGCCGACGACGGAAACAGAGCAGCCCGGAATGGGCCAGGCCTTGGGCGGGACAGTCGGCGGCGCGATGGGCGTCGCAGGGGGCGCGACGCTCGGCGCGGCTGCGGCGAGTCTCTTAGTGCCGGGCGTTGGTCCGGTGATTGCCGCAGGACTTTTAGGCGCGGCGCTCTTTGGCGCGGGCGGAGCGGCGGCTGGGGTTACGGCGGGCGAGGCTCTGGAAGACACGGTTGCGCCCGAGCTGCCGCATGATGAGCTTTATCTTTACGAGGACGCTTTGAGAAAAGGCCGCACGGTCATCATCGCCGCCGCAGATGACGATACGCAGGCGGATGCCGCGCGCAACGCTTTATTCGAGGCCGGAGCGGAAGGTCTCGACACGGCGCGCGAGAACTGGTGGACCGGCTTGAGAGATGCCGAAGAGGAGGAATATACGCGGCGGCAGCAGGGCGGCGACTTCAAAAAGGATGAGCCGCATTATCGTAGAGGCTTTGAGGCGGCGCTGCATCCGCGTGCGCGCGGCAAGTCTTATGAAGAGGCTGCGGATTACCTGCGCGAGCGCCACAGCGATGTTTACACGGGCGATGCTTTTCGCCAGGGATACCAGCGCGGGCAGAGCTTTCAAGAGGGCTTGCGGGAGAAGTACAAGGCTTGAAAGAGACGCTGCTAAGCGCCGCAGTCTTCGTCAGCATACTCGTTTTAAGCGCGCTGATTACCAACTGGTTTGCGCGCACGATGTACCTGCGTTGCACGGCCTGCGGCACGCTCAATGCCAGGCGTAGAACTCAATGCCGGAATTGCGATAGCCTTTTAAGATAATCATCTGGGCTGAAGAGCCAGGCTCGCGGCGAGAGCGGGGCGCATCTCTTGCGATTGCGGGAAGTCGAGCTTCATCAGCAGGCGCGAATTTTTGTCAAAGCTGACCGAGACGGGTTTGCTCTCTAACTTGAATGTGAACTGCTCCTCGCGCCGTCTTATCTCAAGATGCTCTGTGCGCGTGCCTGCGGCGGTCGTTAGCTCCACGTCTACGGGGAGGCGGAAGACGGCGGGGGTCGTCGTATCCGGCGTCTGCGTTTGTGCGACATAAAGCGTCAGCTGGCGCGTAGCCGCGTTGTAGACATAGCGCACGCGCACTTCAGGATAGCCAGCCTTGTAAACCCATTGCTCAAAAAACCAGTCGAGCTTTTTTCCGGTCGTCTCTTCAAAAGCACGCTCAAGATCGGCTGTCTCGACCGTCTCAAAACGGTTTTCATTGAGATACCTGTTGAGCGCCTTCCAGAACATCTGGTCGCCGACCACTTCGCGCAGCATGTGCATGACGAGCGCGCCCTTTTTATAGAGCGTGGCGTCGAAGAGGTCTATCGGCGTGCGGTAGCGCTCATAAACCAGCGGTCTGCGATAGCGCAGCTTATCCTCCGCGTAATAGAGGCTCGCGTTCTCACGCATCGCTTCAAGATAGCCAGCGCGTCCCTGCGCGTGCTCCCTGAAACTGGCTTCCATAAAAGTGGCAAGCCCTTCGTTGAGCCAGGCGTGCGACCAGTCCTTGCAAGTCACCAGGTTGCCGAACCAGGAGTGGGCCAACTCGTGCGCGATGAGGTCTTGCGTCGCGCTGTGTGTCGCGGCGTCGCTCCGCAGTATCTCCCAGTCGGCGTGCGTCGTCGCGGTGATGTTCTCCATCCCGCCGAAGATGAAATAGGAAACGACTGTTTGCGCGTACTTGTTATAAGGATATTCATAACGGAGCGCGCTGCTGAACCACTGCATCATCTCCGGTGTACGCGCAAAGGCGCGTCGCGCCGTCTGCTCCGTGCCGGGATAGGTATAGTATTCGACAGGAATATTTTTGTAAGCATCGGTCAGTTTCGCGTAGCTGCCGACGACCATCGAGATCAGATAAGTGGCGTGCGGCTGGGCCATCTGCCAGTGAAAGGTGCGCGTGCCGTCCGGGTTGTCGGTCGCGTCCAGCAGCGCGCCGTTGGAGATGGCGACCTCGCCCGCGCCGGTCGTGATGTATTGCTCGCTGGTCGCCTTATCGTCCGGGAAATCGTAGCAGGGAAACCAGTGATGATTCTCTTCCGGCTCACCCTGCGTCCAGATTTGCGCGGGTTTCCTGACGCCATCAACGGCCTGCGTGCGAGTTATAAAATAGAGGCCGCGCTGAGGGTTGGCGCGATACTGTATGCGGACGTTGATGGTTTCTGCAGGAGCATAGGCGCGGTCTAGGTTGATTGAGAGCTTGTCGGGCGTTTGTGTCCAGACAAGTTTTTGCCCATCCGAAGCCAGCGTCACAGAGTCTATCTTCATGCTCGCAGCGTCAAGGTCGAAGGATTTGAATCCCGCGGCGAGCGGCTTGAGCGTCAAGGTCTCATCGCCAAAGACGGTTCGCTGCGGGACATCGAAACGCGTGCGGATAGTGTAGTGCAAAGCGTCGTAAGTGCGCGGCGGGCGCGGGTGCGTCGGGCCTTCCAGACGTTTGTAAGGCGAGGGCCGGGTCGCGGCTTGAAGCGGACTGCTCGCGCCCTGCTGCGCCAGCGAGGCCATGACCCCCGTAGAGATTGATAAAAGCGCGGCGAGCGTTAAAACAACCGCTCGGCGAAGAATTAGGTGGAAGCTCATCTTGTATTTCACTCTGTTGTCAGCCGGAACAATAAAACGCCCTTGCTTCCAGCTAATCTAAATGCATGACGATGAGTTTGTCTATTAGAGCGGAATCGTGTATTTAAGATGCAGGCTTCGCTCATCAACCACATGCCTTCCGATTTTCGTTCATGGAGATACACGCATGCTTCGCATGGTCGCCGCGCTGTCCGTTCTTTTTACCGTCTCGATCTTTCTTCCAAGGAGCGTTATGGCCCAGAGTAATTCCGCAGGAGTCCCGCCAGAGTGGCAGACCTGGACGGAGAAAACAGACTATCGCGAAACGCCGCGCTATGACGAGACTATCGCTTACAGCCGCCGCTTAGCCTCCGCCTCGCCCTTCATCCGTCTCAAGAGCTTCGGGCAGAGCGGCGAAGGCCGAGAGCTGCCGCTTCTGATCGCGGCCAAAGGCGGGACGTTTGCGCCGGAGCAGGCGCGGCAGGCGGGCAAGGCCGTGATGCTCATACAGGCCTGCATACACGCGGGCGAGTCCGACGGCAAAGACGCAGGGCTGGCGCTCTTGCGAGATATTGCTATCACAAAGACGCGCGAGCATCTGCTGGACCACGTGGTTATTCTCTTTATCCCGATCTTTAACACTGACGGCCACGAGCGTTTTGGTCCATACAATCGCATCAACCAGAACGGACCGGCAGAGATGGGCTGGCGCACGAACGGCGCTAATCTCAATCTCAATCGCGATTACATGAAGGCCGATACACCAGAGATGCGCGCCTGGCTCGGGCTTTGGAACGATTGGAATCCGGACCTCTTTATCGATTGCCACGTCACGGACGGCGCAGATTATCGCTATAACCTGACTTACCAGTACGAGCATCATGAGAACATGCCCGCCAGCGTGCTTGCCTGGACGCGCGCTGCCTTTGATAAGAGGATTGTCCCGGCGACGGAAGCCGAAGGGAATCTGCTCTCGACCTATCTTGAGTTTCGCGATAACCGCGATTTGACGAAAGGCATCCTGGCCTTCGTGCCTTCACCCAGATACTCGACCGCTTACACGCCGATACGGAATCGTCCGGGCCTCCTCATCGAAACGCACATGCTCAAGGATTACCGCTCGCGCGTGCGCGGCACATACGATTTCCTGCGGCACACGCTCGAAGAGATTAACCGTGACCCTCAAAGCCTGCTGCGCGCCGTGCGCAGGGCCGACGAAGAGGTCGCTGCCGAAGGGCGCAGCTATAATCCTGCGCGCAAGTATCCCCTGAGATTCGAGCTGACGGAAAAGTCCGTCCCTTACAGGCTCAAGGCTGTGGAATATCGTAATGAACTGAGCGAGGTGTCCGGCGCTGTGCGCGTCATTTACGGGACCAAGCCGCTGGACCTGACCGTGCCGCTTTTTGACGAGGTGAGGGTGACGGCGGCGGTCGCGCCTCCGCTCTATTATATCCTGCCGCCGCAATGGCAGAGCGTCATCGAAGTGCTCAAGCTGCACGGGCTGCGTTTGCAGCGGCTCGCGCAGCCGACCAGGATAGAAGTCGAGAGCTATCGTTTTAGCGAAGCGAAGTGGTCCAGTGCGCCGTTTGAGGGGCGCGTGATGCCTACGTTCAAGACAAACCCTGTGCGCGAGCAGAGGCTATATCCGGCAGGCTCTGTCGTCGTTGCTCTGGCCCAACCGTCGGCTCACGTCGCCATTCACCTGCTTGAGCCTGACGCGCCCGATTCATTCGCGGCCTGGGGCTTCTTCAATGCCGTCTTCGAGCAGAAGGAGGACGGCGAAGATTATGTGCTGGAGAAATTGGCGCGCGAGATGCTGGCGAAGGATGCGGGATTGCGACGCGAGTTCGAGCAGCGCGTCGCGACTGACCCCAAGTTTGCCGCGAGCGCGCGCGAACGCCTCGAATTCTTTTATGTTCGTTCGCCTTACTGGGACAAACAACTCAACCTGTATCCGGTCGGGCGCATCACCGCCGCGCTCAACGCGCCGTTAGTGGATGAGAAGTGAGCTATTGCTGAATCTAGTTGGGTTGGGGTATCTCTACTGGTCCATAAAAAAAGAGAAGGGAACGCAGTAAGCCTGCGTCCCCCGAAGAAATTTGTTTTGTGCCGAAGCTATCGAGCGCCGTTTAGACTGTCCGGCGTCCGCTCAAGAGATTGATCACCAGCACGACGAGTGCGACGACCAGTAGCAAGTGAATTAATGGTCCTACGTTAGCAATGGCGCCGACCAACCACAAGATCAGGAGCACCACCAGAATCGTCCACAACATATCTTAGCTGTCCCTCCTTTGCTTGCTCTTGAAGACCGACTTTGGTCCTAGAGGGCCAACAGAGCGATTAGCTTGATGTTGCTAAAGGCTATTCTGTGGCCTCCTTTTGTTTATCTCGCGGCTGCCGAGCTTAAACAGTCCGGCGTCCGGTCAAAAGGTTGATCACCAGCACCACCAGCGCGACGACCAGCAGCAGGTGTATCAAACCGCCAGCATGAAAAGCGAAAGCGCCAAGCGCCCACAAGATTAGAAGCACTACCAGAATTGTCCACAACATAATCAGCCTTCTCCTTTTTTCCTGAGCCTCATCAAAGCTATCGAATTCAGAGTTGTTGAACTTGCCTGCCAGTTAGTTGAGCAACGACCGTGCCAGTAGGCCCTGCGCTCAAGCTTTTCAAGGATAAGCCCAACTATTTAACTACTTAGCTGGCTTAAGGGGTGGCCCTGGCGGCTTTCGTCAGCGTAATTTCGTACTGAAATTTAGCAGTCAGGCCCGCGAACAATGCTCCGGCCTGTTCCGATTTAGGGCAGGCGAAAAAAACTCAAGAAATTGAGCGGGAAATTCGGCAACCGCCCGTTGCCAGCTTTCATCCGAAAGCAGTCTGGTGCTGGAACTTGAGCGGAGACCGAAGAAAGCTTAGAGCGTAATCTTTTTGCTCAAGAAATTAATAGTTTTGCTGGACTTCATTTGTGCAAGGCTGCTAAAGTGAATTTACGCCGTGCGGTTTGGGCCGTCGCGGTCGACAGGCGCTTCATGAACGCTTCTCTTTAGGCGATGCTCGCGTGCGAGTCCTCCTCTGATAGTTCTAGCGCTTTAACTTACAAGAACAATTTGAGCGTCCTTCGGTTTTCGTCAACGCTTCAGGCTCATCCCCTTCAGAGCCTGTGAGCGCGCAGGAGAATGACATGCCGTCCCCTTTACCCCGTTTAATCCCCCGTTCCCAACGCGTCAGCCTGGCCCTTTGTGTCAGTCTTTTCCTGTTGCTGCTCCTGGCAAGCATTCTCATCTTTCAAGGCAGCCGCCAGCCCGTCATACAGAAGATTAACTACACGCAGCTACGCACGCTGAGCGAGAGCGCCACAGCGTCTTCGCTCAACGTCGAAGGCGAGCTGCTGACTGTGACGGCGCGCGATGGCTCAATCTCGCAGGCCATCGTGACCAACGAGGCCGCGCAGCAGGAGATTGTCGCGCTCTTTACCAAGGGCAACGTTCCCGTAGAGTTTCGCTCTCTACAGCCGAGCGGCTGGTACACTGCGCTCAACTGGCTACTGCCAATCCTGACCCTCGCAGCCTTCGCCTTTATCGGCTGGCGTCTCTATGCCAGCATGAGCGGACGCGGGGGGAACTTTAACCTGAACGACGCACAGGGCAAGCAGACAGTCGATTTCAACGATGTGGCTGGCGTGGACGAAGCCAAGGAAGAGCTGGCCGAGACGATTGAGTTTTTGCGCAACCCTGATAAATTCGGACGGCTCGGCGGGCGTGCTCCGCGCGGCATACTGCTTTCGGGTCCTCCGGGCACTGGCAAAACCCTGCTCGCACGCGCCGCGGCCAATGAAGCGGGTGTGCCTTTCCTCTCTGTCTCAGGCTCTAGCTTTCAGGAAAAATTTGCAGGTCTCGGAGCGGCACGCGTCCGGAGGCTCTTTGCAGAGGCTCGCAAGCTTGCGCCCTGCGTCGTCTTTATTGATGAGATTGATGCGCTGGGCCGCCAGCGTGGCCGCAGTAACGACTCGGCTTCCGCAGACCAGGACCAGACGCTCAACCAACTGCTCGTAGAGATGGACGGCTTCGAGCAGGTTTCCGGCGTCGTCGTTATCTCCTCCACGAATCGCCCCGATATACTCGACACTGCGCTCACGCGTCCCGGACGTTTTGACCGCGAGATTGTCGTCAACTATGCGGATGCCCGTGGCCGCGAAGAGATTCTCAAAGTCCACTCGCGCGGGCTAAAACTCGAAGACGGGCTGGACCTGCAATGGATAGCACGCGGGACGCCTGGCTTCTCCGGCGCTGATCTCGCCAACCTGCTCAACGAGGCGGCCATCGCTGCGACACGCGATGGGTCTGCGGCGATTGCCCGCAAGCACGTCGAGTATGCGCGCGATAAGATTCTAATGGGCGTCGAGCGTCACGGCTTTATGATGGACGAGGAAGAGCGTTATGCGACAGCCGTCCATGAAGCGGGCCACGTCGCTGTCGGCCTCGCCGTCAAGAACGGCGACCCGATTCACAAGGTCTCCATCCTCCCGCGCGGGCGTGCGCTCGGCGTCACGCAGTCTCTGCCGGAGCGCGACCGCCTGATGAAGAAGCGAGAGTATCTTGAAGACCAGATTGCCATGCTCCTGGGCGGACGCGCCGCCGAACAGGTGCTGCTTGAGACGATGACCGCCGGGGCGTCTAATGACATCGAGCGCGCTGTCGAGATTGCGCGCAAGATGGTCACGGAATTCGGCATGAGTCCGCTTGGACCAATTCACCTGGGCAAACCTGAAGACCCTCATAGCCAGGCTCTGCTGGACCGTATAGAGCATGCCACGGGCGAGATTATCAAAGAGCAGATGATGCGTGCCTGCGACGTAGTGGATGCCGGGCGCGATTCGATTGCGTTGCTGGTCGCCGGATTGATGGAGCGCGACACGCTCGAAGCGGAAGAGATACACGCCTGCTTTAATCTTGAAAGCTCGGCTCAGGCAGCATAAAACTCGCCAAGCCTAAAGCTTAAATCGCCAACGCGTGAATAGAAGAACTGCTTTTCTCTCTTCACGCGTTGGCGATTTAAGCTTTATGGGTTTCCTTTCACGGCTTTTCCAGCTTGCAGACAACAACATTTCTCCTGTAAGTTTATCGCCGGAGGTGGTCCATTTTTCTTGCGCCTCTGTCTGCCGAAATCCAGTGTGAGAAGGTTGTTTTTGGGCGATGGCGTATCCGGGCATCGCGCGGATTGAGCTGCCGATTCTGCAAGAGTTGATAGCCACGGGCGGCGTCGAAGATGTGCGCTTTCTCTACGCGCGCCTGGCCGGATATTTTCCGCAGTTGGAAGAAAAGGAAAGAGGCGAATCGACCAACGGGTATCCCTCACAGTGGCGCAGGCTCGTGCAGCGCGCCGGTCGCGCGCTCTCGGACAAAAAAGAGATTGAGCGTCGCAGAGGCCACTGGTCCATTACAGCCGCCGGACGCAAGCGCGCCGTCGCAGAGGAGACGCATTTCTCGCTGATAGAGGCGGCATCATCCGAAGCAGAGACGCGGCCCGAAGGTCTGACTCACGGTGATGTCCAGCAGATGCTCCTGGACATCGGGCGTGTGCTCGGCTATCACGCGCAGAGCGAGTTTGAGTATTACGACGTGGTCTGGCGCAAGAGCCGTGAAAGCCCCAGGCTAAGCCATGTCTTTGAGGTCCAGCACAAGGGCAATATTGATGCTGCGCTCGCCAAGTTGAAGCGAGCTTACGAAGCCCAGCGCTCAAAACCTTTCCTCATCATCGCTTCAGAGCGCGACACGTTGCGCGCGCAGAAATCAATGAGCGCCGAGCGCACAGGAGCTTTTCATGAAATCGGTCGCGTGACGGCGATCATGAGCTTTGAGCAACTATTGAGACTTCACCGTGCCCTCAGCTCGGTCGAAGAACTGCTCGCGGAAATCTTCGAGTGATGACGGCCAACTCAACGCCACTGCGCAAACAATACCTGGACATCAAGCGGCGCTACACGGACGCTCTTCTACTCTTCCGCATAGGCGATTTTTACGAAGCCTTCGATGACGACGCGCGTCTGCTGGCGAGAGAGCTGGACATCGTGCTGACCTCCAAGCCAATGGGCAAGAACGTCCGCGTGCCGCTCGCCGGAGTTCCTCATCACAGCCTCGAACGCCACCTAGCCACGCTCATAGGGCGCGGCCATCGCGTCGCCATCTGCGAGCAACTGACGCCCGCTCCGGTCAAAGGCGAGGCGGGCGGCAACCTCATCGAGCGCGACGTGGTGCGCGTCGTCACGCCCGGCACGGTCTTTGAGCCGGGACTGCTCCAGAGCAAGACGAACAACTACATCGCGGCATATCTGACGGACGGGAAGCGCGTCGGCATCGCTTATGCGGATGTCACGACGGGGGATTTCGCGGCGACAGAGCTGGACGCTCCGGCAGCCATGCCCGAGCTGCAACGGATAGCCCCTTCTGAGCTTCTCCTGCCAAAGAATAGTCCAGAATCCGACAGCGACGCCCTGCCTGGTTTTATCACGCGTCTGGATGAAACTCTGTTTGAGCCAGCGCAGGCTCGCAAAGCTCTGCTGGACCACTTTGGCGCGCGCAGCCTGACTCCCTTTGGCCTCTCTCGCTGGCCGCTCGCCGCCTCAGCCGCCGGTGCGCTCATAGCCTATCTGCGCGATACGCAGATTAACGCCGCAAGCCAACTGACGCGCCTGACGAGCTATCATACGGAAAACTTTATGACGCTCGACGCGCAGACCGTGCGCAGCCTGGAAATCTTTGAAAACTCTTCGGGCGTGCCCTCGCTCTTTGCCATACTGGACCGGACGCGCACGGCGATGGGAGGCCGCCTCCTGCGGCGTTGGCTGAGGCAGCCTTTGTTGGACCCTGCCGAGATTATGCGCAGGCAGGAGTACGTCGCCTGGTTTCATGCCCAGAAGAAAGCGCGCGCAGAATTTTTCGCCGCGCTCGAATCAATGCACGACCTTGAACGCCTCTCTGCGCGCGTGCGCGCCAGCGTCGCTTCGGCGCAGGAGCTGCTCGCGCTGGGCCAGAGCCTGGAAATGCTTCCGCGCGTGCGCGCCGTCCTGCAAAGGGACTCAAAACGCTTCGGCCCGCTCCTCGCCACGCTCCCGCTTTGCGAGCCTGCCGCAGCGCTGATTCGCAAGGCTATCTCGGACGAGCTGCCCTCGCGTGCGAGCGAGACCGCGGGCGTGATTCGGCAAGGATTTTCTGAGGAACTGGACCAGCTTCGCGCCCTGCTGCGCGACGGTAAGACTTACCTGGCGGAGATGGAGCAGCGCGAGCGTGCGCGCACAGGCATCAAGAGCCTGCGCGTCGGCTTTAACAAGGTCTTCGGTTATTTTATAGAAGTCACGCGCCCGAACCTGCACCTCATTCCCTCGGACTATTCACGCAAACAGACGCTGACCACCTCCGAGCGCTTTATCACGCTCGAATTAAAAGAGCACGAATCGCTCGTGATGAATGCGCAGGAGCGCATACAGGAATTGGAAGCCGGTCTCTTTCGCCACATCTGCGGCGAGATTAGCCGCAGCCGCGAAGAGATTCTCAACGCCGCCGCGACCACCGCCTACCTGGATTCAATCGCTTCCTTCGCTGAGACGGCGGACCTTTTTGATTATGTCCGCCCCGTCATTGGCGATGCTCCGCTGCTCGACATTAAAGATGGCCGCCATCCCGTGCTGGAAAGAGTGATTGAGGATGGAAGTTTTGTCGCCAACGATCTGGAGCTTGGAGAGGGCGCGGCGCAGATAGCCTTGATTACCGGACCAAATATGTCCGGCAAATCAACTTACCTGCGACAGGCGGCCCTCATCGTCCTGATGGCACAGGCAGGCTCTTTCGTCCCGGCCAGAGAGGCTGCCATCGGCCTCTGCGACCGCATCTTCACGCGTATAGGTCTCTACGACAGGCTCGGCAGCGGCGAATCAACCTTTATGACGGAGATGGTCGAGACCGCGCAGATACTCCATCATGCGACCCCTCGCTCGCTGATTCTGCTTGACGAGCTGGGACGCGGAACTTCGACTTACGACGGCCTCGCGGTGGCCCGCGCCGTCCTCGAATACATACACAATCACCCGCAGATTCGCTCCAAGACGCTCTTTGCGACGCACTATCACGAGCTGACCGCGCTCGCAGACCTCTTGCCACGCATCAGGAATCTTCACGTTGAGATTGAAGAGCAGGGAAGCGAGCTGGTTTTTCTTTACAGGATTACGCCCGGGAGCGCGCTCAAGAGCTACGGAGTTTACGCCGCGAAGCTGGCGGGGCTGCCTCGCCCTGTCGTGCGCCGCGCAGAGCAGTTGCTGGACCAGTACGAATCAAAGGAAGAGCACATCAGCGTCAGAACAGAGACCCCGACCCCGGAGCGTTTCGACCATCCATCCCAGACGCAGCAGGGAGCGATCATCAAAGCCTTGCTCGACACAGACCCCGACGCGCTCTCTCCCGTCGAAGCCCTCATGAAACTCTACGAGCTGCGTCGCCTCGCCGACACAGAAAAGCCTGAAAAAGTCAGAGCCATCAAGACAGCATAATAAGACAAGTCGCTCCTTCAAGCTGCTCCTTCAAGTTGCTCCTCTCAGTTGCTCCTAGTGGCTCAATGCTTCGGGGTGTTCGCTGACTTCCTCAAGGGCGCGGCTGCGTCCTCGCCAGATGACGATGGCGACTCCGGCGAAAATAAGTATGGCGGCGATGCCCGTGCGGGAGTTCCACTTTTCATGCAGGACGAGCGGCGCGATGAGGAAAGAGATGAGCGGCTGAAGGTAGATGTAAACGGCGACGGTGCTCGGCTCGACGCGGGCCAGCGCCCAGGCGTTGAGGTAATACGCGCCGACGGTCGGGACCAGTATGATATAGAGCACGGCCAGCCAGACGCCTGGTCCAATGCTCTGCAAATTAGTTTTCGAGAGCACGAGGCCGCCGACCGGGACTGTAACTATACTGCCAAAGATAAAAATCCAGGTGATGACGGTCAGCGCGCCGTAACGTTTGAGGATGTCTTTGGAGATGGCGATGTATGCGCCATACGAGAGTGAGTTGGCGATAATCA
>DASWMI010000073.1:0-12688 GCA_036399835.1 Pyrinomonadaceae bacterium | reverse complement strand
GCGTCGTCTTTGATTCCAACCACTTCAGCAGCCCGCACGAAGACCTGCTCACGCTGGACCAGCTATTAGCACACGCACGCGCAGAACGTGTCGCGTTTAGCGACTTCAACTGGTCGCGCCTGACATCCTGGCGCGCGCTCCTGGCGGGCTTCTACGATGTAGAGGAATATCGCGCCGCGCTGGATGCAATCAATAGCGTGCGTATAGAGTTTGTCGCTGCCTTGGGAGACGCGGGAGCGATTGCGCCGCAGGCCCTCATCCTCGCGGGCTGGCTGGCGAGCCGTCTCGGCTGGACCAGCGCAACCCTTCCGGCCCGCGCCGAAAAAGAGGAGACGCATTCAATCTTGATGGAGAAAAAGGGAGGCCGCATAGAGCTTGAATTCAAGAGCGTCGAGCGGCCTGAGATGAAACCGGGGCGGCTCGCCTCGGTCGAGCTAAAGATGTTGAGCGGGGCGGGCGCAAGCTTTGTGGTCCAGCGCAGCTCGGATGGGCTTTACCTGGAATCTCGCGCCAGCCTCGGCGATCAAATGCGCGGCGCGCGTGTCCTGCCCGTGAGGAACAGGAGCGAGGCCCTGTTGCTCGGTCGAGAGCTGGGAATTATCAGCCACGATGTTGTCTACGAAGAGGCCGTCAAGACCGCCGCAGGGATGCTCAAGCTGATGCGCGACGATGCCAGATAAGAAGCAGTAGCCTTGCGCCCGCGCTCGCTTGCCGGTTTCGAGGTCGCGCGTTTAAAGCCCCGTGCATTTGCCGCTCAGGGCTTTCTGCTTTGAGTCATCCGCGAGCACGGACTTCGACGTGTTGTTGACCCATCCTTCACGCTGCCAGGCTGAGCCGTCCGTGTACTCTATGCGATTGATGACGACCTTTTCGCCGGAACTCTTTTCGGGCTTTTTGCCTGCGCCCGCGACGTTGACAACCTTCGTCGGAGACAGGGGGCTTAACACTTTCAGTTCTTTATTCTCATCCGGCTTGATGCTCTGTGTGCAAAAGAACTGCCGGACGGAGGAATCAAGCGGATTCTCGCTTGCATTAATCTCGTATTGCCAGTAGACAGCCTTGACCTGTTTCGTGCCGGTGTTTTTAACCTTAGCGCGATAGATGTAGCTCTCGTGCGGCTGCGTTGCGCTGCGCGTGGCCTGCTGCTCGACTCCCCTCATCTCCGAGCTGCGGCCCGAAATCTCTCTCGTCCGCTGCATGCTCTCAGGCTCTGTTGGTTCACCCGGCAGGCGCGTAGAATTCGCGCTCGGACGATTCATAATGTCCACCGATTCGTCCGTAGGTCTCTGCCTGTATTTTTCCCAGCTAAAGCTGACGACCAGGAGGTCTGGACCAGTTTGCGCGCCCGTCTGGACCACAGCCGGAGCAAGCAACTGCATGAACAGGGTGAAGATTAAAAAAACTTTCATTGATTTCCTCTCAGTTGGAGCAAGTTTGACAGGCGCGTTGATAAATTCGAGTCGCAGAGTCTTCGGGCAGCGCGCGCTCTCTCTCTGCTCTTTTAAGCTTTGCGGCGGCGGAAGTAATAGCCCTGCCGCGTCGTGACGGCCATCTTGACTTTGCCTTTGCGGCCAAGCGCGGCTGGAGTCAGCTTGAGCTGTAGACGACGCAGCCTGTCGTCCTCTTTCGTGTTTGATGGGATATAGCCGAGGCTATATCTTGTGCGCAGGTGCGAGACCATCTCGGAGAGCTTGTCGTCCACCTCCTTCTTATCGGCATTGATAATCTCGCCGCCGGTCTGCTCGCTAAAGGTCTTGACGCCGCGTATCAATCCGAAGGTCAGAACGTTGGCGAGCTTGCCGAGCGCGGCCCGGACAATCAGGCCATAGACCACGCTTCCCGATTCAAACAACTCGGTCATGGTCCTTTGCACAGTCTCTTTGTCGCCGAGCGGAGCGATGTTATCCGTCACGACAATCACGACCCTGCGGCTCGAAGGATTGGCAGCGACGGGCATGTGGACCGCCGCTTCAAAGAGGGCCTCGCTCAAATACGTTCCGTTGCCGATGTAGTCGAGCTTGCTGGCTGCCCTGATTTTCTCCGCGATGAGCTTTCTATCTCTGGTAAAGTCCTGGACCAGCTCGGCCCTGGTCGCGAAAGCCATGACCGCGACTTCATCCTGCGGCTTGAGCCTTTGCAGGGCATTGAGCGCGCCTTCGCCTATCTGTTCAATAATCGGGCGCACGCTCCCGCTGACATCGAGCAAGAGCATTATCGAGAGCGGCAATTCGTCGCGGCTAAAATAACGTATCTCCTGTTTGATGCCATCCTCGTAAAGCTCGAAATCCTCGCGTTTGAGATCGGCGACCGGCTGGCCCGTCTTCTTATTGATGACCTGCGCATCCAGGACGACCAGATCAGTATTGACCTTGACGACCTCATCGGACTCAGGCTGTTGGGCCAGCGAGGGGGCCGCCGGGAGGAGCGCGACCAGAGCCGCGCAGACCGTCAAAAGCAAAGCCTTATTAATCAATGCTGTCCTCGCTGATGAAGCGCGCGGTGAGGAGCTAAAGCGTCCGAGGGCTTTAGCCCAAGAGGCGTTCATACTCATCTCGCACCATGCGGTAACACTCGCAGGCGCACTCTTCCAGTCTCTCTCGCTCAAGAATATGGACGCGACCCCTGTTATATGTAATCAAGCCGTCGTTCTGAAGATTAAGGGCGGCCTCCGTGACTCCGGAGCGCCTGACGCCGAGCATCGTGGCGAGAAACTCCTGCGTCAGTGCCAACTGGCACGACGCCACACCGTCGCTGCTCATCAAGAGCCATCTAGCCAGCCTGGCTTCTATATGATGACGGCGATAGCACGCGGCGGATTGAGAGCCGACGACAAAGAGCGTGTGAACATAGCGGTTCAGTAGATTATGTAGCTGGCCGCCCTTGTCGAATTCCGCCTTGATGGCTTCCGCTTTAATCTTTATGGCCTCGCCCGGAATCTGCACGAGCGTCTGCATAGGGGTCATTCCGGCGTTGAGCAAAACAGGGATGCCGACCATCCCTTCGCGGCCCACAGAGCCTGCTTCAACCGTCGAGCCGTCTTCCAGAATCGTGACTAGCGAAGCCAATGCGTTAATCGGAAAATAGACGTGGCGAACCGGCTCTTGCGGCAAGATGAGCGGCTCGGCGTGCGCCAGCGAGACCTGCTGCATGTGAGGACCTAAGGCTTCAAGTTCTTCGCCCGTCAACTTCGACAGCAGCCGATTCCCAACTTCTCGCTGCGCCGGATCGTGTGTGGACATCGGACTTCTCTCCTGTAATCTCAGAGACACAATATAACAAATCCAAATTGCGAGCGCATGCCGGACTGCCAGACCCGGACGGACAATGATAAAAGGAGAGCTTTTGAGGCATCGGCCCCGCATGGCTCGCACGGCCTCCGGCTGCTTAAAGCTTTACCTGTTTTGTCTGAAAACTTTTCCGTCCTTCATCACAAAGCTCACCTGTTTGAGCGCCATGATATTGTCGAGCGGATTTTCGGGCGTGGCAATAATGTCTGCGGCCATCCCGGGCCTGATCGCGCCGCGCACTTTCTCCACGCCGAGCAGCCGCGCCGAGTTAATCGTCATCAGCCGCAGAATCTCTGCCGGGCGCATCCCAACCAGCACATAGTCCTCAAGAAAGTCGAGCGCATAAGCGCCGCGACTCTTCTCAGGAGTTGTCAGTAGTACGTCTGTCCCGAAGGCCATCGGCGCGCCTACCTTGTACGCGCGCTTTAAGCGAGCCAAAAACTGCGGAGCCATCGCCGCAGGGTAGCCCTGCTCCTTCGCCAGACCTTCTGGAAAATCTGTCCCGACCAGTACGACGCCAGCCTTCTTCGCCAGTTCGAGCGTCTCTTCCGTCATCCCTTCGCCGTGCTCTATGGAGGCCACGCCGCCTGAGATGGCGTTGCGCGCATCCTCATCCGAATTGCAATGAGCCGCCACCTTAAAACCGGACCGCGCCGCTTCTTCGACGAGATACCTGATGTCTTCGACCGAATACCTGTAAGCGCCTCCCAACCCGTTGACGACAATCTTAATGACCTTGGCTCCGTAATAAATGTTCTCGCGCACGGCCCTCTTCATCTCGTCGCGCGTGTCGGCGAAGATGTATTCCGTATCGAAGACGTTGGGCCTGCCGGGCCGCATCCTCCACTGGCCGCCGAAGGGCGTGATGATTTTGCCCGCGTTGATGATGGTTGGACCAGGAATCCAACCGGATTCAATCGCGCTGCGCAAGGAGGTGTCCGAATAATCAGGGGCGTTGCCGACATCTCGAATCGTCGTGAATCCAGATTCGAGCATCCCGCGCGCGTTGACTACTCCCTGAAGCGTGCGAAGGCTCGTCGGCAGCAGCCCTTCCGCCGTCGGGTTGAGTCCCGTGCTCGGCCTCCAGGTCGTCAGCATGTGCGTGTGACAATCGAAGAGACCCGGCAGCACAGTCGAACCGGAGAGATCAATCACGGTCGCGCCCGCAGGTATCTCCAGCCGCGCGCCGATGGCCCTGATTTTTCCGCCTTCAATGATGATGACCTGATTGGTCGCCACCGTCCCAGCCTCGGGGTCAACCAGCTTACCCGCCCTGATGACCGTCACCTGCGCCCGCGCCGTCACCTCCCACAGACCGATCAAGAGAACGACGAGCCAGAGAAACTTTTTCATGATGTCAGACCTCTATAAGATGAAAATGAAAAGCGTTTAAGGTTTTTCGGGTGGACGTTTGGCGGGCGGGAGGGCGCGTGGGATGTCCCCGTCGTCGAGGATGATGGGAGTCTCGGCTGTGTTTTGTGGTGAAAGTTTGGGAGCGCCGCGCAGCGAGGGTGGCAGCTTGGGGCGTGGAATTTTGATGGTCGCGACCGTATCCGTGCGGCGGAGGATAGCGCCGCCGCGTCCTGCGATCCAGGCGTCGGAGCCTCCTCTGTAGGAGGCCGCGTAGAGAGGCGCGCTAGTGATGCTGCTTTGCATCTCCCATGTTTGACCGCCGTCTCTGGTTTGCAGGACGCGGCCCTGGTCACCCGCCACGATGACATCAAAGCGCGTCGCGGCGCTGACGGCGAAGAGGTTAGTCTGAATACCGCTCTCCTGGTCTTTCCAGGTTGCGCCGCCGTCCAGCGTGCGCAGGATGATGCCCTTCTCGCCGACGGCGTAGCCGCATTGCTGGTCCGCAAAGGCGACCGCGTAGAGCCACTCCTTGACGTTTGCTTCGACCTGCTTCCATGTCTCGCCGCCGTCCTCCGTGCGCAGGATTGTGCCCTGCGAGCCGACCGCCACGCCGTGCTTGAGGTCTGTAAAGCGCACGTCTTCGAGCCAGGCTTGAGTCTTCGACTGCTGGTAGTGCCAGGTCTCACCGCCGTCTTCCGTGTAGAGAATCGCGCCGCGCGAGCCGACGGCCCAACCCCGCTCAGGTGTGACGAAATCCACGCCGAGGAGGTCTTCCCTGGCGGGCGTCCTGACTTCGGCCCAGGTCACGCCGCCGCTGTTCGAGCGCAGGATAGTGCCGCGCTCTCCGACGATCCAGCCGAGCCTCTCGTTGATAAAGGTGACGGCGTTTAAGCGCGCCGCCGTGCCTGAAGGCCGTATGGTCCAGTTATCGCCGCCCGAAGCTGTGTAGAGAATGCGACCGCGCGCACCGACGGCCCACCCGTGCGAGTTATCCAGAAAAAAGATGTCGGCCAGGTCGTCACGTCCGCCCTCTGTCAAACGCCGCCAGGCAAAGCCGCCGTCGTCTGTGCGCAGGACCAGCCCGTCGCTGCCAGCGGCCCAGCCCGTCTCCTGGTCCGCGAAATAGAGCGTCGTGAGTCGCGGACCTGTCTTGACATTGACCGGGAGCCAGGTCGTCCCGCCATCGCCGGTCATCAGCACGACGCCTCTATCGCCTGCGGCCCAGCCATGACGCTCATCCGTAAAGAAGACTGAAAAGAGGTCCGTGCTCGAAAAGACATCCACGCTGGTCCAGTTTGCCCCGCCGTCATCCGTGCGCAGCACGCGGCCACCGTAGCCGACCGCGACCGCATGCTTCACAGAGATAAACTTGATGCTCGTCAGCGGCAGTTCGCCCGCTTCAGACCGCTTCCAGTGTGCGCCGCCGTCATCCGTGACGAGAAGCGAGCCGCGATCACCGACCGCCGCGCCTATGTTCTTGTCCGCGAAGGAGACTGAATAAAGGTGCGCGCGTGTCTCGTTCGACTGCGGCGCCCAGTTGAGGCCGCCATCGTTCGTCGCCAGGATGACGCCGTGAGTGCCGACGGCCCAGCCGTGCAGAGCATCGCCCGGCGCAAACGTGATGCTGTAGAGATGCTCGCGGCTGCCTGTCTGCCTGATGGTCCATTTCTCGCCGCCGTTCTTGGTCATCAGCACGACGCCGCGCGCCCCGACCGCGAGCACGTTCTTCCTGTCCTTGACGTAGAGGCCATAGAGCGTAGAGGTGACGGGCGAGGGCTGGACCTCCCAGTCGAAGCCGCCATTCTCCGTGCCGAGGATCGCGCCGTCCGAGCCGACGGCCCACCCGTGTTGCTTATCTTTATCAAAACGGATGGCGAAGATCGCGTTGCCCTGCGGCAGCGGGTTCTGCCAGAGCCAGCCGCGCGTCTGTGCAGAAAGCAGCGTGGCGCAGACCAGGACCACCGCGCAGGCTCTCAAGGCTGCGAGAGAAAGCCTGTGCTGACGGCTGCGGGAGGCGCGCGAAGTTGTGGACGATAAACTCAGCATTAAAACTTGGTGGCTGCTTTCAGCCTCAGCGTGAGGCATCTCGCGAGAGGGCCACACTAACAATCCGGAAAGGGAATTATAAGGGTGATGCGAGGCGAAAGCGAACCTGACGGGCAGAAAAACGCAGCTCAGGGGAGAGAAACCCTGTCATAAATTTCGCTGAGCGCGAGAGTGCAAGGGACTGAGGCCAGCGAGACAGAGCTTTCCAGCGAGCGTATATCGGCCAGCATCCAGCGTCCGTCCGTCTGCCTCGTGTACTGCTCGATTCTGTATTCGTCCTGCGTCACCAGCAGGTATTCCGCCAGCGATGCTATGGTCCGGTAATAGCCTGATTTCTTGCCGCGATCATAGGATTCCGTAGACTCCGAGAGAACCTCTATAATCAAAGTCGGGTTGAGCAGGGTGTCAAGATAATCATCCTCAAACTCAGGCTCGCCGCAAACGACGACCACATCCGGATAAGTGTACAAACGGCTGCCTGGAACCCTGACACGCATATCGCTCGGATAAACCTCACACGGTTTACCCCTCAATTTTTGCCTCAGCTCTCCAATCAGATTGGCGGCAATCAGATTGTGCTCTCTGCTCGCGCCCGTCATGGCGAATATCTCGCCGTCGAAATACTCGTTCTTGTATTCAGCTTGGCGTTCGATTGCGAGATACTCTGCGGGCGTCAGGAATGTTTTGGGCTGGCTGGACATAAGCATCTCCAAATTGGCGCAACCTCTCTCGGGCGAAATATATCATGAAGTGAAGCGGGATCGAGACCGGCTTGAGTCTGCCTTATTTAGCTCGAAGCTTCGCTTGTCGCTTCCGTGATTCCGATGCGGTCAACGGCGTCTCTCAAGACGCTCTCGTCCGCGCGACCGAGGGCGGCGATGCGACGCGCGGCGCGGTCCGCCGCCTCCTGTATGATGTGCCCGGCGTGGCCCTTGGCCCATTCCCATTCGATTTTGTGAAGTCGCGCGGCCTCGTCAAGCCGCGCCCACCATGCCTGATTCGACTTGCGGCGAAAGCGCCCGGACATCGTTTCGACGACGTAACGCGAATCCGTCACGACGCGCACGCGGCAAGGCTCGCGCAGAGCTTCTAGGCCGAGCGCGGCGGCGACAATCTCCGCCTGCTGGTTGGTGGCGACTCCGAGATAAGCGCCGACTGCGCGCCAGATGCCGCGATAACCGAGGAGCGCGACGGCGGCTGCGCGCGTCTCGGTCTGCCCGTTACCGAGGCTCGACCCGTCGCAGTAGATGGTCACGGATTTTAAGCGAGCAGGGATGAGAGATGAGGGATGAGAGACGACCGCTGAGCCTTCAACCTCTTTCTCGTCCGATTCTTTTTTCATCCTGACGCACTCATCCCTTCATTATCTCTCAGCTCTTACCCGTCATCCTTCATCCCTCATCGCTTCGCTCTTGTCGTGGCGCTCGACGTGTATGATGTGGTCCACGGATTCCTCGAAGGTGTCGTCGTGAGAGATAACGAAGAGCTGGTCGAAATGCTGGACCTGCCCGATCTGCTGGGCCAGACGCTCGCGGCGCTCTGCGTCCATGTTGACGGTCGGCTCGTCGAAGAAGGCGAGGCGTATGTCCGAGAGCTGTTTTAAGAGCGCGAGGCGGATGGAGAGGGCTGCGGCCATCTGCTCGCCGCCGGAGAGGTTCTGGAAAGAGCGTTCGTGTCCCTCTTCTTCAAGCATAATCTCGTAGTCGCGCGACCAGCGCAGAGCGCGCCCGGCCTCGCCCGTAATCTCACGAAAAAGCTGGTTGGCCTCGATGGAGATGTTGTAGAGATAGCTTTCCGTGACGAGTGGTCCAGCCTGCTTGAGCGTATCGCGTATAAACTCGGTCGCTTCGTTCCATTCCTTTAATTTATCAAGCGCACGAATCTCTTCAATCCTCTGTGCGCGCACTTCGCTGAGCCGCTCAAGCTCCGCGGCGAGAGCTGATGAGCGCAACTGCGCGGCTTCAAGCTGGGCCGTTGCGGCTGCCGCACGCTCGCGCGCGGAGTTGAGCGCGGCCTGCTCCGTCATGTGCTCGTCGCGGTTGTAGCCAGCCGCCGCACGCTCATGCTCGCGTCGCGCCTCCGCCGCTTCCAGCGCGATTCGCGAAGCTTCATCTTCGGCGCTCTTCATCGCCGCCTGTCGCTCGGGCAGAGTCTGGACCAGAGTCTCGCTCGACAGGTATTCGCGGTGAGCTTCACTGGTCCGGTCGCGCTCCTGGCTGGCCGCAGCCCAACGCGCGTCGAGTTGAGCGAAAGGCTCAAGCTGCGCTTTGAGCACCTGCGACTGCTGGTCCAGTACGCTATGCGCAGAGCGAGCAAGCATGACCTCCTGGCTGAGAGCCGCTTCGCTGGCGGCTTCAAGCCTGAGGGCCGCGACGCGTCCGCGCGGGTCGTTAAGCAGGCTCAAGGATTGTTCCGCCTCTTCAATCTCTTTTTCCAGCCCGGCCACGGCAGCCGCGACGGCGGCGACGCTTTCGCGGTCGTCCCTTTTACGCTTGCCTTCATGCTCGATCTCCTGAAGGCGCTGTGCGAGCGGCTTGAGTTCGGCATAACGCAGGGCCGCCTCGCGCAAAGAAGCCTGCTCCAGATCAATGCCGGAAAGCTGCGCTCGGAGGGTGTTGAGATGCTCGCGGCTGGCGAGGGGCAGTTGATTGATGTCGCGGTCAAGCTGTGCGAGCGTCTCCTGTCGTTCATTGAGGAGCAGGAGCGCGGCAGCCAGTTGGGCGCGCACGCCGTCGAGCCTAGAAAGATATTTCTCGGCCTCGCGCGCTTCGCGCACGGCCAGGCCGAGACGCGCGCGCTCCTTTTCAAGAGCCGTGAGCTGCGTCGTGTTGGCCGCGAACTGGTCCTTAAAATAATCTTCGAGCGTCTGCCCTTCGCCGATGTTCAGGCAGCGCTCGGAGAGAATCGGGCAGAGACCGTTTTTGACCTCCTTGTGGAATTTCTCGTCGCGTGAGATTTCCGCCCTGAGATGCGCGAGCTGTTCCGTCAATTCGCTTTCGAGCGTGATGAGGGCAGCCGTCTCCTCTGCCTTCGCCGCATGTTTTTCGAGGGCCGCAATCTCTTTTTCAAGGGCGCTCACCTCGCGCCGCAGCCGCTCGGCTTCACGCGCCAGGTCTTTGCGCTGGCTGGTCAAATGCCTGAGACTCGTCGCGGCCTGTTCGGCTTTACTCAGCGCAGCCTCTACGCCCATCCGCTCGTTGATGAGAGCTTCGAGGCGCTCGCCCGCGCCCGCGCCCTTCTCTGCCTCGCGTAGTCGCTCACGAGTCTGCGCGTGCTGCGCACGCAGTTGCTGTAGCTCGGCGTCGAGCTGCGCGAGCCGCTCGCGTGCGCTCAGGGCGCGTGCGCGCAAGTCTCTCAGGCGTTCGCGTTCGCGCTCCAGTTCTTCCTGTCGCGCGACCTCAGGCTCCAACGCAACTACCTGGACGCGCGCTTCCGCAGCACGCGCGAGCGCCTCTTCGAGCCTGCGTACATCTGCGGCGGCGGTGAGCATCAGCCGCCCGACGTTATCGGCTTCGGCGCGCAGGCGATCACGCTCTGCGCGCTCCGTCTCCATACGGCGCAGCAGGTCCAGCGCCCCCAGATGCTTTTGATGATCGGCTTCGACGGCGCGCTGGCGCTCAAGCGCAGCCTGCGCTGCGTCTAGAAGGGTGCGCACATCCTGCAAGCGGCGCGCGGCCATCTCGCGCGCTACCTCCAGGCGGTCGGCGCGTGAAGCCGTTTCGCGCAAGTTCTGCTCGGCCCTCTCCATCAAGGCGACGGACGCGGAGCGCTCTGCAATCTCGCGTTGCAACTGGTCCAGTATCGCTTCAAGCTGGCTCAGGCTGCGCGCCGCAGCCGACTGCTCTTCGACCAGCTCATCATAACGGGCAAGCTGCCCTTCAGCGCCTTCGATGCGACCGCGCACTTCGGCCATGCGCTCGCGTATGAGATGGACAGTGCCGAGCAGATATTCCGCGCCGTCGCGGTATTCCTCCACCTTGAGAAGCTTATCGAAGGATGCCTTGCGCTGGTTGGCGGGCCTCAGAAAGTCTGCCGTGAAAGTGCCCTGCGGGACGCCTATGGCCGAGCTGAAGAGCGACCTGATGTCCGTCCCCGGCTCCATCCCTAAAAGCTTGCGCAGCAATCCTGAGACATCCGCCTTGCGCTCTGCGAGCTTGATGCCTTCGCGCTGGTCGTAAACGTAATATCCGTGACCAGTGTCTCGATAGACTGTGTAGAGCCGCTCGTCTATATCGCTCAAGAAGGTGACGCGGACGCTCCCCTTTTTCGCGCCGCGCCGCAGGAAATCCTCCTTGCTGTATTCGAGCGTGTCGAAGAGCGCCCAGGCAATGGCTTCGAGGATGGTGGTCTTGCCCGCCCCGTTTTCGCCCGTGATGGCCGTAATCCCAGGCCCGAAGGTATAGACCTGGTGCTCGTAGGATTTGATGTTTTCCAGCTCGACTCTTGTAACGTGCATCTTTGTCTCGTGAGGAAAGTTCGTCTCTTCTGTCTCAGAGGTCTTCAACCCTGAGCTGTGTATCGGCGTTCTTCCATGCTTTCTCAAACTCTTGCTGGACGGCCTCTGCCTCTGCTGTCTTGCCCTGCGCTTTGAGGCTTTGCATAAGACCGAAGAGCGAGCGCCCGTTATTCGGGTTTCTCTTCAAATCATCGCGGAAGACATCTGCGGCCTGGGCCGCGCGCTTGTCTTGAAGCAGCAGAGCGCCGAGAGTCTCGCGCGAGGGCAGATACCAGCCGGGCGGCTCGTCGTAAGCGAGCGCGTCTTCGATGGCGATGGCGCGGCCCAGCTCGACTATGGCCGTCTCGCGGTTGTGACGCGAGACGGCCATCCGTGCGTTGAGGACATGCGCGGCGAGCTTGAGAATATCGCTCGCTGAATTGAGTCCGAAGGACGCGCCCTTTGGAATATTCCTGGCGGCGGCGAGCAGCGTGCGGCGCTCCGCTTCGGCTGCATCGAGCCTGCCTCTGGCTGCCTGGGCCATCCCGCGTGCCCAGTGCCAGATGGCGTTGGTCGCAAAAAGATTACGCGCGGGCGCGCGTTCTTTAAGAATGTCGTCCCAGCGATGAAAACGCACGAGGACCATCATGCGATTGGTCATGAAGGCTTCGATGGATGGCATCTCTTTGACGTAGGGCGCGACGTTGGCCGAGAGCCGGTCCGAGGCGCGCAGGGCATCCTCGTAGCGACCGAGCATGCTGTAGCCGACGACCAGAAAATGCAGGTTGTGGCTGTAGTAGCCCGCAGAGTAAACGCCGCGGACGCCAGTCGCCTCTATATACGCGCGGTCTGTTTCAGCCGCCTTCTCGTTGCTCCGGATGACGCGTTCGTAATCGCCGACGCGCATGTAGATGTGCGCGGGCATGTGGACCAGATGGCCCGCGTTGACGACAATCGCGGCGAGCTTGTCTGCGCTCGCAAGCGCACGCCCCGGATTCGTAGAAGCTTCGACGGCGTGAATATAGTAATGGTTCGCGCCGATGTGGTCCGGATTCCTTTTGAGCACGGATTCGAGCACGGCGATAATCTCTTCGGTTCCTTCGGCGGGCTTGCCGTCAGGAGTCCAGAGCTTCCAGGGCCGCAGGTCCATCAGGCTCTCTGCATAGAGCGTCGCGGCATCAAGATCATCCGGGTAGCGCCTGGAAACTTCCAGCATCGCGTTCTTGTAATCTACAGCGAGCTTTTTGAGGTCGGCCTTCGGGTCAATCGAATACCGTTTCGCCAGCGCACTGATGTAAGCTCGCTCGGCCTCGGAAGCCTGAGAGGCGAGCGACTGTGCCTTGCGCGCCGCTTCGTAAGCCAGCTTTTCACGCTCGGGGTCATTGCCCTGATTGATGTTTGGTCCAAGCGCGAGACCCACTCCCCAGTGGGCCATGGCCAGCTTCGGGTCAAGCTCCGCCGCGCGCTTGAACGAGCGTATCGCCTCTGCATGATTGAAAGCGTAAAGGAGCAGCAGCCCCTGGTCAAAAAACTTCTGCGCCTCGGCATGGCTCGTCGAGACCGGATG
>DASWMI010000072.1:0-34187 GCA_036399835.1 Pyrinomonadaceae bacterium | reverse complement strand
TGGAAAAGTCTTCTTCGGAGGTCGGCGTGCCGCTCTCGATTTCCTGTGTGACAAGGCGGTGCATCAGCCTCGCGCCTTCGGGGTTCACGGCCTCTCTCTGAAAGTAGTATTCAAGGTAATAATGAACAGGTGAGTAATTGCCGGATTGAGTCGGATGCTCCGGGCAGCGCGGCGGGCGACCATAGGAAGACCACAAGTCATGGTCTTTCCTGAATCGCCTTTGAAGCTCGGTAGCTTCGCCGTACTTCATCGTTTTTGCGACTATCTCATGTGCGAGCACTTACTTATCCTTTGCTAGTCAAACTTATGAATTACTTGCTTACTTCCGCATTGTTTGTTGCTACTCTCTATCTATCGCTAAGAGCGATGTAGGGCTGCCAAAGCCCGGTATCCAAATGGGCGGGCCGCCCGGGACTGTGGCGGTTCGTGCGGCTCGCCTCTCGGTCTTTGACAACTTAGTTCAAGGCTCTTTGTCGCCCGTGCGTAGCCTTTCAAATTTGCGCTTACAACGCAGACATAAAGCGGATTGAAAGTGACCATCACGTTCTGTATTTCCAACACACTCAAAGCCGTTAATGCTCGCCGTTCCGCAAATGGGCAGTACATCGCTTTCTCGCGCATAGTGGATGCAGTGCAAGTTAGGCGGCGTTACTGCAATGAGTAAAAACTGCTCCATAAATCCTGCTCATCAGACGGCTTACGTCTTTCGGTCTTTGAAAGAACAAATAAAAGTTAAGACGCCGGACCGCCTGCGGTGTCCTCGTTATCCCCGCTTCCCGCGCTGGCGCATCAATTACTCTGCACCTTTGGTTGCGATGAAGTGGTCAATACGCTCTGCCGCGATGCGCGCTTTGGTTGTGTTCTTTTTGGCGCGTTCATAGCGAGCCTCAAAACGCTTAGGCCAAAAACAAGTGTAGAAGAGCCTATCCACTTGTTTTTGATTAAGACCTAGCAAACTACCTGTATGGTGTTCGTGGTCGTCAACGCAGAGGCCAAAGCCGGGCAGTTCCTTCCACTCAAATGTGGGGTGGCTGTTGGTAAGCACACAGGCCCAACCAGCAATACATGCGGTTGTATTGCAGTTGGATTCGGGCGGCTCATCGTGGACCAGATTCTCTAGCTTGTAGCGTGCACCCCATTCGTCCATATCAAAATGCGCGGGGTGTTCAAGTATCGCCTGTTGTATCTTTTTCAAGAGTCTTGTCTTCATGGTTCTTTCACCTTTCCAGCGCGGGTAGAGGGAATACAAAACTGTTCATGCTGCTTTCTCAAAACAGGCGCGCACGTTGGCCTCTATGATTCTCCGCATCATTAAAGGCGGCACGGCGTTGCCGATGATTCGACACGCCAGACCGTTGTTATCGGGTAATAAGTATTCATCCGGTATCGCCTGAAATCTGGCTAGTGCTCTGGGAGTCATGGACACTACACGGCCCTGAGACAGCCACGCTTGCGGACCTTGATGCTTAGGCGAATAAACGGTTATCGTAAAAGCTGGTTCATTTATGTTCTGGACTTGCGCTGCGGAGTAGTTAATGCGGTCAATCAAGAACGCCCGGTACTTACTCGCCCCGTGCGCTGTCGTGATGGTAGGGTTTGGCTCTGCTTCGTCTCGGAAGTCGCTCGCTTCGCCCTGTACGGCTGCGATAAAGGCTTTAGGAATGCCGTTATTATTGGCTTTGATAGTAAATACAGGCTCGCCAGCTTCGCGCGTCAGAAACCAGTCGTTGTCTGCGTTCGGATGTGCGATGAAAGCTCGCGGCATGTTCTTGCTAACGGTAGCGTTAATACCAAAGGAAGGCTCTACACTCAGGCGCGGCGGCGTGGTCCCGTCCGCAGTAACATAAGGGTGCATGAAAGAATCAAAGTCGGCTGGCAATCTCTTTAACTGCCAGTCCGCAAACCTCGACTCTGGCAAAGTCGGTATCAAGTCTTCTATGGCTTCATACCAGCCTACCCACTGGGGCAGGGATTCAAACAGGCCATGTTGAACCTTTGCCGTGTGCGTCGGGCGCGGCTTGACGGGAACGGACTCTGACGACGCGACCAGGAATAATCTTTTTCGTGTTTGCGGGACTCCGTAATTAGCCGCGTTGAGATGCCAGAATCTAAAGTGATAACCGGATAACGCCAGTTGATTGCAGATGATTTGAAATGAATCAAATGTTCGATAATTCCAGACATTTTCCAGCGAGATGAAAGGCGGTCTCAAATCACGGATGGCTCTCGCACATGCTTTAGCAAGTTCCCTGTCGGCTTCGGCTTCTCCCGCGCCGGACTTGGCTACCGATGCGTTGATGCATGGCGGCGACATGTGAAGCCACGAGGGAGACTCAAGGCGTGAATAATCAACATCCTGCGCGCGGGCGACTATCATCTTCGCGTTGGTATTTCGTTCGGCAGCCCGTGCTATATCGGAGTCATATTCGACTCCCCAGATTGGAGTAAGGCCAACCTGCATAGCACCTATGCCTGCCAACTCGCCGCCTGAAAATATTGATGCGAAAGTGTTCATTAACCTTTCAACTCACGCGCGCCCCCCTTGAGAGCGCAAAAAAGAGTATTTATCGTTCTTTATCAAGCAGATCGTCGGCTTTTTGCTTGAGAGATTCGGCAAGTGCCAACGCCTGTTCCCTGTCCATGCCGAACCACGCGACGGGCTTGCCGAAGTTGACGATGACTTTGCCCTGCGATTTATCGGCGGCGACCCCAAAGGCTATTTCGCCCTCATCCTGTGGGGTGTATTGACCTTGCGGGAAGCGTCCAGTTGCGCCGAACGGCGACAACAGTTCGTGGATGTATTCATCTTTGGACTTGTCGGGAAACATATCGCGCAAGCCTTCGGGCATGTCGTCAAACGGGAATCTGCTGTGATGTGCCATTTACCTTTGCTCCTTTTGATGTCGAGATGGATTCATTGCCTGTTTCTATTTGAGATTACTTTCATGGGCTTGCAATGGGCTGTGCAATACCTGTTCGTGTAGTAGGGTTCTTGCGGACTTTTAGCTTAAACTTGCGCGTCTTGCGCTCTACGGTCTCTTATAATCTGGCGAACTGCGTCAGGCACAGATGTATGCCCTTCGCGCTTTGCGAACGTAAGCACCCACTCGTCAAGATCAGGAGGGATGCGTAAATGATGGCTCACTACATCCACGCCCTTGTCTGGTTTGTATTCAAGTCGTGGCCTGCGCTTGTTTGTTTTGCTTGGTTTTCTCATGGCGACAGTAAGGTACTACATAGTACTAAAGCTGTCAAGCCTTAATTTTTATTTGACCGGAGGCTGTGTTTTGGTATTAACTGGTACTATGGTAAAACCTGAGACCGTGCCTGAAGGCGTGCCTGACCCGAAAGATAAGCAGTTCAAGCTGTATTTATCAGAACGCTACATTCGACTTCTTCACAATATAGCTCGCAAATATGACCGAAGAAGCGGGCAGGCGATGGTTGAGGAAATCGTTAAAATGTTCTTACCGTACTGGATATGGTCAGAGGAGTTGAAACGCGAAGGCGTGAAAGATGTCCTCCAAGATCAGTTGGCGGTGAAGCGCAGCACGCATGCCAGAGGGCCAAAGGCTTCAGACATCATGGACATCATTAATACGTCTATTGAAGAAATTAGGAATGAGAGCGACAACCACTAACTCCCGCCGCAACTCTTTTCGCTTAATACACAACCAAACCCGCTGTACAAAATTCTGAAACTAAGCGCAACCATTTCAAGTATAATGGTGTCTAAAGATTTATTCCCGTGAAGGGGTTAGCCCAGTTCCCGTTACAGCACGCCACTTCCCCTTCAGTGTGCCAACCGTTTTCATCTTGCTTAAATGCAGGATAGGAGATTCGTATTTCCATGCCATCTGTAGTGATTAAATTTCCAAGAATACGCAGAAAGTCTATCGCAAAGCAAAGCCAAGAAATCCTCATCTCGCACGAACTTAACTTCAACTGGCCCGAATACGGGTTAAGGTCTGGAATGTTTTGCATGGTTAGACCCGGCCCATGCCCTAGAAACAATCTGGTTGGCCTTTATTGTCATGGCACATTTTGTATAAGTTTTCTGCTCGGCAAGTTCTTGGATGGCTCGATTATTCTCAAGAGCAGAACGGGGCACGTTATTACACTGACAAAAGGTGAATATGAGTTTGAAGGCGTTGTTGTAGATGTATTAGAAAAGCTAGTTAGTGCAGCTATGTAAGGCGATTATAGATTAGGCTGGGCCTCATTCCCGCGTACGTTCCTCCCAACAGACCTCCCCTGTAAATTCGCTTGCAAATTTTTTTGATTCAAAAGCCAAAGATTTCTCTTGACATTGTTAGTACTAGGTAGTACTATGCTTTCTGTCAGAGAGATAAATCAGTTCTACAGTCGAGGCTGAGATGACAACCAAACTCCAAACACAGACCACTCTCAACGATTACTCCCTAGCGGCTCAAATAGAAGTAGAACAGATAAAAGTTGAATCCGCTATGCGCCGTGTGGATGCCTTAATCGAAGAGACGGACCAGCGCGAGCGCGAGAGCTTTCTTGAGCACTTTTGTTTTGCGTGTGGCGACCACTGGATTTGTGAAAGTGACTGTGACGGGGAGAGAGGTCAAATCTGTCAGGAGTGTGTAGCGTGAAGGAAATCCCGCTGACAAGAGGACTGGTTGCGCTCGTTGATGACGAAGACTTTGAGCTTGTCAGTCAATACAAGTGGTATGCGCAAAAGAACACAGGAAGCCGCACCTTTTATGCCAAGTCATGCACGCTGCGTAAAAGGACGGGCCAGTCGCTATCAATGCACCGCCTAATTCTTGCCGCGCCAGATGGCCTACTGGTTGACCACATCAACGGCAACGGCCTTGACAATAGAGGAAGCAATCTCCGCTTAGCCACTAACGCCCAGAACGCACAGAACTGTGCGGGGCGATTTGGAAGTGTATCAAAGTTTAAGGGCGTGGCCTTCCATCGGCGACATAAATGCTGGATTGCCAAAATCGCACATCAGGCGAGAGCGTACCATCTGGGTTACTTCAATTCGGAAGTTGAAGCAGCGCGAGCCTATGACCAAAAGGCGCGAGAGCTATTCGGCGAGTTTGCACGCCTCAACTTTCCAAACGAAAGCATAGCCCCGCAGGGGCGCAGGGAGATTAAGCCCACGTCCGTTTACAAGGGCATAGCATGGGTTTCTACGCGCGGAATCTGGACGGCACGGCTAAACGCACATGGACGCCGAATATACATCGGTTCTTTCGTTGATGAAACAGAAGCGGCTCTCGCTTACGACAAGAAAGCCAGAGAGGTTTTAGGCGATGCGGCACGACTCAATTTCGCGTAGATGGTGTGAAGGGTGCGCGGGATGCTTTGACGCGGTTTTGAGCGCAGAGGTTTAACGATGAAGCGGTCTGGAATAAGAAGAGGGCGGATGCGCGCCAAGCCGTATCACTCTATCAATACTCGCGCTGGTACAAGTAAATGACTGTTTTTCCACAACAAAGATTCGGTCGCTTGATGACAGTGAGGCGAATTAAGACTCGCGGTATTAAAGCTAAGTGGCTCTGCAAGTGCGACTGCGGTAATAAGCACATCATTCGAGAAACCGGATTGACTTACAGCGGTACAGGCGCGTGACTTCGCCCAACAAGTCCTGGCGGAGTATCAGGGCTTCAAGCAACGGGTGGTTAACCGGCAGATTGAACTCCTGCAATCTGTGAGCGGCGATTCACCGGACACGCCACAGGCGTCTAATTCTGACTGACCAAAGGGATGTGAAAATGAAATATTTACGAGGGCTGAGACTATGGCTCAGAACATGGCGCGCAGTAATCCGAGTTGCCTGTGAGAAGATTACGACTTGGTATCTACAACACACCTGCCCTCATTCATTCCGTCCGGCTCTTATCATGAATGCGCCGGGCCGCATCTGTCGAATCTGCGACCTTGCCCAACAGCTAACGCGAGAAGAGTTCTACGCGGAGTTCGGAGAGAAGTATCAGGGGATGATTGGAGGCCAGCAATGAGAGTCACAATCAAATACAGGATGCCGCCTGATCGTCTTTTCTTCGCATGGTGCATTTACAGGGATGGTCAATATCTCTGCTTTCGTAGGCAATACAAGGATGCCAAAGGGTTACGAGATAGGTTAGAAGCGGAATATAGAGAGACTCCACGTATTGATGCTCCATTGACTCAAAAGGATATTGATTCACGTCCTCCGATGTGGATACCACAATCAAAGATTACCAGATTGCTATGGAAGGCTCAGAAAGCTTGAGCGTCTTTATGGGAGGCGAGATGGACGATATAGCGTTACTAATCATTCTCGGCCTAATTGTAGTGGTACTGGCCCAACGTAGCAGGATTAACTACCTCAAGGGGCGCGTTCAATTCTTAAAGCGGGAGCTGGATAGCAAGACCGCGTTCAGTAATCAACTTTTGGACCAACTGGCCGAAATAGACCGCGCGACCAGGACAAAGTTCAACCGGCGCGAAGAGTGGCCTGAAATAATTGATGGATAGGGAGGCATAATGGGCCTATACAACTTCCAACGGCGTTTTGTTCCATTCATCCTGTCCGGTGCAAAGACGCACACAATCCGCGCATACAGGAAGCATCCCGATAAGCCTGGCAACATGCTTCACCTGTACACAGGTCTCAGGACCAAGCAGGCGCAACTATTGATGCGGAGACCGTGTGTGAAGGTCGAGGACATCTCTATCTCTGACTCAGGCGACATCTTCATTGACGGCAACCAGCTCGACGACGGCGAGCGAGAGGGTCTTGCGCGGCGCGATGGCTTTGAGAGCTTCACTGATATGGCGGCGTTCTGGAAGGGTCGGACGCCTTTTCATGGTCATGTTATCCACTGGAAAGGCGAGTAGTGGTCCAGTTTGGGGTACGGGAGGGAGAAGATGTGCGACTGGGAATACAGCGAGAGCAGTTGCCCGAAATGCAGCAATCAAATGGCATGGCGATGCTGCGGTCTATGCGAGGACGGCTATTGGGAAGACGACGATGGAGTCAACGGCCACGCTTTTGAACGCTGTGATAACTGTAATGGTAAGGGCCTTGAAGAATGGTGTCAAGAATGTGGTTGGGACAATGTTTTCAAATGCTTCTTGAGTCCCAGATACGAAGCCGAGTGGTTAGCCAAACAAGCCTAATACCAACAGATAATTTGTGGCCCTTTTAGTTAGTGGGGGAGAGAAGCATGAGCAGTACAGACAATTTAATAAGCAAGCTGGATCTCATTTTTGAGCGCGCAAAGCTGGACATCCAAAATGTAATGAATGAGAGACAGCCCGTGCCACCCGAACGCACCGCGACAGTTCTTGACGAAGAAACGCAGACGAAGGTAAACGAGTACGTTCTGATTGCTCATAAGCCCTACTTAACGCGCAGAGAGGTGGCCGTCTATCTGAACGTGTCGGAGCGAAGTATAGCCGAATGGTCCGCCCGCCCAATGGACCAGAATCCGTTTCCCGTCCAGAACGCAGGCGGCGAGCCTCGCTATAAGCGAGAGAAGGTTGACGAATGGACCGAGCGGGAAGCGCAGCGTAAAAGATTGAAACTTGCCAGCTAAGTGTTTACTATCCGGGCAGTCTCTCAGGATGGCTGCAACCCGGAAAGAGAGGCAGCATGCCAGTTTACAGGCGTAAGTGGAAAGACAAGAAAACGGGCGAAATCCGGCTCGGAAGCTACTACTTCAAATTCGATGTTGACGGGGTAGTTTACAAGCAGACCGTAAAAACAGCCCGCACGAAAAAACAGGCTGAGGAAGCCGAACGGCAGGCAAGGCAGGACGTACACGATGGGGTCTATGGTATTAAAAACAAGAAGCAGTTGTTTTCTACGTTCGTCAAAGAGGTTTACTTGCCACACGTAGAGCAACACAACAGGTCACAGGAGACCTATTCTCTTCACACGAAGATATTGTGTGACTACTTTCAGGGGCGCACGCTCGGACAGATTTCGCACCTCGCGGTTGAAACCTTCAAACGGGATAGGCTGA
The DNA here is from genome assembly GCA_036399835.1 of Pyrinomonadaceae bacterium. Lineage (GTDB taxonomy): Bacteria > Acidobacteriota > Blastocatellia > Pyrinomonadales > Pyrinomonadaceae > DASYML01. The sequence continues at coordinate 26,196 of DASWMI010000072.1, read as the reverse complement.
AGGTACGAGTAAAGGGCGATAAGCCCAGACAGCCACGTTCCGTTAATTCCGAATTGACCACGCTTTCCGGCATCTTCTCTTTGGCAGTAAAACATCGGCTCATCAGGGAGAATCCGTGTAGCAGGGTCAGGAGATTGGACGCCGAAGAAGGGCCGTGCCGGCGCATTTCTCAAGAAGAAGAGGAAGCACTACTAATCGGAGCCGAGAGCGATTACGCCTATCTAAAGCCAATGATTCAGATCGCCTTATGGACAGGGTTTCGACAGGGAGAATTGATTGCTCTGGCAAAGCCAGCAATAGACTTTGCCCGTAATCGAATCTTCGTCATTAACCCGAAGTGGAAGAAAGATAAGCGTAAGACCGAAGGTAATCCGGTGAGTCAGAAAGTGCGCGAGCTTCTTTTAGAACTCTGCCGTGAAGCGAAAGGCGACCTGCTCTTTACGGACCAGAACGGAGAGAAGCTTGACCGCGGGAACGTCCTCGGCGCTTTCCGTCGTTCATGCGAGAGGGCCGAGATTACAGGTTTGAGGTTTCACGACCTCCGGCACGAATACGGCTCGCGTTTGGGAGATGCAGATGTCAACCTGAAGAAGATCGCGCGACTCATGGGACACTCCACTACGAAGCAGACGGAAAGGTATGTACATCCCGAAGAAGAGAGCCTTTTGGCTGCGACGGAGATTGCCGCCCGTCCCAGAATCGTTCCGGAGAGGGTTTTAGAGGCAGAGCGGAAAGTTGGTTAAGTTAATTAAATGTGGCAGTTAGCAGATGCATGAGGCCGAAAATCAGCGGATGCGCGTCATCTGCTGCCAGAAGAATTTGCCGAGACGCGCGAAGGCGTTGCGGTCGCCCTTTCCAGGGTTGGGGCTGAGGCCGAGCGCGGCTGCGAGCTGCGGGTCCGGTGGCGCGACATCCTCGTCGCCGCGTTTGCTCGAGAGCCAGCGATTAAAGATGCGTGCGACGACACGTTTCTGTTGTGGCGCGGCCTCGGCGATAAAGGGAGCGCGCAAGTCTTCCAGCTCGACAATCTCGAACATGTTCGACTTATAGTAATTTCTAATCGCGGCGAAGAATTTTTCGTCGCCCAGCTGGCGGCGTAGCACCGTGAACATCAGCGCGCCCTTGCAGGCGACGATGGCCGCGTACTGAAAGGCATTGCGATAGTCGCGCGCATCGCGCGTGGCTTCCATGTCTTGGCCGCCGAAGGTGCGATAGATTTTGTAGACGCCGCGCAACTGCTCATTGAGAGCGACGGTCGCTCGCTCCTCGCCGCGCACATCCTGGTAATAAAGCAGTGCGGACCAGTTGGCGAGCGCCTCGTCGAGCACGGGGTCGCGCGCCGGGTCGTTTCCGACGACGCCGCCCCACCATTGATGCGCGACCGAGTGGGCCACGGTAAATTCCAGACTGTCTTCGAGCGCGGCGCGCTGCTCACGCACGATCTCAGGCAGATTACGCATCGCGGGCGAATCGAAATCAACATAAAAGGCAGAGGCAATCGCGCCGAGTCCGGCGAACTCTGCGCTGCCCTGACCCGCGACCAGAGGCGCGTCCACGATGCTCACGGTCTTGTAGGGCAAAGGCCCGAAGCGCGCAGCATAGACGCGCGCCGCATCCGACGCGATGGCGAGCACGCGGCGCGCAATCTTTTCATGCTCCGCCATATAAATCGAGCGCACGCTGGTCTCGCCGACCTGCCGCTCTTCCGTGCGCAGCGAGCGCCCCGCAAGGATGGCGAAATCGCGCAAGTTGTCTCCGGTAAACTCGCGCACGCCGTTTGGCTCAACGCCCGCCGAGAGCGCTGGTCCAGCGGCGGCGGCGGAGGTAAAGACCGCCACGTCGGGCGGCGCATCAATCGAAACGTGGTAATCGGAGACATCTGTAAAGGCCAGGTCGCCTATGCTCAACTCGACTTTACGCTGCCAGTCATCGCCATCGCGCGTGGCGAGCACAGGATAAGCCGTGCCGAGCAGCATCACTCCACGGCAACGAAAATTGAGATCGCGCGCGCGTCGCGTCTCGCGCTCGCCCCTCAGGGCCGCGCCGACCTGCTGAAGAACATGCACGCCAAGCGTGGTCTCTTCCGCATCAACCTCCGGCACGCTGCCCCTGAACTTAATCTCGATCTCGGTCGCCTCGCCCGCGGCGACAGGCTCGCGCAGGCTGACGCGCAACACGGTCGCCTGATCATAAAGCGCATAAGGGAGCAACTGGCCGGAACTGGAGCGCACTTCAAGGACTTCCAGATGCGGCTCATCCTGTGTCGCAGCGCCATCGGAGACGCTGGCAGCCTCGCCAGCGGTCGCGCTCTGCTGCGCGTTGCGCTGCGCTCCGGAGAGACGCGTGTTCGAGTAGAGATGAAAAAAGAGCGTGGAGGTCGAACGGTCGTCGAGATTGGTCCAGCGCACGCGCTCCGTGCCGGTGTAGGCGCGGCTATCGAAATCGAGCTTGAGGCTGATGCGATAACTGACGGGCGCACGCTCTTCGTCCACGCGTGCGGGCAAGGCTTTCGAGAAGGCTTTCGAGTTTGGGGTTTTCCGCGCCGCTGGCGTGGCGAAGCTTGAGAGCAGGCCGAGCGCAATGAGGAAAAGAGCACGAAGGCCGTAGGCAATGTGCAGGGGATTTAACTTTTTGCTCGCAGGTTTCAATTATGTACGCTTCTTCGTGGCTGTACCCGTGGAAGATTTCTCTGTCTTCTCGCGCGTCGCTTCTTTTCTGGAAGCGGGCTTGCCCTCGGGCTTTGATGCGCCGCGCGCCGTTTCCGTTATGCTGATGCTGCGAATACGGTCGCCGCGCGCAATCTGGTCCAGCACATCCATCCCCGCGACGACGCGCCCGAAGACCGTGTAGCCACCGTTCAGATGAGGCTGCGGCGAATGCGTGACAAACCACTGCGAGCCGCCTGTGTCCTTGCCCGAGAGCGCCATCCCGACCGCGCCGCGATCATAAGGCACTTCGTTTATCTCGCAGCGAATCTGGTAGCCCGGCCCGCCGTTGCCATCGCCGCGCGGGTCGCCGCCCTGGACCACAAAGTTGGGAACGACGCGATGAAAAGTGATGTTGTTAAAGTAGCCCCTGCGCGCAAGCTGTACGAAGTTGTCAACAGTGAGCGGCGCGTCCTCGGCTAACAGCTCCAGGGTGAAAGCGCCCTTGTCCGTGTTGACGACGGCGCGGACCTGTTTGCCTGCGCGTGCCAGACCGCGTAGGTAGTCTGCGTTAGTGTTGCGAGTCGTCACGTTGCCAATGCGCGCGGAGAAATCACCCGCCCCGTTGGCTTTCAAAAGGCTCACGGCGCGGCGGCGCACGAGGTGGTCCGCAGAGTCGAGCGCCGTCTTGATAGCATTGTTGGCAAGGTCCGTCTTCTGCTTTGCGAGCGCATCGAGGATAGCCAGCGCCGCATCGTTCAATTCATCGCGCATCGCTAAGGGGAGCGCCTCCGAGAGCGAGCGCGCATTCGTCTCGCTCGGCGCAAGCTCGCCCAGAAGCTCTGCGGCTGTGGCGCGGACGATGACATCCGGGGCCTTCAGTTGTTTGCGCAGGAGTTCGTCGGGGTCGCCCGATTTAATCGCGGCAAAGGCGCGCAAAGCATCCGGCAGGGCGAGCGCGGGGAGATTCCTGTCTTCAATCAAAGCGCGCAGGATCATCTGCGCGTCAGCCTGTAGACTGATGATGCCGTTGCCCGCAGTCTCCGCCGTCATGCCGTTTATCTCGCCGAGGCCCTGCGAGAGGCTCGCAGCCGCCCTCCAATCTTTGAAGAGCAGGGCGCGCGTCGCAGCCGTCTCAAAGCTCTTGTCAAAAGGTTTTTCCCGCAGGTAGAGCGCGGGCGAGATGCGTGCCAGCGCAATCTCGATCTCAGGGTCTGTCATCTCTTCCGCCGTGCGAAAGTCGCGCAGGAAGGTGAGCGCATCAGCGTTGCCCGTTCCGGCGAGCAGCCGACCGAGCACAGTGGCAATCTCAAGCAGCTCGTTTGTCTGCGACGGATGATTGATGGCGGGCGAGCCATTGCGCGAGGCTCTATAGAACGAGAAGAGCTTGTTGGCCCGGTCCAGAAGCTGAGCTGCGGCGCGCGCATCCTTGAGCGAACCGAGGGCGCGTATACTGCTGACGCGCACACGCTCGTCCGCATCAACGATGCTACGCTCGACCAGCGCATCCAGCGCGCCCCTCTCTTCAGCCACGCCGAGCGCACGCGCCGCGTTGGCTCGCACCACGGGGTCCGTATCTTTAAGCAAAGCGCGCAGCTTGTCCGTCACATCTTTCGAGCGCAGACGGGCCAGCGCGTTCGCCGCATCCGCACGCAGACGCGCATCCGTTTGAGAAAGAAAGAGGGCCAGCACCGGACCAGCGTTCGCGGGCCGCGCACGCAAGGCCGCCGTCAGTCCGGACAAGCTAACTTCACGATTCGGCGAGGGCGCGCGTCTAGCTTCTGTCGTGAGCACGCCGAGGATGACTTCACCGAGCGCGCGAGCGCGTCCTGCATCCGATTCGGGCAGCGCGGCGGCGATTTTTCCCAGAGCCTCGACCGCGCGCGCGCGCACTTCGCTCGTTTCGTTCTCGCGCCTGAGAGCCGAGATGAGCGCCTCTGCGCCCGCTGTAGATTCCGTCTCGCCGAGCGCAAAGGCCGCCATCGAGCGCACGCCCTGCTCCCTGTCGCTCTGAAGCAAAGCGACCAGCGCGGCGACTGCGCGCTCGTCGCCTATGCGTCCAGCCGCGAGCGCGGCCCTGCGGCGCACGCGCGCATCCTTATCGAAAAGCAGTGGACCAATATCAGAAGATTCCCAGCGCCGCTCATCCTCGGCGCGGAGGATGCGCAAAAGGGTCTCTTCAGGCACGGGGCGCGGCGCGGCCAGCGCGCGCGTTTGTGTCTGTGTGCGAGTTTGCTGCGGGCGCTGCGCGGGCTTCTGTCCAGCCGCTTCGCGCAGGGCGAGCTGTGGATAAAAGAGGCAGGCGACGAGCAGGCAGACGAAGGCGCGAATCCGTTTGAGCATGATGAAGGGCGGGCTATTTAAGCCGGATATAGTTTGCATGAAATCTTGCGTTGTCCGAGCGTCCGCGCTCTTGCCGCGCCCCTTAGAGCGCGCGGGGGATGCTTCTGTATGTATCAGGGAGAAGAGTGGAAAGCAAGCGGGGACGCCGCGGCCTGCATGATGAAGGATGAACTGAAGAGATTGATTCATTGGACCACTGATTCGAGGGTTCAATAAATCAGTGGTCCAATAGCTTTCCCTTCATCGTTCAAGCGCCGCCCCGGTTCGTCTCTGCTTTTTCGATCTCTATCAACGCATCGTAAAAGGTTGCGCCGCCGCCCATGTCTGTGAGCGCCTGCGAGCTGAGCTGGTTGATGTTTGTATTGCCGGGCGAGAGCTTGTTCCACCAGACCGAAGGGGAGACGACGACGCCAGGGCGTGCGCGCGTCGTGACGGAGGCGTAAAGCTCGCACGAGCCGCGCTCGTTGTAGGCGCGGACCATCTCGCCGTCAGAGATACCGCGCGCTTCCGCATCCTGCGGGTGAATCTCTATAAAGGGGCGCAGCTCCTGCCGCAGTTGCTTGGGGAGATTGGCAAAGCTCGAATTGAGAAAAGCGTGCGCCGCAGGGCTAATCAGCGCGAGCGGATATTTCTGGGCCAGCGCGGGCGAGCTTTGCCTGGATTCGCGCGGCGGGATAAACTCCGGCACGGCTGGCAATCCGGCTGCCGCGAGGGCTTCCGAATAAAGCTCGCATTTGCCGGAGGGCGTTGGGAAATTTCCTTCGGCAAACGGCGCGTACTCTTCCGGCAGGTTCAAGCGCAGCCAGCCGTGCTCGCGCAATCGGTCCAGCGTGATGCCTTCGAGAGCTGAATGGTCCACAGCCAGAGCCTGCCTCGCAATCTCTTCATCCGTGTCCTTGAAACACTCTTCGGTAAAACCCAGATGCGCGGCCAGAGCGCGAAAGACATCCGTATTGCATCTGGCTTCGTGGAGCGGCTCGATGGCGCGCTCGTTAATCGTCAGGTAAAAGTGGCCGTAAGCCTTGTGCAGGTCGAAATGCTCAAGCTGCGTGGTGGCCGGAAGAACTATATCCGCGTAGTCCGTCGTGTCAGTCATAAACTGTTCGTGGACCACTGTGAAGAGGTCTTCGCGCTTTAAGCCTTCGAGCACTTGCGACTGGTCGGGCGCGACCGCCGCAGGGTTCGAGTTGTAAACATAAAGAGCGCGCACCGGCGGGTCTTCAATCTTGAGTAGAGCATCGCCGAGCGCAGACATATTGATCGTGCGCGGCGTGGGGCGCGGCATCAGGTCGGGGCGTTCGAGCGCCTGGTAGTTGAGCGGGAAAGCGCCGCTGGTGGAAAGCAGTAGGCCGCCCGCAGGCTCGCGCCAGGCTCCTGTGACAGCGGGCAGGCAGGCCAGCGTGCGTACAGCCATCCCGCCGCCGGCGTGCCGCTGCAAGCCGTAGTTGATGCGTATCGCGGCGCGTTTTTCTTGAGCATAAAGACGCGCCAGCCGGACGATTGTTTCCGCTTCCAGGCCGCAGATGTCCGCCACACGCGCGGGCGCAAACTCGCGCACCCTGGCGCGTAATTCTCGCGCGCCAGTCGTATACCTCTCAAGATAATCGCGGTCTTCCAGCCCTTCCGCGAAGATGACGTGCATCAGCCCGAGCGCGAGCGCGGCGTCCGTCCCCGGCAGAAGCTGTATGTGCTCGTCGCACTGGTCCGCCGTGCGCGTGCGCCTGGGGTCTATGGCAATCAAGCGCGCGCCTCGTTTTTTAGCTTCGAGGATTTCGGGCCAGAGGTGTACGTTGGCTGTAATCGTGTTCGTGCCCCAGAGCAGGATCAGCCGCGCCTCTCTGAAGCGCTCGGGGTCTGTCCCGAGCTTGTCGCCGACGGTCGCCACCAGGCCCGCCGCACCCGCCGAAGCGCAGATCGTGCGGTCTAGCTGCGATGCGCCGAGACGGTAAAAGAAGCGCCTGTCCATAGACTGCGACTGGACCAGTCCCATCGTCCCGCAATAGCTGTAAGGCAGGATGGTTTCTGCGCCCTCGCTCGATTGGGCCAGCTCTGTAAAGCGTGCGGCAATCTCCCGCAGGGCTTCTTCCCAACCGATAGGCTCGAAGCGTCCCTCGCCTTTCGGACCGACGCGCCGCAGGCAGGTGCGCACGCGTTCAGGACTGTGCGTGCGCTGCTCATAGTTATTGACCTTGGTACACAGGAAGCCGCGCGTAAAGGGATGCGCGGGGTCGCCCTCGACGCGCACGGCCTGACCATCCCGGACCGTGACGAGCATCGCGCAGGTATCCGGGCAATCGTGCGGACAGGCCGCCTTGACCACTCTCAGGCCGCGCTCCTGATTTCCGTTTTGATGAAGCTGAGTCATAATCTTTCCGAGCGATTTTTCTGTCTGATGAACTGCCCTGCGAGGCTCTTTAGAGTTTAGCAGAAGAAGAACAATTCCGCCTGTCATAAAACCAAAAGGGTGACGCGCGAATTTCAAATTGACTCGTCAGCTAAACAAAGAAGAGAGACCGGACCACGGCCCCATCAGGGTCAAAAGTTATCCGGCCTGCTCGTTGACAATCGCTGATACGGCTTCCTATCATCAACGGTTCACATGAGATTCAAATCAGAGCAGGGGAATACTTCGGGACGCGTGGAAGAGAAGATGAGGGCGCGGCTCAGCGCCGTGTCATTCTTTATCCACGCGCGGGCGCGACGAAGTATCTCTCTTTACCTCTTTATCCTACTCTTCGTTTTCATCCTCGCGGCGGGCTGTCGCTGGACCGGCAGTAAACAGAGCGTGCGCCCGCGCTCGCTGATGGATGTCCCTGCGCAGCGGCTGGCCTATCGCTTTGAGCCGGACATCGAAGCCCCGCCGAACGCTGCCGCCGAAGAGGCTCAGCAGCTTGCCACCGTCCAGAATGATTTCAACTCGCGCCGGACCGAAGACGCGCTGGTGCGCACGATTTCATCGCCGGACGGGCAGCGTGCACTGGCGCTCTACGAGACGGGCGAGGACAGGCCCGGCGAGCTGCGTATAGACATGTATTCAGCCGACGGCAATTTTCTGCGAAACATTACCCCGCCCGATTTGATTATTGACAGGGGGAGCGCGACGGTCGCCTGGTCGCCGGATGGAAATCATATAACCTTCAACGGGCGCAAGAGTTTTAAGCCGCAGCCGCAGCCGACTCCGCCGGACCAGTTGCCCGAAGCGGCGGGCGCTATGCCTTCTCCGGCAACTTCGGTCGCTCCCAATTTCGTCCCCGTCCCTGTCTATGAGACCGAGCAGGTCTACATCTGCAACCGGGACGGGTTCGACTTGAGGCCGCTGACCGCGCGCGACGGTCTCATCTACTTTAACCTCGCCTGGGCGCCTGACAGCCATGCGCTGGCCGCGCTCGCCTGTAAAGAGAGCGAGTGGAACACGCGCGAGCAGGCCGAAAAGCTCCCCGTCGGAAGACCGCGACTGCTCTCTCTTGACGGCAAGGAGCGATTGCTGGATGACGGGTTAGCGGGCGCGCCTCCCGCCTGGTCTCCGGATTCTTCAAAGGTGGCGGCGGCCTTCGAGACGGACGTCGGTCTCTACGATGCCGCCACGGAGACGCCGACCAGCGCACGCATCCCGCTGCGCGAGACGCTCCTTAGCGCCTCTGCCGGTTATGACGAAAAGAACTTGAAGAAGGCGGGCAATCCGCCCGTCTCCTTTAATCCTATCGTCCAACTGTCATGGCCACAGCCCGAATCGCTCTACGTCAAGACGGCTTTCGTCAATACCAATCCGACAGACCCCGTCAACAACTTTCAGCGCTGGCATCTGCTGCATCTGACGCCGCAGGCCACAGCCCTGAGCCAGGCTCAAAAGCGCGCTTCGGCCAGGACATCTATTTAGGAGTCACTCAAATGACATATCACAGCGTAGCGGAAATCTTTGCGGCGATAGACAGGACGCGCGAGCGCATTTACGGGCGCGTCGAGACGTTGAATGACGAACAGGCAGGCGCTCGCTCGTCGCCGGATGGCTGGTCCGTGGCGGAGATCGTCGAGCATCTGGCGATGATTGAAGAGCGGCTCTCGAAGATGATGGGAGTGATGCTCTTTAAAGCAGAGTCGGCAGGCTCCGGCAAGCAGGATGGACCAGCGGCGATGAAGCCGTTTTCTCTGGACGAGTATGAAGCGCGCAGCCTGGACCAGAAGTTTGAAGCGCCGGAGGCGGTCAGGCCGCGCGGCGGAGTGGCGCTCGCTGACCTGCTCAAGAGGCTGCGCGGCTCGCGCGAGGAGCTGCGCCATTTGCAGCCGCGCATGGAGGCCGCAGACTTCTCCGCAGTGACCTACCCGCATCCTGCCTTCGGCCCGCTCAATCTCTACCAGTGGCTCGCCTTCATAGGCGTACACGAAGAACGACACCTGCGCCAGATTGAAACATTGCTCGCGCCGGAGAATTAGAGACGGGAAGGCCAGGCGCGAATCTTTCATCATCAAGGCTGTGCTCGCCTGACCGACTTGTGATGGCCGCAAAACAGGCTCGGCTCGCTTGCGGCTCTCCGGCTGCATCCTTATAATCACCCGTGCGTTTATGTAAAGTATGCCCTCGTAGCTCAATGGTTAGAGCAGCGGACTCAGAGTTCTTTGAAAGACCTAAGTGAAGATTGATTCTCTCTTGAATAAGAGGAAAGAGAAACTTTTTCATAAGGTCTCTCAAAGTTGGGTTGCAAGCGTATCACGCTCGATTCCCGCGTCAGCCCGGAATGGTTGTGTGAGGTGCGCTTGTAGAATCTGTCAAATTCGGGGAAGCCTAAATCGCGAAAGCGACAGGGTAATCCCGAGCCAAAGCCCCGCGCATCAGTTGGGGAAGGTGTAGAGACTTGACGGCAGACGCTTAAGGCGAAGAGAAAGTCCAGACCACAAACTCCGTTGGCGCTTTTGACGGAGCGCGGCGAAAGCCGTAGCTGGTAAGCATAATCCGTTGGTTCGGGGTTCAAATCCCTGCGAGGGCATCAACCCAACCTCAAAAATTTCCACACTTCACGCGAGACCCACTCGGATGCCAGAGCATGTGCGCGGGTCTCTCTGTTCTCATCCTCCACAGTTTGATTTAGAATAGCCGCGCGCTGAAGAAGGAGCGCGGGCGTTCAAGTTGAAGGCGAGTAAAATCATTGGCTAAGAAAGAGACGATTAAGATAGGCATTATCGGCGCGGGGTTTGCCCGCTCGACGCAGATTCCAGGCTTTGTGTATTGCACGGGTGCGCGCGTCCAGGCGATTGCCAGCGCGCATCGTGAGCACGCCGAGAGCGTCGCGCGTGAGTTTGGCATAGAGCATGTGGCAGATGATTGGCGAGAGATAATTGCGAGCAAGGAGATTGACCTCGTGAGCATCGTCACGCCGCCCTCGCTCCACATGGAGATGGCGCTGGCGGCGCTCGATGCGGGTAAGGCCGTGCTCTGCGAAAAGCCCATGGCGATGAATGCGGACGAAGCTGACCGTATGCGCCGTGCAGCGCGAGAGAAAGGCGCGTTCGCTTTGATAGACCACGAGCTGCGTTTCCTGGCGGGCAGACGCCGGATGCGCGAGCTGCTCAGGCGCGGCGAGATAGGCCGGGTGCTTCATGCCAAGCATATCTTTCGCACGGATTCGCGCGCAGACCCTGAGCGGCCCTGGGACTGGTGGTCCGACGAGGGCGCGGGCGGCGGCGCGCTGGGCGCGATTGGCTCGCACGCCATTGATGCTTTCCGCTGGCTGCTCGGCTCGGAAGTCTCTCAGGTCTTCTGCCATCTCTCGACGCACTTCCGCGAACGCACGAAGCGGGAGACAGGTGAAAGGCTTCCCGTGACGACGGATGACGAGGCCAACCTGTTGCTGCGTTTTAATGACAGCGAACTGGTCCAGAGCGCGACCGCGACCGCCTCCATGTCTATGGTCGAATCGGGCGGGGTCGAGAATACGCTTCAAGTCTTCGGCACGAATGGCGCGCTGATGGTCGAAAGAGACGGCCAGTTGTTTCAATCAAGCGCGAGCGAGGGCGTGTGGAGACAAGTGGAAACAGATTCCGGCGAGCTTGCGCCCGGAATGATTGAAGGCGGCTGGTCGCGCGGCTTCACGGCCTTTGCGCAGCTCATCATCAGAGCTTTACAGGAAGGCCACAGCACTGTGGAAGACGCCGCGACCTTCGAGGACGGCTATCGCATACAGCTTGTGCTGGACGCGGCCAGACGCTCACACAAGAGCGGCTGCTGGTCCAGCATCGGCTGAAGATACAACCCTGGCTGGCTGCTCCTTTCCCTCTCTGGCGTTGCTTTCACGGTTTTAAAACGAACCCTGCTTAGCTTCTGAAAACCTTGTGACAAAGCGAAAAAAAGAGGCGACAAGGCGCGTCCGTGTGGGTGTGGACACGGGCGGCACGTTTACGGATTTCGTCTTTCAGGCGGGCGCTTCTCTCAGTCTCTTCAAGCTGGCTTCGACGCCCGAAGACCCGTCGCTGGCAATCACGGAAGGACTCAGGCGCATCGCGCGCGAGACAGAGAGGCGCGTGCGCGACCTTGAAGTCATACACGGCACGACCGTTGGCACAAACGCGCTGCTTGAGCGGCGCGGGGCGCGGATCGCGCTCGTCACGACCGCGGGCTTTGAAGACGTGCTTGCCATCGGGCGGCAGGCGCGGCCCTCGCTTTATGATCTCGACGCCGAGAGGCCCGCGCCGCTCGTGCCGCGGGAATTGCGACTGGGCCTCAGCGAGCGCGTCAGCGCGACGGGAGAGATTCTCTCTGCGCTGGATGATGAAGAACTTGCGCGGCTGGTCCAGAATTTGAAGGGTGCGCGTGTGGAAGCGATTGCCGTCTCGCTCCTCTTCTCATTTGCTAATCCAACGCATGAGCTTCGCATCGCAGAGGCTCTCAAAGAGCTTGACGTGCCGCTCTCCATCTCGCACAGGATTCTGCCGGAATATAGAGAGTACGAGCGGACCTCGACCGTCACGATCAACGCCTGCCTCCAACCCGTCATGGGCACATATCTCAAACGCCTCAAGGCTCAAGCGCCCACCCTGCGTGTAATGCAGTCTTCGGGCGGGAGCGTCTCAGCGAGCGTGGCCGCGAGCGAGCCTGTGCGGACGATTCTTTCTGGACCAGCGGGCGGCGTCGTTGGAGCTTTGCGCGCAGCCAAAAGCGCGGGTCTCGAAAACATCATCACCTTCGACATGGGCGGCACTTCGACCGATGTCGCGCTCTGCGACCGGCGCGGGATGCGTATGACGAGCGAGGCGATTGTAGCCGGGCTGCCGGTCGCGATTCCGATGATGGACATACACACGGTCGGGGCTGGCGGCGGCTCGATTGCGCGCGTGGACGCGGGAGGCTCCTTGCGCGTTGGACCAGAATCGGCTGGCGCTGATCCAGGCCCCGCCTGTTACGGGCGCTCGCTCCTCCCGACCGTTACGGATGCCAACCTGGTCCTCGGACGCTTCGGCGGCAGAGGACTCCTCGGCGGAGAATTCAATCTTGATGAAGAGAGGGCGCGCGAGGCTCTGGACCAACTGGCGCGCGAGATGAGCCTTGCCGCAGAACGGCGTGTCAGCTTAAAGCAGGCCGCGCTCGGCGTCATCACCGTGGTCAACACCGGGATGGAGCGCGCTCTGCGCGTTATCTCCGTCGAGCGCGGCCACGACCCGCGCGAGTTTGCGCTGCTGCCCTTCGGCGGCGCGGGCGGACTCCATGCGGTTGAGTTGGCGCGCGCCCTCGGCATTCCCCGCGTCATCGCTCCGACACAGGCGGGCGCTCTCTCCGCGCTCGGCGCGCTCGCCTCAAACGTGGTCAAGGATTGGAGTCGCACGGTGATGCTCGAAGACACAAAGGATAATCTCGCCGCGCTCGAACGCGCTTTCCGCGAGATGGAGAGGATGGCCCGCGCAGCATTGCGACGCGAAGGCTTCGAGGAGACGAGGCAGCGGCATGAAAGATTGCTGGCCGCCCGCTACAAGGGGCAATCATTCGAGCTGTCAATCGAGTGGACGCGCGGCGACCTGTCGCGCAGCTTTCATCGCGCACATCGCGCGCGTTACGGTTATGCGCAGGAAGCTAACCCTGTCGAGATTGTCAGCGCGCGGCTACGCTCCGTCGGGTTGGTGGAAAAGCTGAAGATGGAACGCGCCGCGCGGCGTGCATCCGGCAAGCGTGCAAAAGCGCGACCGCACGATCAAGCGTTGGTCCAGTTTGCGGACGGCACAGCGCGTACAGCCGTTTATCAACGCGAAGAGCTGGCGGCGGGCGCTCGACTGCGCACGCCCTGTATCGTCACCGAATACTCTTCGACGACGTTGATTCCACACGGCGCGAACGCGGAAGTGGACCAGTACGGGAATCTCATCATCGAGCCATGAAAACTGATCGGGGGACGCAATCTAAGAAGACGAGCGGCTCGCGCGCGGGCCGAGAGGAGGGGCCGCCGCGTAAACTTGCGCGGCGAGATGCGGCGCACAGCAAAGGAGCGCGGCAGCAGAGGGGTCGGAGCTTTGACCCGGCCACGCTGGAGATTTACCGCGCTCTCTACACTTCCGTCGCCGAAGAGATGGGGATTGCGCTCAGGCGCACGGCCTTCTCTCCCAATATCAAGGAGCGACGCGACTATTCCTGCGCCGTCTTCGATGCCGCGGGCCGTGTCATCGCGCAGGGCGACCACATGCCGGTTCATCTAGGCTCTATGCCGATGGCCGTCGCCGCCGCGCTCAGCGCAATCAGTGTCGCGCCCGGCGAGGTGGTCGTCCTCAACGACCCCTTTGCTGGCGGCACGCATCTGCCGGATGTGACGCTCGTCGCAGGAGTCTTTGAAGAGAGTGCAGGGATTGAGGGTTTGGGATTAGAAAAGAACAGGCGACGAAAGTCTTCCGGCCAATCCCAAAACTCTCCGGACCAATCGTTATCATCTCATCGACAATCGCTCTCGCTTCATCGCCAACCCCTGTCGTCCAGTCCTGGTCCACTCTTTTACGTTGCCAATCGCGCGCATCATGCTGACATCGGCGGGGCAGCGCCGGGGTCTATGGGGCTGGCGGCGGATGTGTATGGAGAGGGGTTGCGGATTCCGCCTGTGCGTCTGGTGCGCGGCGGAGAGGTGGACCAGGAGATGATGCGGCTGCTGCTGGCGAACGTGCGGGGGTCGGCGGAACGGCGCGCGGATTTCGAGGCGCAGATAGGCTCACTCAAGACGGGAGCGGCGCGGCTGCTGGAAATTCTTGAACGGCGCGGCGCAGATGATGCGCTGCTCTATGCTTCGCATCTGATAGCCTATTCTTCGCGACTGATGCGGCGTGCGATTGCTTCGATTCCAGATGGCGTGTACGAGGGCGAGGACGCGCTGGACGACGACGGCGTGACGGAGCAGGAGGTCGGGATTCGCGTGCGCGTAGAGATTAAGGGCGAGCGTGCGCGCGTGGATTTTACAGGCAGCGCGCCACAGGTCGCTGGTCCAATCAACGCCGTCGAAGCGATTACGGTCTCGGCTGTCTCTTATGTTTTTCGCTGTCTGGTCGGCGCTGTTGAAGTGCCTGCGAGCGCAGGTCTGCTGGAGCCGATAGAGGTCATCGCACCGCGCGGGACAATCGTCAACGCTCTGCCTCCGGCGGCTGTCGCGGGCGGAAACGTAGAGACCTCTCAGCGCATCGTTGATGCACTCTTTAAAGCACTGGCCCGCGCTCTGCCGGAGAGGATTCCTGCGGCGAGCCAGGGCACTATGAACAACCTGACCATCGGCGGGATAGACCCGCGCACGGGCGCGGAGTTCGCTTACTACGAGACCGTCGCGGGCGGGATGGGCGCGCGTCCCTCGCAAAGCGGGATGAGCGCCGTCCACACGCACATGACCAACAGCCTCAACACGCCAGCCGAAGCTCTGGAATATGCCTATCCTTTGCGCGTGACGGAGTACCGCATACTCGAAGGTTCGGGCGGCGCGGGCCGGCACGCGGGAGGCGACGGAATCATACGCGAGATAGAAACGCTCGTGCCCGCGCGTATGTCTCTGCTGGCGGATAGAAGAAAGCGCGCGCCCTACGGACTAGAGGAAGGCGAAGACGGACTCGTCGGAGCGGATGCGATTATTCATCAAGGAGAGCCGCGCCGCATCGCTTCAAAAGGAAGCTGGCAGCTCCAGGCAGGCGACCGCGTGCGCATCGAAACACCCGGCGGCGGCGGGCACGGAAGGAAAAGATAAAGCGTCGGCGATGAGGGATCAACGACAAAGCCGTGAGCGATGAAGGAAAAGCGATAAAGGAGAAGCTATTGTCTGTCTCTCATCACTGATGCTCTCTGTCGCGTTCATCTCATGCTTTCGGAGTTCCCTTCTCTTCAAGTTCGTTTTAGAAGGCCTGGGCCTTATCTTAAAGCTCTATGCACAGTCCCATTTGTGCAGCCGACATGAATCTTCATCCAGGAACGCGTCTTGAGCGTTACGAGATTCAGAACCTCCTCGGTGCGGGCGGGGTGGGCGAGGTCTATCGCGCGCTCGACACGGAGTTGCAAAGGCTCAAGCAGCGCGTGGATGCAGATGCGGGGATTGAGCGTTCCGTCTCGCAGGGGCTTTTACGCTCGACGGGCAGCAAGGACATCGTGCTGATTAAAGGTTTCAAGTAACGCGCAAACTCTACGGCAAATTTTAGTCGCCTTCAGTTCCAAGCTCTCATCATAGTGCTTCCACGGTTCGGCGGGCGGGCGGGCCAGTGTTAGAATCAAGCCATGCGAGTCACCATCGGACAGATCAATACGACCAACGGCGATTACGAAGGCAATACTGCGAGCATCCTGCACGCCATAGAACAGGCCAAGCGGGCGGCTTCGGACCTTCTGGTGCTACCCGAAGTGGCGGTCCAGGGCTATATGTCTTTCGACTGGTTTCAGGACCGCGACGTGATACGCGGCGCGCTCGCCCCGCTTGAAAAAATCATAGAGGCGACCGAAGGAATAACGGCTGTCATCGGCACCGTCAGGCCCAACGACGAGCCGCTTGGCCGCAGGCTCTTTAACTCCGCCGCCGTCATTCGCAACCGCCAACTGCTAGGCTTTGAAGACAAGACTCTGCTTCCCGAATACGACGTCTTCGACGACCCGCGCTATTTCGAGCCTGCAAGAGCGCGGCGGCTCTTCCAGTTGCCGGGCGCGGCGCTCGGCGTCACGGTCTGCGAGGACATGTGGAACGACAAGACTTTCTGGAAAGAGCGACTCTACCCGAACGACCCTGCCGACGAACTTATACAGATGGGCGCCAGCCTGATGGTCTCGATCAATGCTTCGCCCTTCAACAAGAGCAAGATGGGCCAGCGCTGCAAGATGGTCTCGCACAGAGCCAGGGCCGCAGGGCTGCCGATTGTCTTCGTCAACCTCGTCGGCGGCAACGACGGCATCATCTTCGACGGCGCGAGCATCATCGCGGATTGTAAGGGAGAGATTATCCTGCAAGCGCCGCCCTTTGAAGAGTTCTTCGGGACCGTTGACCTGGATTGCGGCGTCGCTGATGGCTACTGTCTGCCGGGCAATGATATAGAGACGGTGCGCCGCGCTCTGGTCTTAGGGATACACGACTACGCGCGCAAGAACCGTTTCACGACCGTCCTCTTGGGACTCTCAGGCGGGATTGATTCGGCTGTCGTCGCGGCGCTGGCCTGCGAGGCCGTCGGCCCGCAGAACGTGCTCGGCGTGATGATGCCCTCGCCCTATTCTTCGCGCGGGAGCATAGACGATTCGGTCGCGCTCGCGCGTAACCTCGGGATGAAAGTCATAGAGCATCCGATTACGGATGCCTTCAATGTGCTTGCCGCAGAGCTTGATCTGGTCAAGCCTTCGAGCGGCGGGTCTTCGCTCGCGGCTGAGAATCTGCAATCGCGCCTGCGCGGTAATATACTGATGTCCATCTCGAACAAGGATGGGCGACTCCTGCTCTCGACCGGAAACAAATCCGAGCTGGCCCTGGGCTACTGCACGCTCTACGGCGACACCAACGGCGGCCTAGCTGTCCTCGGCGATCTACTCAAGACTGAAGTCTACGCGCTCGCCCGCCACTTTAACGAGATGAGCGAGCTGATTCCGCGCGAGATTATAGACAAGCGCCCTTCCGCAGAGCTGGCGCCGGGCCAGTACGACGAACAAACACTCCCGCCCTACGATAAGATTGACCCTATCCTCCAACTCTACTTCGAGCAGAAGGCGACGCCCGAAGAGATTATCGCGGCGGGGCATGACGCGGAGATGGTTTATACCTTGCTCAATCGCGTCGAATCGCCCGCCAACGAATTCAAGCGCCGGCAGTTGCCGCCCACCCTCATCATCTCAAGACACGCCATAGGCATCGGACGCCGCCGCCCCGTGACGCATCGTTATCACCGCGAGCCTGCCAGGAAGGACCAGCCCACAGGCCCTTCGTCAGCCGTGCGCGCCGTTTAGCCTGCGCTTGAGAAGAGGTCAATTGTTAATCATGAGAACAGAGCTATCGGACGGTCGGATTCTCATCAGGCGGCATCGCGCGGAAGATATTCCGGCTCTCTTTGAAGCCGTGCGCGAATCAATCCCCGAGCTTTCGCCCTGGATGCCCTGGTGTCACGCGGATTATGCGATTGAAGAGACGGAGGAGTTTATCAAAGCGCAGCCCGAACACTGGGACAGGGGAGAGGGTTACGGCTTTCTCATCACGGATGCCTTGACCGGAGAGGTGCTCGGCGGAGTGGGCCTCAGTCTCATCAATCGCTTACACAGGTTCGCCAATCTGGGCTACTGGGTGAGGACCAGTCGGAGAGGGCGCGGCGTGGCCGTCGCGGCGGCGCTGCTGGCTGCGCGCTTCGGTTTTGAAGAGCTTGGGTTGCAGCGTATAGAGATTGTCGCCGCCGTCGAAAACAGGGCCAGCCAGCGTGTCGCGGAAAAGGCCGGAGCTTATCTCGAAGGCGTCTTGCGCAAAGGACTCTTTCTGCGAGAGCGAGAGCACAACGGCGTGCTCTACTCGCTGGTGGCCGAAGACCTCGGCCTGCAACCCGCGCCGCAGACAAAGGCGGAAGCTTAGAGAGCCTCGCCTGCACCTCCATCAAGCTCAGGTTGCTTTGCGCAAAGCTCTTGAGTTGGTCACGGCTTAGGCCGCGTAACGCGCGTAAACGGTCTTCACCTTGTCTAGAAAATCACGCCGGTCCACGATGTAGTAGAGCTTGACTGCGCCCTCGCCGCCCGTCAGATGCGCGACCAGCTTTTCGAGCACCTCGAACTGGTCGCGCTCTGTAATCCCCTGCGCGTCCAGATGGCCGCCGTAACGCATGCGGCGCACCAGCTCAACCAGCGTCAGGCGGCCTTCGAGCGTGCGGCCACCATGCTTGTGCGAGCGGCTGACGAGATACTGGACCAGTAGCGCGTCGTCGTAAAGCGTCGGCGCGAGAAAGAGACGCGAGCCGTCGCGCTCCCATCCTTCGTCCAGACGCGAAGAGCGACGCAGCGCACGCACGCCTTCAAAGACTTCGGTCCAATCCGTCTTAGGCTCCCTGCGTTCCAGAAACGCGCGCGTGACGATGAGCAGCCACGAGTCGTCTTCAAAATCCAGGTCTCGCCCGAGCCTATCCAGCCACTCGAAGAGGAGCGCCTGCCGCTCAGCCTTCTCTTCTATGAGGTGGAATTGCTCTTCCGGTTTCGGGAGCGATTTGAGGAAAGCGCGCCGCGCCGCATCCGTCGCCTTGCCGCCCGTGATGCGGTATGTGTCAAGGCGCGCGTGCCAGCGCCGCGCGGCGTCACAAAAGGGACAACGCGGGTGCTTCTCCTCGCTCTGGAAAAATGGCCGCTGAGGCTCGCGCGCCGTCAATTCAAGCACGCTCGGCGCATAACGCTTAATCTCCGAATAGGCCGTGCGCGGAGCCAGACCGAGTTGCGTCGTGAAGATGTCGAAGATGCAGGCCAGGCACAACTGCGTCCCGTAGTGATGAACAGCGCCCGGCGGAAAAGCGCTCAGGTCCAGCTCAAGTTTTTTCTTGGTAGCAGCCATCTCAGAAAATACGAAAGAGGAACTCTGCGTCGCTGCGGCTAATTTCCTTAGACCAGCGAAACCAGCGCAGGCTCCGTGTCTGCATCCGTGTGGCCGAGAGCTGAGTCAAGCTCGGTTTCTATATTGCCCGTGCCGGATTGGAGGTTCTTGAAGTCGAAAAGGTTCGTGTCAAGCAGGTGTGAAAGGGCTATGTTGCCGAGCGCCGTCATCATAGAGCTGCGTATGTTCGGAATCTCCTCTTCAAGCTCTGCGAGCAATCGTTTGACGCGCGAGCGCTTGAGGTTCGATTGCGAGCCGCAGAGGTCGCAGGGAATAATCGGGAAACTCTTTTCGGCGACAAACTCCCGGATGTCCGCCTCGCGGCAGTAAGCGAGCGGGCGGATGATGGTGTTGCGCCCGTCGTCCGAGCGCAGGACGGGCGGCATGGCCTTGAGCGTGCCGACGTAAAAGAGGTTGAGCAGAAATGTCTCTATGATGTCGTCGGCGTGATGGCCGAGGGCAATCTTGGTGCAGCCTTCCTCGACCGCCGTTTGATAAAGAATGCCGCGCCGGAGGCGTGAGCAGACCGAGCAATAGGTCTTGCCTTCAGGGACCAGTCGTTTGACGACCGAGTAGGTATCGCGCTCGATGATGCGGAAGGGCACGCCAAGGCCGCTCAAGTATTCGGGCAGGACGTGCGCGGGAAAGTTGGGCTGCTTCTGGTCCAGATTGACGACCAGCAGCTCGAATCGAACGGGCGCGCGTTTTTGCACGTCCAGCAGCAGGTCCAGCATGGTGTAGCTGTCCTTGCCGCCCGACAGGCAGACCATCACGCGGTCGCCATCTTCGATCATCTTGAAATCCTTGATGGCCTCGCCCATGCGCCGCAGCAGCTTAGTTTTAATCTTGCTCTCGGCAAACATCTGTTCTCGAAATCTTCCCTTTGAGTAGTCCTCTTCTCTCTCTCTCGAAACATCAGGATGCCATGCCCGGCACGAAGTTGACAACCGATAGCGACCAGGGAAGCGGCGGGCATCAACGACAGGGCGCAGGCGTCAGAAGGAATCTGCTGGCGAGAGCCTTTTCCGTCTTCAATCTTTGGCCCTGATACGATGGCAATCCAAAATTATCTGGACAGGCTGGCCCGCTTTCTTTATCATGAGGTGCTTTCTTTGAAAGTGTTTATCCGGCTGAAAGAGCGCCAATACAGGCTCCGGCTGGCGTAAAGCGCCCGCGACCGGCCTTTCACTTGCCCCTGATACAGTGCGTTTGCAGTGAGCCGTCTCGGAAACGGTGAGAGCCATCGCCTGTGAGTTCATCATCCTGCGGAAATCGATAAGGGAGAATTTGCTATGCTCAGAATGGGAAAGAATCCAAAAGAACAACCGACGGAGACGCCCGAACAGACTGCGGACAATTCGGCAAACGCCTATAACGCACAGCGCAGCAGCTATACGCCCTACCAGCAGCCCGCCGCCACCGCGCAGGCCAGCGCAGGCGACAGCAGCGCCGCCTCGCGCGCCGTCACGGAGAGCGAATCCCTGGCGCGCGACATCAAGGACGGCATCCTGAGCGGCTTTGTCGGCAACAGCACAACGCTCACGGGCGAGGCATCCTTTAAAGGCATGCTGCGCGTTGACGGGCATCTTTCGGGCCGCGTCGTCTCGGACGGCGGCACGCTTATCGTCGGCAACAACGGGCAGGTTGACGCCAATATAGAAGTCGCTATCGCTGTCATTCACGGCGCGGTCAACGGCGACATCATAGCCAGCCAGAAACTGGAACTGGGCCGCGCGGCCAAAGTCCACGGCAATATACAGACACCTTCGCTCGTCATAGAGCAGGGCGCTGTCTTTGAAGGAAGCTGCAAGATGTTACAGCTCAAGGCCGCGCAGGATAAACGGCAGCGCGACGACACGCGCACGGAAGACAAGCCGCTCGACACAGCCGGGATGCAGCCCGTCTCGGACACGCCGGCAGACTCTTCCGCTCTCTCGACAGACATCGCCAGCTAAAGCCTGGCTCTCAAGATAAATGAAAGAGGCGCTCGCGGACTTTGGTCCACCAGCGCCTCTTTCTTTTTCATTTATGCGCGCGAGGCTCTTTGATGCCCGGCAAGCACTCGAACTTGCCTACTGGCTTCTCGCAGGCTCGGGAGTCGAGACGATGAGACCGCCGCTCACATCGCGTGCGAGCGATGGGTCCAGCGCGAAAAGGGCGCGCATGGTGTTGCGCGGCGAGAGGTGGTCATCGTCCGTGTCGTCCTCGTCCACGCAGTTGTGTTCGATGGAGCGTGCCATGCGTCGCGTCAGAGGCTCTTTGTTCGGGTTGCGCTCGATGTAGGCGCGCGCGACCATCTCGCCAATCAGGTCGCAGGTCAACTCCTCCGCGCGCTGGCCGCTGATGCGCATCCCAGTCAGGATTGAAGCCCTCCGGCCAATCGCACGAAAAAGAGGATGAAGGGCATCCTCCTTGCCGTCAGCGATGTGTGTAATCTCGTGGGCCAGGACGCTGACCATGCCTTCATCAGAACGCAGTCCGGCCAGAAAGATCGTCCCGAAGTGTATGGTGTGAGGGGTACGCATGGCGACCGAAGCGTTATCGCGCAGGTCCATATCCGGGTCTATCTCCCAGACGGCGCGAACGCGCGCGGTCGAGGAGCGCAGCCGCCTCTCATCCAGCTTGTACTCATCTGCCAGCTTGCGCAAAGCCGCGACCGTCAACTCTCTGGCAGCAGGCAACAGCCGCTCCGCACGCTTGCTTCCGGCGATGGCGTCCGGGTGGGCCAGAGGCAGAGAGGGGCGCGCCTGCATCTCGTCAATCGGCACGCTCCCCAGCGGGTCAGTCTTGCGCTCGAAGCAGGCTGCGCTCATCGCGCGCTCGACCATCTCAAGCGCGAGCGGGAGACGCGCGGAGTGCGACCCGGTTCTCTCGTCCGGCTGACCCTGAGCAAAGACGGACGGCTGCGCGGCCAGCGCCGAAAGCAGCGCGCCGACGAGCAGGAGCGAGAGTAAGCCCCTGAGCCTTGCCGCGAACATCTTATCGAGCCATGACTTCATGCGTGCCTCTGAAAAACCAATCATCAAGATGAACGATGAGCTGCGCGTGCGCTTGCGTTATCTACAGTTCTGGTCCAGCCCCTTGTTCTTTAGCGATGACGCCAGGCAGGCTTTCTCTTCGCCATAAAAGCGCGTATGCCTTCATGGGCGTCTTCGGTTTTCATTAACTCGTTGAGATACATATCCTCTATGCTCTTGAGCGTCTCTTCAAAAGAGAAGCCGCGCCCCAGGTCTATCGCGCGCCTGGTCGCCTCAAGCCCTGCGGCGGAAAGCTCGCGCAGCCTGCCTAAAACTTCCTGCGTTTTCTGGACCAGGTGCTCGCGCGGCAGGATATAATTGACGAGGCCCAGACGCAAAGCTTCCTGCGCGTCAATCAGCTCGCCCGTGAGCATCAATTCGCGCGCGCGTTTGTCGCCGATGAGACGCGGCAGCAAGACCGCCGCGATGGGCGGAAAGACGCCGAGCTTGATTTCGGGTTGTCCGAAGCGCGCGCGGTCGCTCGCGATGACGATGTCGCAGGCCGCGACCAGCTCGCAGCCGCCGCCGAGCGCCGCCCCGTCAACCACGGCGATGACAGGCTTGGCCGCCTGCTCCAGCGCGCGAAAGATGGCGTGAAACGAATCGAGCATCTGGTAGATAGTCTCTTCAACATGCTCTTCGACGGCCACGCCCGCGCTAAAGGCGCGCGTGTCCGGCGCGGCCTCAAAGAGAATCGCCACCATCTCGCGCTCCGCCATGCAGCTTGAGACCGCACGGCCTATCTCGCGCATCATCGAGATATTGAAAACGTTGAGCGGCGCGCGCGCCAGCGTAATCCTTCCCACGCGGTCTTCAATCGTGAGCCTGATGTCCTGATAATTTTCCATCTCAATCTGAAAATAAGCAGTGGCTCTGCGCAATTTGAACGGACATATTTCCTCGATTTAACTGCGCCGTCAGCGCCTCTCGCGCGCCTGCCGAATGATAACACAAAGGCTTGAGGCGGAATGTAGACTTGAGCGGCTGTAGACCCTGCCCGCCGTCCGCGCTGATGACCTCGCCCGTGAAATCTTTCTTTGTCATCAGGGCATAAACGCGTGAACGCTTCAATCGCAAATGGAAAAAGCAATTTATCTACTGACGATTGAAGCGTTCACGCTTTGACGAATAACGAGTGATGACTAAAGCGTAATTTACTTTTGCTTTTCGAGCGGCCCGCCGAGCCAGCCTTGATAAAGGCGCGACTGGTCGGCTGTCGGCTGCGCGACGGCGAGGATGCGATAGTTAGGGTCGGCTCGCCCGCCGAGCTTGATGTCCAGCGTGCGCAGGTCATCAAAGCGAAAGATGGCCAGGCGTGCCGTGTCGCCGGGTTTCTTCTCGGAGAGGCGCGCGTTGAAGGTGTCGCGCGTGACGCGCATCCCGTCGAGGGCCACAACCTGGTCGTTGGTATTGAGTCCCTGTTCGTAGGCAGGCCCGCCGGCGTAGACGCGGCTCACGTTCAGGCGGTCGCCGCTCTGGTTCAGCTCGGCGCCCAGATAAGGCTTGAGGGGTGCGTCCGGCAGAACGGTATTGAGACGCAGCCCGACGGCTTCGAGCGAGGCGTTGTAGTCCAGCTCTTCGCGCCCGCGCACGTAGCGAGAAAAGAACTGGTCCAGGCTCGCTCCGGCCATCAATTCCGCCGCGCGCTGGAAATCTTCAGGCGTGTAGTTGCGATTCTTCTTGAAATGTTCCGTGTAGAGATAACGCATCACGTCGTCAAGGGATTTAGCGCCGTTCGAGCGGCGGCGTATCTCCAGGTCCAGCAGGAGGCCCAGAATAGCGCCCTTGTCGTAATAAGAGATTTGCGAGTTGACCGAGTTTTCGTCCGGTCTGTAATACTTGATCCAGGCATCAAAGCTGGCATCCTCGACGCTCATCTCAAGACGGCCCGGCGTATTCTGTAAATCCCTGAAGGAGTCTGCAAAGGCGCTCAGAAACTCTTTTTCGGAGATGAGACCGGCGCGGCGCACGATGATGTTCTCGTAATAGCTCGTGATGCCTTCGGCAACCCAGAGGAGCCTGGTGTAGTTCTCGCGCGTATAGTCGAATGGACCAAGCGCGTCGGGGCGAATCCGCTTGACGTTCCAGAGGTGGAAGTATTCGTGCGCGACGAGCGTGAGAAAGCCGCGATAGCCGGCCTCCGTGCCAAAGCCGAAGCGCGGGTAGCCGAGCGCGGTCGAGTTCAGATGCTCAAGGCCGCCGCCTCCCGTCGAGCGCAGATGCAGGATAAAGGTGTAATCGCGATAAGGAATCTCGCCCATCAAATTTGTCGCGGCCTCGACTATTTTTTTCACATCGCGCTGCATGCGCTCAGGGTCGTAATTCCCCTCGCCGTCAATGACGATGCGATGCGGCACGCCCTTGACTTCAAACGCGAGCGTCTTGAAATTGCTGACCTCGACCGGCGAGTCGTAAAGAATATCGAAGCTCTCGGCGCGAAAAGTGTTCTTCTGGTTGGGCGCGGGCGGTAGCCCCGTCGCAATCTTCCAGCCGACGGGCGGCTCTATGCGCAGCGTTGAGGGCGCTTGCAGATTTCCGTCCGGGTACATCAGGAGCGCGGCGTTATTCCAGAAGGCGTGGTCCGAATTCAGCTCGTTCGTGCGCACCGTCAGCTCGTTGGCGTAGACGCTGTAAGTGACCGTCAAATCGCGCGCGCCTCCAGTCTCGACGCGCCAGGTGTTCTTGTTAATCTTGGTCCAGGAGAGCGAGCGTCCCGCCGTCTCCTTCGCTTCAAAGTCCTGCACGTGTCGCTCGAACTCACGCACGAGATAAGAGCCTGGCGTCCAGACAGGCATGATGAGATCAACCTGCTGCGGCGCGTTGCCTGCTGCGCGGCGCACGCGCATCTCTACCTGTAGCAGATGCGTGTAAGGCTTCGGCATCGAAACGCTGTAGCTGAGGTCCGGCTGGTTGCTTGCAGCCGCGCCAGTGTTCTGCGCGATTGCGGGAATCTGCAAGAGCAGCGTCAAGACAAAGACTGCCTGTACGGCAACGTGTAAGCGAATGCGTCGCATAGCTGCAAAGTCATCCTTCTGCTTTTAATTTTTCGGGAAGAGTTCCGGGACGCGTGCATCTTACTATGAAACTGTTGAAGGGTGATAGACCGCTAGACAGCGAGCCATCAAGAGCGTCCAATGGTTCGGATGAAAAGTGGAATTTTTCAGTCCGAGTATCTCAGCAAAGATTTGAAGAGAGCCTCTCTATTTATCGCTCGCTTTTTGCAAAACTTTCGCGATGAAAGACGTTTATGATTCCGTGCGCAGATAAAAGTTAAGGAGGCAGGGCCATGATCGTGACTTGCGCGCGATGCGGTGCGAAGAATCGTGTGGACGAGCGTGCGGCGGCGGAGCGGCGAAGGCCCGTCTGCGGCAGGTGCGGCGCGGCGCTTGAGGCTTCTGGCGCAGCCGAGAGCGGCAAGCCGCGAATCTTAACGGACGCGACCTTCGCGCAGGAGGTCTCGCAGGCGGGAGAGCGTCCGCTTTTGATTGACTGTTGGGCCGAGTGGTGCGGGCCTTGCCGGATGATCGCGCCCATGCTGGACCAGTTGGCAGCGGAATCCAATGGCCGCTACATCATTGCCAAGCTCAACGTAGACGAGAATCCGCAAACGGCTGCGCAGTTTCGCATCAGCAGCATCCCGACCATGCTCATCTTCAAGAATGGCAATCTCGTTGACCGCCTCGTCGGAGCGCAGCCTAAACAGACAATCGCCGCACGGCTCGCCAATGCGTAAGGCGGGTCAACGTGTCAAAGCGTTAATTGATAAATTTTTTCTTTGACTATTAACGCGTTGCCGCGTTGACCATCTGCGCGCTCTTTGCCTTTTGGCATTTGCCCTTTATGATGTTTTGGTCAACCCAAAATTCAAAGCAGAGCGAGAAAGATAAAAGGTTTTGAGATGTTCAGGAAACTGATCGCGACCCCGGCTTTATGGCTCACCATCCCTTTGCGACTGGCGCTCGGGATCATCTTTATCGCGCACGGAGGCGGCAAGATGTTTGGCTGGTTTGGCGGCAGGGGTCTATCCGCCTTTATGGGAGGGACGCCGCCGTTTGCGTTTATGCGCCCAGCCTGGCTCTGGCTCGGAGCAGCCGCCTTCGCTGAATTTTTCGGAGGCGTCCTGGTGCTGGCAGGACTGCTGACGCGAGTCGGCGCGTTCTTTATCGTGTGCGT
>DASWMI010000071.1:0-18671 GCA_036399835.1 Pyrinomonadaceae bacterium | reverse complement strand
CTCGACTCTCGCCGAAACTACGGGAGGCAACTCATCCTCTTCAAGTATTAAGAGACGCCAGCACGCGCGCGCCGACCTCTGCCATCAATTCCCTTGCGCGCTCTTCGGTCTGCGACTCCACGACGACGCGTATGATGGGTTCCGTATTCGACCCCCTCACGAGAAACCAGCCGTCTTCGAGCAAGACCTTGATACCGTCGCGCAGGTCCATGGGCCAACGCGCATACTCAAGTCGAATCATCTTGAGCACCTTCGCGATTTTGTCCGAACGGCAAACGACTCTTTGCTTCAGCATGTAGGAGCGCGGAAGCTCTGCCAGGATTTCCGAGACCGTGCGCCCCGTCTCGGCCAGCAAGTGGAGGACCAGCGCCATCCCTACCAGGCTATCGCGCGCAAAGTTGATGCGCGGATAAATGACGCCGCCATTGCCCTCGCCGCCGATGACAGCCCCCTGCCGCTGCATCTCTTCGACGACGTTAGCTTCACCAATCCTCGAACGATAAAGCGTGCAACCGAAGGACTGCGCCAGGGCTTCGAGCGCGTGCGTGGTTGAGAGATTCGCGACGACAGGACCAGGCTCTCTACCCAGCACGTAACGCGCCGCCAGGACCAGAGTGTACTCTTCACCGATGGCCTCGCCGCGCTCGTTGACCACAGCTAACCTGTCAGCATCCATATCCTGCGCAAAGCCGACATCAGCATCGTGCTCGCGGACAGCCGAGCACAAAGCTCCGAGATTCTCAGGCACAGGCTCTGCTCCTCTCGGGAAGAGTCCGTTCGGAATCACATTGAGAGGAATCACCTCTACCCCAAGCGCAGAGAGCAAGCGCGGCGTCATCATCGAACCGGCCCCGTTGCAACAGTCAACCGCCACGCGCAGCCTGCGCGAGCCTCTCGGCACAGCCCCGAGCACATCCAGGATAGCCTTGATGTGAAGATCAATCGCTCCTTCCTTCGGCTCGACGGCACGCATCTCCGCGCCCGTCACTTTCGCGTATTCGCCCTGATGATAGATGTCCAGAAGCTGCCGCGCCTGCGCGCCGGTCAGGAAAAGCCCTGCGGAGTTGATAAACTTGAGGGCGTTCCATTCGGCGGGGTTGTGGCTGGCCGTGATGTTAATGCCGCCGCGCGCGCGTAGTTGCCGGACCAGTAACTGCACGGTCGGGACGGGACAGATGTTCAGGTCCACGACACGACAACCGCTGGAGAGCAGCCCGGCCATGACAGCTTGCCGGACCATCTCACCCGAAGTGCGCGTATCTCGCCCGATGACTATCGTGCCCGGCCCGACGTAAGTTCCGAAAGCCTGCGCGAAACGCGTGAGCAGCGTCGGCGTCAAGGATTCGCCGACCACGCCGCGCACGCCGCTGATGCTGATTTTAAGTGTCGGTATGGCTCGCATAAGCTTTTCGGCATACTGGACCAAATTGCTATCAAGGCTGCCACCGCAGGCACAGAGCAGAAGAAGAATAAAAACGGCATTAATACTTTGTCATTAACTCTGTGTCTCCGTGCCTGCGGTGGCTTATCAGAATCTTCCGAGCCTGTCGCGCGCCCAGTCGAGCAACTCGCGCGCGCGCTCAGAGGTCTCTGCTTCAGCGATGAGGCGAATAAGCGATTCTGTGTTCGAGACGCGCACATGCACCCAACCGTCCGGCCAGGAGACCTTGATCCCGTCCGTCTGGTCGTATTCGATCTTGTCCTGCTCAAGACCGTCATAAACTCTCTGCAAAAGAGAATAGATTCGGTTTGGCTCGACGGCCAGGTTGTACTTAATCATCTTGGAGCTTGGCAACGCCGCGACCAGCTCGGAAATCCGCTCTTCCGTCAGCGCCAGGTGTTCGAGGATAAGGCCGATGGCAGCCGCGCTATCGTGAGTCCAATGGACGCGCGGGACGATGACGCCGCCGCTGCCTTCGCCGCCGATGACGGCGCGGTTTTCGATCATGGCTTCGGAGATAAAAGCCAGTCCGACCGAAGTCCGCAGAACGCTCGCGCCGTGACGCGCTGCGATGGCTTCGATAGCCCCGCTGGTCGAGATGTTAGTCACGACCAGACCGCGCTCTCTTCTCAACTGAATCTCGGTCGCGATGGCGAGCGTCGTTTCTTCCGTTAGCGGCTCGCCCTCTTCCGTCACGATGCCGAGCCGTTCTCCGTCCGCATCGTGTGCAAAGCCTATCGCGGCGCGGCCCGCGAGGACGACGGCGCGGAGTTGTGCCATAGACTGCGGCTTAGGCTCAGGCGTGTGCGGGAACGGTGCGCGGGGGTCGTCATTGACCGAGAGGACATCGCAGCCGAGTTCCTTGAGCCAGCGCGGCGAGAGCAAAGAGCAGGAGCTGTTGCAGCAATCAACGGCGACTGTCAGGCGTCGCGCCCTGATGGCTTCGACATCAAAAGAGCTTGCCAGAGTTTCCAGATGATGCGGGATAGCGTCGGTCTCCTCAACTCTGGTTTGAATCTGCTGCCAGTCGGCTTTGGTAAATTCCGCTTGATGAAAGATGTCCAGCAGCTCATCCGCCTGCGTCGCGTTGAGGTAGAGGCCGTCGCCGCGTATAAACTTCAAGGCATTCCAGGGTTCTGGATTGTGGCCCGCCGTGATAGAGATGCCGCCCTCCGCTTGCAGCCGACGAACAGCAAGCTGCAAACTCGGCGTCGGGCAGATGCCCAGGTCAATCACTTCGCAACCGGCGGCGAGCAATCCGGCGAGCACCGCGGAGCGTACCATTGGTCCGGAAGAACGCGTGTCGCGGCAGACCAGTATGCGCTGTGAATCGAGGTATGTGCCGAAGGCGTGCGCAAACTCTACCAATAGCTCCGGCGTGAAAGTTTCGCCGACGACGCCGCGCACGCCGCTGATGCCGATTTTAAGCGAGTTCATAACAGAGCCGGGAGAATAGCAGATGTCTCTCATGCAGGTAACTGATTTTTTTTACTGATGAGAGACAAGCTGCTCAATCATCTCCGTCTGTCTCCGGGTGGTAGCGGCAAATTTTGATTGACTATTGAGCGCCTCTGATTTAATCATTGTCCTTCGATTAAGTTCGTCCAGAGCATTTCCCGCAATATCTTGTCAGGTACACAGAGCCGCGCCCCTTTGCCTGATGCTGCCTGATGCGCGCGAGGTCCGGAGAGACTTGCGAATGCGCGTCACCCGGTAAGGGCGATGGGTGGACCAGCAATGTATGCCGCCTGTGCCGACGCAAGATAAATTCGGGCCAGCCTGCGCTGGTCCGGCGAGGCCCACATGAAGACAGGAAAATATCTTTCACTCATTCTCTTCTTATCCTGCGTCTTGAGGCTTGCGGCCCAGACGCCCGCGCCCGCCACTCCATCGGCCATTGAGCACCACTTGATGCCCGTGCCCGCCTCCTTGCGATTTAATCAGGGCAGGCTCTCAATCAATAAATCCTTCACGGTCGCAGCGCGTGGTCATGTAGACGAACGCCTGCGCGCAGCCGTCGAGCGCGCCGTCAGGCGACTCGAAGGGCGGACGGGGATGGAGTTGGCGCGGGGGTTGTTGAATGACGCGGGCAACGCGACGCTGGTCATAGAGTGCAGGGGAGCGGGCAAGCCCGTCCCGGCCATGGACGAGGATGAGTCCTATGCGCTCGAAGTGTCTGAGCAGCAGGCCCGGCTTAATGCTCCGACGGTCGTCGGGGCGCTGCGCGGGTTGGAAACTTTTTTGCAGTTGCTCGAAAGCGACCGCGAAGGTTACTTCATCCCGTCGGTCAGCATTGATGACCGCCCGCGCTTTCGCTGGCGCGGACTGTTGATTGACGTGGGCCGACACTACGAGCCGATGGAGGTGCTCAAACGCAACATTGATGCGATGGCCGCCGTCAAGCTCAACGTCCTGCACTGGCACTTGACGGAGGACCAGGGATTTCGTATCGAGAGCAAAAGGTTTCCGAAACTGCACCTGATGGGGTCGGATGGTCTTTACTATACGCAGGACCAGGCGCGCGAGATTATCGCTTATGCGCGCGATCGAGGGATACGCGTGGTACCGGAGTTTGACATGCCGGGGCACGCGACAAGCTGGCTGGTCGGACATCCTGAGCTGGGGAGCGCGCCCGGTCCTTACAAAATTGAGCGCCGCGCCGGCATCTTTGACCCAGCGCTCGACCCGACGCGCGAGGAGGTCTACAAATTCCTGGACCAGTTCCTGGGCGAGATGGCCGCGCTCTTCCCCGATGCTTACCTGCATATCGGCGGAGACGAGAACGAGGGCAAGCAGTGGGACAGCAATCCTCGCATACAGGCTTTTATGAAAGAGAAGGGTATCAAGGACCACCACGCGCTCCAGACCTACTTCAATCAAAGGCTGCTCGTCATTCTCAAAAAGCACGGCAAGAGGATGATGGGTTGGGATGAGATTTTTCAACCGGGGCTGCCGAAAGATGTGGTCATACATTCCTGGCGCGGCCCTGCCTCTCTGGCCGAGGCCGCTCGCAAGGGCTATAACGGCATCCTCTCCGCAGGCTTTTATATTGACCTCATCTTTCCGACTTCGCAGCACTATGTGGTTGACCCGCTGCCCGCCGGGAGTGGATTGACGGACGCCGAGGCCGCGCACATTCTCGGAGGCGAGGCGACGATGTGGGGCGAATGGGTCAGCCCCGAAACGATAGACTCGCGCATCTGGCCGCGCACGGCTGCCATCGCCGAAAGGCTCTGGTCTCCGCGCACAGTCAATGATGTCGAGGATATGTATCGTCGCCTGTCTGTCATCAGCTTGCAGTTGGAGGAACTCGGGCTGACGCACGAGAAGAACCACCGGATGATGCTCAGGCGGCTGGCCCAGAGCCAGGAGACTGGACCACTTGAGACGCTCGTTTCCGTCATCGAGCCGGTCAAGGAGTACAGGCGCTACCAGGTGCGCCCGCAGACTATGCTCAGCCCTTTGACGGGATTAGTGGACACGGCGCGCCCGGACAGCGCGGCGGCACGCAGGTTCTCCTCGATGGTTGACCGCATGCTCATGGACGCCCCGCGTTTTGAGACCCACTCGCAAGAACTGCAAAACTCTCTCGTCGAATGGCAGAGCGCTGGTCCGGCTTTGGAAGCGATGATTGACCGCTCGCCCGCGCTGCATGAAGCCAGGCCGCTCGCCAGAGATTTGTCAGCGATAGGCACTGCCGGATTGGAAGCCTTATCATTTCTGACCAAAGACGTCGCGCCCTCGGTTGAATGGCGCGACTCGCGCCTCGCTCAGCTTGAAGGGGCCGCAAAGCCTAAAGCCGCTCTCGAATTCGCCATCATTCCCGCGGTCAGAGAGCTGATCTTTGCGGCTTATGAGTTGCCGCAGCTCAAGACCATGAACGGGCCCGATTGGAGAAAGCGCGTCAAACAACTCGCCGCCCCGCCCAAGCCACAACCCGGCAGATAAAGCCGACGCGCGACGCTTGAGAAATATCAAAGAGTCTTGAGTCAACGAGTCTTGAGAAGGATGAAAGGCCGTGTCATTTAGCATGAGATACACGTCTCGATCACACACGAGTAGCGTCGCACGCTCGGCGCTGTTGGTAGCTGCGAGCATGTTGCTTGGGTTCTACTCAACACATGCTCAAGGGCAAAGGGTGTCAGGCTCTGGACCTCAATCGACAGGAAGGGCAACCGGGAGAAGGGCGTCTCTTCCGCGTGCGGCTGAGACCGATGCAACGCGGCTGGCCCGCCTGGTGACTATCTATCGAGATACCTACGGCGTTCCTCACGTCTTTGGTCGCACGGACGCGAGCACAGTCTTCGGCTTTGCCTACGCCCAGGCCGAAGATAATTTCTGGCGCATAGAGGAGAACTTCATACATGCGCTGGGGCGCGCCGCAGAGCTTTACGGAGAGGAGGCGCTGGACGAAGACCGGCTTAACCACGCGCTCGAAATTCCCAGGCTCGCGCGCGAGGAGTATGGCCGACTGGACCAACACACGCGCGCCATCTGCGACGCCTTCGCCGCAGGTCTCAACTTCTACCTCTCGCGCCACACGGAGACGCGCGCGCGTCTCATCGCACGGTTTGAGCCTTGGCACACGCTGGCCTTCATCCGTTATAACTACTATCAGAACGGGTTTGCGCGTGACCCGAATCTGCGGTCCACCAAGCTGCAAACAGCCGAGCTTGAGCGCGGCCTGCCTGCCAACGAAGGCTCTAACGGCTGGGTCATCGGTCCTCGCAAAAGCGCGACCGGCCACGCCATGCTCTTTATCAATCCTCACCTCCCGTTCTTTGGTCCAGGACAGGTTTACGAGGGCCACGTGCACAGCGATGAAGGTTGGAACTTCACGGGCTACACGCGTTTCGGATTTCCCTTCCCCTATGTCGGCCACAACGACAACGGCGGCTGGGTGAGCACGGACAACTCCGCAGACCTTGAGGATGTCTACGCCGAAACCTTCGACGACCCCAAGCGCCCGCTCGCTTATAGATACGGCAGCGGTTATCGGATGGCGACCGAGCGCACAGAGGAGATTCGCGTCAAGACCGCGAAGGGCATAGAGACGCGCCGCTTCACGATGCGTAAAACACATCATGGTCCGGTGCTCGCCGTGCGAGACGGCAAGATGCTCTCTTTGCGCATGGCGAAGTTCGAGTCCGAAGGCTGGCTGCGCGAGTGGTATGAGATGACGCGTGCCAGCTCTCTCGCGGAGTTGAAGCGGGCCATGTCGCCGCTCAACATGCTCTTCGGCAATGTGATGTACGCGGACAGGCAGGGCAATACCTTTTATCTCTATAACGGAGCCGTCCCGCGCCGCGATACGCGGTTCGATTGGACCAAGCCTCTGGACGGGAGCGACCCTGCGACCGAGTGGCAGGGCTATCACACGCTTGACGAACTGCCGCAGCTCACGAACCCCAAGACCGGCTGGATGCAGAACTGCAACACGACTCCTTTCCTACTGACCAGCGAGGGCAACCCTGACCCGAAGCGTTTCCCTTCCTACATGGTCCAGGAAGGCGACAACCCGCGCGGGCGCATCTCTCGACAGATACTCTCCGTAGAGCCGACCTTTACTTTTGAAGAGTGGCGGCGCGCGGCATTCGATACACGCGTCATAGGGGCCGACACCTTTCTGCCACAGCTTCTCGCCGATCTCAAAGAGCGCTTCGGCTCAGGCGCGACCGCGACTGGTCCAGGCGTGACGGCGCGTCTACGCGAGGCGTCTGAAGAGCTTGCGCGCTGGGATCATCGCAGCACGAACGCCTCCGTCGCCATGACGCTCTTCACCCTCTGGCGCGAGCGCATCTCGCGTGCGCGTTCACAGCAGCCCGAGACGGCGGAGACGCGCGTCGCGGCTCTCTCTGATGCGCTCGACACGCTTGAGCGCAGTTTCGGCACGTGGCGCGTCGCGTGGGGTGAACTCAGCCGGCTTCAGCGATTGGATGAAAGCAGGGGCGAGAAGTTTGATGACGCGCAAGCCAGCCTATCCGTTCCGGGCGTCAACGGGGGCGACGGTGCGGTCTTTACGTTTTACGCCGCGCCCGCCAGGGGGCAGAAGCGCCGCTACGGTGTGGCGGGCGGGACTTATATCAGCGTGGTTGAATTCGGGCCGCGCGTCCGGGCGCTCTCCGTGCATGTCTTCGGGGCGAGCGGCCACCCCGGGAATCGTCATTACATGGACCAATCGGCCCTCTATGCTCGCGGGGAATTTAAGCCGGCCTGGTTCACGCTCAAAGAGATTCGTGAGCATCTGGAGGCAGCCTACCATCCAGGCGCGGAGACGCGCGGGCGTTAAAAGGCCCAAGACACGAGTCGCAGCCTGGCCGAAAGCCAAACGGCTTATTCATATCGCAGGGCGATCATGGGATCCACCTTGGTCGCACGTCGCGCAGGGATATAGCTGGCGAGCAGGGCCACGCTGATAAGCACCAGCGAGATAATGACAAAGGTTGCCGGGTCTGTGGCGCTGACTCCGAACAGAAGGCTAGACATCACGCGAGTTAAGACGAAGGACGCAAGTAGGCCAATCGCGACACCAATCAGGACGAGCTTTAACCCTGCCCCGACCGCCAGCTTGAGCACATCGCTTCTCTGAGCGCCCAAAGCCATGCGGATGCCAATCTCGCGCGTGCGCTGCGCGACCGAATAGCTCATCACGCCGTAGATTCCAACCGCCGCCAGCGCCAGCGCCAGCGCAGCGAAGATGCCGAGCAGGAGCATACTAAAACGCTGTCGCGCGACCGATTCGGAGAGTATCTCTTCCATCGTCCTGATGTCGGAGACGGGCTGGTCCTTATCTATTTCCCAGACGGCCCGTCGCACAGTTGCCGCCAGGCTGAGCGGCTCTGCATCCGTGCTGATGACCAGATCGCGCGGCTCGAAGAATGCGGCCTGCGTGTAAGAGAGGTACATCTGCGGCTTTGGAGTGGCGCTCAGCTCGAACTGCCGGACATCCTTGACGACCCCGATAATCGTTATCCAATCTTCGGGAGTCTCCGCTTTTCCAGGCGAGATGCGCTTGCCTATGGGGTCTTCACCGGGCCAGTACTTGCGGGCCATTGTTTCGCTAATGACCGCCACAGCGGGAGAGTCAACCCTGTCCTGCTCGCTGATTGAACGCCCCTGCAATAACTGAATCCCCATCGTACTAAAGTAGCGCGGGCTGATGACTCTCGTCACCACGATGGGCACCTGAGCGGGCGGGGGGTCTGGCCGCCCCTCTATGAAGATTCCAATAGAATTACCCTGGCGGTATAAAGGCAGGTTAGTCGTCACGGCTGCCGATTTGACGCCGGGCAGAGCTTCGACGCGGCGTAAGAGTTCGGTATAAAAGACTGTCCGCCGCGCATGGTCCGGGTACTTCTGCTCGGGGAGCGCGACCTGCATCGTCAAGAGCTTATCAGCGCGAAATCCAGGGTCAACACTACGCAGGCGCAGAAAGCTATTAATCAAGAGTCCCGCGCCGATGAGCAGGATGAGCGAGACAGCGACCTCTGCGATAACCAGCAGGGCGCGTATCCGATTGCCGCGACTCCCTGCCGCAGAATCCCTCCCGCCTTCCTTTAGTGTCTCATTAAGATTGAAGTTTGACGCCTGCGTGGCCGGAGCTAAACCGAAGACGAGACCTGTCAGCAATGAGACTAGAAGTGTGAAGACCAGCACTTTGGCATCAATCGTGATGGCTCTGGCTTGAGAAATATTCTCGGGGATAAAACTTTTCAGCAGGCTGACTCCCCACAGCGAGAGCAGCAACCCGACAACGCCGCCGAGCGCGGCCAGCAGAATGCTTTCCGTCAAGAATTGTCTAATCAGACGCCAGCGGCTAGCGCCGAGCGCGATGCGTATGGAAATCTCTTTTTGTCTCACAGC
Organism: Pyrinomonadaceae bacterium; assembly: GCA_036399835.1. GTDB lineage: Bacteria > Acidobacteriota > Blastocatellia > Pyrinomonadales > Pyrinomonadaceae > DASYML01. The sequence continues at coordinate 9,367 of DASWMI010000071.1, read as the reverse complement.
GGCTCGCGCGAGCAGCAGGTTGGCGACGTTGGCGCAGGCAATCAGGAGGACAAAACCGACCGCGCCGAGGAGTATGAGGAGGGCCGGTTTGATGTCGCCCGCGAAGTATTCGTGGAGCGGAGTGACGACAGCGCCGAGGTCCGTATTCTGTTCGGGATACTGTTGTTGAAGACGAGCGGCGATAGTGTTCATCTCCGCCTGCGCCTGTTGCAGTGTAATACCCGTCTTTGTCCGCGCGATAACTTCCAGGTAGTGTTTGCCGCGACTGGCTGCTTCCTGAGAGGTGAAGGCGATGGGGACCCACAGCTCAATCTCGCGTCTGGGAAACTGGAACTGCGGCGGCATGACGCCGACGACTCTATAGCTCTCGCCGTTCAAGTTGAGAGGCTGACCGATAATTTTCATGTCTGAGCCGAAGCGGCGTTGCCACAGCCCATGGCTCATGATGACTACGCGATTTCCACCGGGCGCGTCTTCTTCAGGCAGGAAGGCACGGCCCAACTGCGGCTCGACGCCGAGCAAGGGAAAGAGGCTCGCCGAGACACGACAGCCTTCGATCCTTTCCGGCTCGCCGACACCCGTCAGGTTAATGCTCAGGTCTGCGACTGCCGCCATCCCTTCAAAGACCTGGTTCTGCTCACGCCAGTCTATATAGTTGGCAGCAGCTGGCGTGTCGCGTGGATACCCGTGTCTGGTGTTGTCCTCCCAGACCATCACGAGCCGGTCCGGGTCTTTATAAGGCAAGGGTCGCAGCAGGACCGTGTTGACCACACTAAAGATCGCGCTGTTCGCGCCGATACCTAAAGCCAGGGCGATGACGGCAACGATGGTAAAGCCCGGGCTTTTGACCAGCATACGCAGCCCGTAACGTAAATCTTGCCAGAGGTCTCCTAACATATTCATGCTTCTTCTTTCCCCCCAGACGACAGGCTCTTGCCGGACCACGCGCTCGACCCCGCGCAGTTCCTGGGCCAGCAAATCGCTCTCGGTTAATTCAAGCAGCGCCGCCAGGTAGGCTTCCTCTCTGGTCGCGCCGCCCTCCAGCGACTGCTCGTAGCGATCATCCAGGTGCTGGGCCAGCTCCTCTATAATCTCTGCCTCGCGCGTCGGCTGAAGCTTCAGCCCGGACAGACGCCTTCTAATCTCTGCTTTCCACTCAGGCATGTTCGATTCCCGTGATGCGATTGATCGCCTCGACAAACTCTCGCCAGCTACTGCGTTGCGCGGCCAGCACCTTTTTGCCTTCAGGAGTCAGGCGGTAATACCGCCGCCGTCGCTGGCTGGCCTTCTCCACCCAGCGACCCTGAATCCAGCCGCGCTTCTCCAGCCTGTACAACAGAGGGTAGAGCGAGGCGACATTGAAACGCAGCACGCCCTTTGAACGCTGCTCGATAAGATTGCCGATGTCATAGCCGTGCCGCGGCTGTTCTTCAACCAGCGAAAGAATCAACAACTCGGCACTGCCCTTCTTCAACTCGCGCGCAAGAATATGCGAACCTATATATGACATAGCCATATATTATTAAGAAGCATACGATTCGTCAACAGCCAAGTCTGGGATGCTAATTTTATTCACGACAATAGTGAGCGGGGCGATAGCGGATATTAAAGGCAATGCTATGAGGCAGGTTTCCCGTTAGAGTTTGACGCCCGCTCGCGGTCTCTTTTGAGTGCGTCGAGGCGCTGACCTGCATCGGTGGTCGAACCTTTTGGTCTCGCGCCTGTTTGATGTAAAGAGTGAAGCCGAACCAGAGACCGTAAAAGATGCAGAGCGCCAGCGCTGCCAGACCGATTGAGAGGCGACCCGACTCCGTGACTTTTCGCGCCACGACATAGAAGTCGCCCGTGATGCCGAGCGCCAGAGGAATCATCGAGGTTAAGAGCATGCGGCTCGCAAAGCGATGAAAGTGTTCCGTGTCTTCGCCTCTTTCGACCAGACGGTGATAAGCGGCGGGAGTCATCATGAAAATAATAGCCAAGGCGATGAGCGAGAGGCTGGCGAAATGCACGTACTTGGATGCTTGGGGCAACTTCTCGAAGCCTTCCATCAGGAGCGAGGCGAATTGAAACCCGAGCAGCGCCTGTGCGCCCGGCAGCACCACCCTGATTTCCGTCAGCACCTGCTGAATTTTATCCTTCAGCTTGGCGCCGCCTTCCTTGTCCTCTCCCTTCTGTTGCGACATCTCTCTCTTCTCCTTTATTTCAGCTTCACGCCCTGCGCGCCGCATCGCCTCCAACCCGTACCAGAAAAAGAGCGCGACCAGGAACGCCAACCCGCCCGCGATGAGACCCTGCGTGCGACCGAAAAGAAACTCCGCGCCGATAAAGAAATCCGCGCCGAGACCCAGAGCGAAAGGCAAGAGCGCGACGCACATCACCGCGGTAGCGAAGCGATGCAAGTCGTGTGTGTCCTCGCCGTCCTCCACGATCTGGTGATACGCGCCCGGCCACATCAGCAGCATGACGGCTAAAACCAGCAGCCCCAGCCCGCCGAGTTTCGTATACTTGGCGTGTTCGGGCAGCTTCTCAAACCCCTTCTCAAAGACGGAGCGAAACTGAAAACCCAGCAGCACCTGTGCGCCGAGGATGAGCATACGCCCCTCATCCAAAGTAGTCTTGATTTTATCCTTGAGTTGAGCCATCTTATCCTTCCCTCTTGACCGAACCCCCTGTTTGCTCTTAACTCTTTAGATGACAGATGCACTACTTAGCTTCATACTCTTCCTCATTCTAAGACGATCGGGCGCGAGTCGTGAACAGAAATCGTTCATCAAATACAGTTTGGATGAAATAAACGCAAACTCAATGCCAGATAGCCGTTAGGCGAAGGATTACAGGGGATTTATCTTTGGCATGGATTGACCGTCTACTTTTCGCGGAGCTGGACCATTATGATCATGCTCGAAGAACTAATGATTGAGTTGTACGATGCGAATCACGAACAGATTCAGGCTGCGCTGCGCGAGTACGGAACTCTTCCTGTTCGGTTAGCCATGCTAGGTATCGCTTCCAGCAAAAAGGAGAGCAGCCCATTTTACTATGGCTCTCCTCCGGGAGTCTTCATCTCCTACAAGTGGGATGGTGAACCCATGCGGCAGTACGTGACGGCGCTGGCTTCTCACATCCGAAGTCGCGGATACAGGGTCTTTCTAGATGTCGAAGAGTTAGATGAAAATGCAGACAACTACACTGCCGTGCCCCAGTTCATCACCTCCGTGCAGGAATGCAGCTACTACGTGTTACTGCTGACGGAGAAGACCGCAGACTTCATCACCGCGCGCAAGCACAAGACAAGCTGGATATTTGATGAATTCCAACACGCCCTGAGACTTGTCAATGCAGGCAGGCTCTTGCTTGTCCCGCTCCTCGTCGAGGAGGGAGGAATCAACGACATCCTGACCCGCGAAATGGTCATAGACATCTCCAAAAACCTATACGACTACACAAAACTGGACCATCTCTTGCCGCCAAACAATCAATCACTTAGCGAAGCAGAGAAAAGCGTCCTTGAGAAATGTCTAGATGATTTCGATAACACTTTCCTACAGGAGAAGTTCTCCGAAGCGCTGGCGATCTTGCTCAACCATAGGCAGTTCTCTGATACATTCGATCACCAGTTTCGATTGATGCTCTACGCCATCTATACAGCCAACCAGGAACTGCTCAACGGGGCCATGCGCAAGCTACAAGAACACCTCCCCGAACAGGCTATCGCACACTTGTATTCCGGTTACTGCAAACAACACGGTCTCCCCAACAGATTGGTGACATAGAAGATGAAGAAGCGGCGAACCTCTCTCTCTGTCAATGAATTTGTGGATGTATGGTTGTCATAGAGATATTGGGTTGAGCGTGTTGTGATGTCCGGCAACCGTCTGTGGCTAGCGAAAAACGAAAATGTCGATTGGCTCGCAGACTGCTTGTTGGCCGATACGAGCGGCGTGGGAACGCATCGCCGCTATGCCAGCCTCGAAATCGCTTCGAGACAAACGAGCCAAAACCGAGTCCGCTCCTGCTGATAGTTTCTCTGCATAAGCTGTGTAAGTTGGCGCGATCTGTTGAATAACAAGGTCGGAGGCAATCGTGCTAAATCCTGCCGACTCAAAAACCTCACGCATAAAGGCGCTGGTGGGGAGACAATCTTCCAGAATAGAACGGCTCTCCGGAAAGAAATCAACGTAAGGATATGACGAGATGCGTTCACGTGTACCGGCGCGCAGAAAAGCTGTTGCCCCATCCCGCAGTACACGGCGACATTCGCGTGCCGCGAGTATTGGATGCTCGAAGTGATGAAAAATCATCGACATGAAAATCAGGTCAACAGAGTTGTTTGGAAGAGGTATCGCTTCGCCGCAGCCAGGCTCATATCGAACGCGGCGGTGACGCAGCTTTCTGCGCGCCTGTTCCAACATCTTTTTTGACGGATCAATGCCGATAACTTCCGCATCGAAATGAACTGCCAGGGCTTCGGAGAAGCGTCCGGTGCCGCAACCCAGATCGAGGATGTTACTAATGCGCTGCTTTTCCACGTAGGACGAAACAACTTTCATCCAGAGATGGAGAACCTCTGGACCATGATTGCGACCAAGGTCATAAGCAACGGGTATGTCAGTTGTGTCGTAATCCATGTTGCGAACAATCTCTTTGAGGGCGCGTCAACACTTTCCGGGCATACTGCCCGAATTAACCCGCCCGCGCGTTGGCGACAATTTACATCAAAGAAAGTATCTTGAGAAGAAAGCTATCGCGGGGTCGGTTGCAAGCGATCGTTGGGCTGCGGGGAGGATGTCCCACGCTGCCGCTTTAATTTATCGTAGAAGTAACCTTCACGAGTCCGCGCGACTAGGTTCGGTCGTTTGACGCAAACCCTGATGCGACGGAAACCATTCCCGCCACCGGTACGAGGCGGAGCGTAAGCAATGCTGTACTGGTTGCGTAAATCCGCCAAAGCATTCCCGATGGCCGCGACTAAATCCTGCCGTGTCGTCCACTCGAAGACCTGACCACCACTGGCAACGGCAATCTGCGCAAAGAGTTCGCGTCCGGGATCGACAGGGCGCGAACCAATGTGGATAGTGCCGGGAAATGGTCGCCGCGCCGGTTCAGGCATCTCGCCGATTATTTGCTCGGTCTGATAGCGAATGGGGTAGACAAGCGTCCAGCTTTCTTGCGCCTGCCGTCGCAGCTCTTTGCCGACTTCATCCGCACGCCTCCTGATGCGCTGGATTGCGCGCCCCGCACCGGTGTCTACTCCATCACTGAACATGACCACTGCGATTCTATCTTTATCAGCCTGGAAGTAATCAAAGACGTATTGGAAAGCTTCGTACAGATGAGTGTTGCTATCTCCAACGCGGTAGCCGGGACGACCGCTCGTGGCAGGCACGGGTTGGGCGTGCGGTTCGGGCATCACGCTTCTGATTATATCTTCAGCCTGTTCTCTGTTTATCCAACCGGAGTGCCTGTGAACTTCACTGGCGAACGAGACAATGCTTACTTCGTCATTGGGACGCAAGCTGCCGAGCAGTGAAAGAGCTTCCTGTTTGACGGTCGGCAAGGCGGCTTCCATGCTGAGGCTCACATCAAAAACTAAAACCAGCCGCAATGGTCGCTCCGTGGCTGTAAAATGTGTGATCTCCTGGCGCGCGCCATCTTCATAGACCTCGAAATCTTCTCTCGTCAGCCCACCGACGCGTCGCCCTTGACGGTCCATGACCACGACGTTGAGATTAACAATCTCGGTTTCGACTCGGATGACCTCTTCTTGAGCGGCAGCGGATAAGGCCGCCGCAATGATGCACATGATAGCAAAGGCTAAACTTACTTGGCTTCGTTTAAGCAAGATATTCATAGGGTCAACTTCTGAACCTCAAGTGATGAATATTCAACATGATTTTAGAAGTAGAACGTTAGCAGATTTGAGAACTTGCACAGACCAACGGAAGCAGACCAACGCCCGAATTAACCCGCGCCGCGCATGCAGCATTCTACTTTCGATGCGCCATTCGATGATGAAAGAGATGCTATCAAAGCGTCCGGTTAAATAAGTTGTTAGGCGGCGAGGCTTTGCGCTGGTCAGAGCAACCATCACAGTCCGGGATATTTACTCCAGAAGATGAGCAATAATGCCACCGTGTCATACGCGCCGTGAGCGACGATCGGCGCCCACAAATTACGCCCGCTCCATAAATACAATGCACCATATATCAGGCCAGCCGAGATGTTAGCCGCAACGCCTGAGATGCCCTGAGCCAAATGTGCGACGCCAAACAGGATGCTCACAAATATCAGGCTCACCACCCATGCCATGCTACTTCCACCCGCCAACTCCGCCACACGATTCATCAGGTAGCCTCGATACACGAGTTCTTCACCAAAGGCGCCAAGTACCCACACCAGCACCAGAAATAAGGAGAGCAAGAAAACATTACCTTCGATGGGCGCAAACTGGCTCAAGTCTATAGGCTTGCCCGTAAGCAGAACGATCAGCGGTTCTAACACGTAGAGACTGAAAAACTGATAGACCACCCCCGTTGTGATTCCAAGCAATAACGTGTAAACCCAGCGCGCCGGGCGCTTCAAGCCAACTGCTCGCCAACCCGTCCCGCGCAGCCACAGCGAAAGCCAGCCCAGAAGCAAAAGAAATGGTGTCTCACTTAACGGAACGAAGTCAGCAAGATAGGCAACCACGATAAGGAGGGCGATGATTAACTCCGCAATGATGAGCAACTTATTATTGCGCAGGAGATTTTTGCTGCGAACGCGGAAGCGACGGTCTGCCGTAGTGTGATTTTGTTGCTTCATACATATTCTAGAAGAATCCCTTACACATACTCAAAACAGGAAGACGCCTGACGCCCTCCTGAGGATATTCCGGAAATCGGTCGTCATTCGCCGCCAGTTGCTTGAATTAACTAGATAAGGTGGTAGCGGGGGCGTGGCTTGAACACGCGACCTTGGGGTTATGAATCCCACGCTCTAACCAGCTGAGCTACCCCGCCACGATTGGAGAGTTGTAATTATAAGGGTGAGGGAGAAAAGGTCAAGTTGAAGGATGAGGGATTAAATTCGAGTGGGTGAGGCTCGGATTTTAGTTTCGGCGCTTAGCTGATGTTGGCGTCGGGCGGGTCTTGGGCCGGTAAATTCACGATGCCGGTTTGGAGTTTTAAATTGGACCACTATCCGGCTGTGGCTTATTTGCGTAGATATTTGACGGCGCGTATCATGCTGTTGCGAGTTTGATCCGGAAGAGAGGTTGATTGAAGGATGTCTGAGCTGGTCCATCGTCCGAGACGGCTGAGAAGGCGTGAGGCTTTGCGGGCGCTCGTGCGTGAGGTGAGGCTTGGGAGCGAGGATTTCGTCCTGCCTTTGTTTGCCTGCGCGGGCAAGGGCGTGCGGCGTGAAGTTTCGTCCATGCCGGGTGTCTATAACCTGTCGGTTGACGAGATTGCGCGCGAGGCTGCGCAGGCTTATGAGATAGGCGTGCGCGGGGTCATACTCTTCGGGCTGCCAGAGGCGAAGGACGAAACGGCGACGGGCGCTTATGCGGAGAACGGGGTGGTCCAGCAGGCTGTGCGCGCTGTGCGGCGCGCGGCCCCCGAGCTGGTTGTGATAGCCGACACGTGCCTGTGCGAGTACACGTCTCATGGTCATTGCGGCATCGTGCGCGAGGGCGAGGTGCTTAATGATGAGACGCTGGAGTTGCTGGCGCGGACTGCCGTCAGCCAGGCTGAGGCTGGAGCGGATATAGTCGCGCCGTCTGCGATGATGGACGGGCAGGTGGGTGCGATACGCGAGGCGCTGGACCAGTCAGGCTTTGAGCAGACGGCGATTATGTCTTACGCCGTGAAGTACGCTTCCGGGTTTTATGGTCCATTTCGCGAGGCAGCCGATAGCGCCCCGGCATTCGGAGACCGCAGGGCGTACCAGATGGACGCAGCCAATTCGCGCGAAGCCCTGCGCGAGGCGGAGCTGGATTACGCGGAGGGCGCGGATTTTCTGATGGTCAAACCGGCGACCGCTTATCTTGATATTCTGCGCATGGTGCGAGAGCGTTTCGACCTGCCGCTGGCCGCTTATCATGTCTCAGGCGAGTATTCGATGATTAAAGCGGCTGCGCAGAGAGGCTGGATAGATGAACAACGTGTGATGCTGGAGACCCTCACGAGCATCAAGCGCGCGGGCGCAGACATCATCATTACTTACTACGCGCGCGAAGCCATTCGAGCGATAGCACAAAGATAAAGAAGAGCCGCCCGACGCGACAGCGATGAGCTGAGTTCACCGCTGCTTCCCTACCTCACTTCGACTTCAACGGGTTTTGCGCCGCGCGCGTCGTAGCCTTCGGGCCAGTTGGAGATGTTGATGCCGAAGGGCTGGTCAGCATCAACCTTGACGGCGAAGCGTATCGAGAGGGGCTGGCCGCGTCGGGCGTTGAGGCGCACGCGCAAGGAATCAACGCGCCATTCCTGTACGAGCGGCTGCCCAGGTTCTTCAATCCGGACCAGTCGAGAGCCGCAATCCACCCCGTTGACCAGCAGCGTGATGCGCGTAGAGTTGACGCGGCCACGCGCGTCGTGCGGCAGGACTGGTTGCAGGTGGGCGCGGACGACTAACTGACCGAGGCTTTTGCGTTGGCCCAGCGCTGGGACGAGATACTCCAGATAGCCCATGCCATCGCCCCAGATGTAGCCTTCCCCTCCGCCAAGCTTTTCAAACCGTGCGCTCGCGGCCCGCTCCGGCGCAAAACGAAAGAGCGTCCAGCCTCCCTGTTGTGAAACCATCTCAGGCCGCGTCGCGGGATCGTTTGCCGCTCGCTCGAAGGCGAACTGGCGCGGGATCAGATGTCTGCCCGCGTCAAGCAGACGCTGCGGCGGGTCTACGTCCTCAAGAGAGGCGAAGAGTTTCGCAGCGCGGGCTATCTCTGCTCGGACCTTTTCATCGCGCGTCGCCGTGTAGGTTACTCCGTAACCACGTTGCGGGTCAGGAGTCCAGGTCCAGAACATCGCGCCGCCGACGCCGGAGCGCGCAGTGCTCTCGAAGAAAGCGCGAAACCATTCTTCTTCGGAAAAACCCTTGTAGCCTTCCGGCCCCATCCCAAACTCGCCAAAGACGAGCGGCTTGTTTAGCGAAAGCGCGGCGGCTGAGCGATTCTCTACAAACTGATTGAGCGCTTCCGGCGAATCAACAAAAACATTTCCATCATCGCGCGGATAGTTGTGCACATCGCAGTAGTCTATGTTTGGCAGCGAATGTTCGATGAGCCACTCGCGGCGCTCGAAGGCGTTGCGATAGCCCCATGTGCCCGAGGCGACCAGATGATCCGGGTCGAGCGATTTGACGTATGCGCTCATCTCCGCGACCCAGG
>DASWMI010000070.1:0-6246 GCA_036399835.1 Pyrinomonadaceae bacterium | reverse complement strand
CTATCGGTCTGTCGCGAGCTGGTACTTGTGGCGCGCGGCTGAACTTCCCCCGGACGGGTCCAGATAGAGCAACGATAAAGCTATAAGAGCGATGAAAGAAGCGATCAGCGAACTGATTGGAATAGGGATGAGTGCTCAGGGCGCACAAATGAAGGTCTACCGCGCTCTGCGAGAGCTGCTCTGTGACAGGTGCGGTCAACAGATCAAAGAAGCTGAGCTGTTCACGCGCTGGCCTCTGGTAAACCAGACTATGCATCTCCTGCCGCGCTGCCGCAAATGCCTGCCCTTTGAACTAGAAGAGCCTAAGAAGGGTTCGGCCTTGATCTCTAAGTTGATCGAGCCGACGCCTCAGGCAGAGGTCAAAGAAGGCCATTGGAATCAGCAAGAGAACCAAGATGCGGTTGAGAATAGGCTCGGGCCTGTCCTGCGATGGATTCGCAGATCAAAGCGGTAGCGATTAAAAGCGCGAGCTTTTGGACGCTCTCATATCTTTGGATTTTCTTACATTCTTTTCTGTCAACGACATTCAGACTAGCGGCCTTATAGCCCTTAATGGAAAGCTGACGGCTTGTTTTATCTTCCAGATATAGCTCTAGAGATAAGACGCAGGAAGAGTTCTCTGGCTCTGCTCTTCTAGAGGGACCATAAGAAAGTTTTTTCTCGCTGCGCGGCAACCTTTCTTCGCACTCCATAATCTGAGAGCTTCGCACTTTTTGATGGCGTGACTCTCATCGCATCATCATTCACTTAGTAATCAAAAGACCACACCCGGTCAGGACAAATCTCGCAGGTCGAAGTGTGTCCTGCCGGATCAGTTATCAGATTTACAGTACCTGAATCTAAATCACAGCCTCAAAAGAGTTGTTAAGGAGCCGTCACTCTTTATATGCGCGCACCTCATCGTATGCCTCGCCTGCTCATCAAATCCGCATCCCTAGCCCTCTCTTACCTGATGGTCCTTTCTCTCTGCGCTCCTTTCGCGTTGCGCAGAGCCGAGGCAGCTTTACTTAAGGTGAGTCTGCCCGCGCCAATCATCCCGCAGCCAGCAATGCAGATGGCCGAGCGCCGTGACGCAGAGCTGCTGGTGCGTTTCCGCCAGGGTGTCTCTGATCAAGAGAAATCATTGCTGATGGTCTCGAAGGGCGCGCGGCAAAAGGGCAAACTGCGCGGCGGTTCAGAGGTTGAGCAACTGGAAGCGGCAGCGGGACAAACTCCTGAGGCGCTGGCCGCAGAGCTGCTCTTGGACCCTAGAGTTGAGTTTGCCGAGCCGAATTTCCTTATCCGTCACGACGAGGTGACTCCCAGCGACCAAAGATTCGTCGAACAATGGGCGCTGAAAAACACCGGCCAGAACGGCGGCACTTTCGGCTCAGACATCGGAGTCACATCGGCTTGGAACACGACGACAGGCTCATCTTCAACCATCATCGCCGTGATAGACAGCGGCGTTGACTTCACACACCCGGACCTCAAAAACTCCGAATGGACCAATCCTGCGGCAGGTAAAGGCTCTGACCTGCACGGCTGGGATTACATTACAAACTCCGGCGAGATCAAGGACGAGAACGGGCATGGCACGGCGGTCGCGGGTATTATCGCCGCTCAGGGTAATGATTCGGTCGGCATCTCTGGCGTGATGTGGAGCGCGAGCCTGATGAGCCTGCGCGTCTTAGATAATACGGGAACGGGAGACGTGGCGAAAGCAGTCGAAGCGATTGACTACGCCGTTGTGCACGGCGCGCAGGTTATCAACCTCTCCTGGGGCACGGACGGGTACTCGGCAGCACTCAAAGATGCCATTGACCGCGCCGGAAAGAGTGGCGTGGTCGTCGTCTGCTCTGCCGGTAATGGAGGGCGAGATATTGAGAACACGCCCTATTATCCCGCCTCTTTCGATTCACCGAATCTCATCGCGGTGGCTTCCACCAATAGCTCTGATTTGCTTGAATCCTGGTCCAACCGGGGTGCGAGCCACGTCGCAGTGGCCGCGCCGGGCGCGAATATTCTGACCACGCAGACGGGCGGCGGCTACAGGGTCGTCTCAGGGACTTCAGCCTCCGCGCCATTTGTGAGCGGCATCGCGGGCCTCATCAAGACTGTTCGCCCGTGGTTGACGGCCAACGGCACAGCGGCTGCAATCAAAGAAGGCTCAAGACCTGTAGGCAACCTGTGGGGTCAGGTCTCAACCGGCGGCGTAGCCAATGCCCCCGGCGCTTTAGGTGCTTTACATGCCGGTGGTCGTCCCTCCATGGATAACGGCAGTGGTGGAAATGGCGCTGCTGATGGCAACGGCAGTAGCGCTGGAAATGGAAACGGTAATGGCAATGCCGGCAACGCGGGACAGTCGCCGGGCTTTCAAAGGCAACGCAAGAGCGGCTCTTCGGCAGCGCCGCCCCCGGCCATGCAGGGCGCGCCGGGTCCGAACCTGCCGAACCTGGACGAGATTCGCAAACGGAAGGCTGAGCCAGCCTCCGCCTCTGCGCCGATTCAATCCAACCTGGCCTGCATAGACTGCGACATAACCGCTGGCGGAGCAGGCGCAAGCGGCAGCGATCCGTATTTCGGGCGCGCGCGCATTCAGCCATCTAACCGCACAGGCCAGCCCGGCGTCACGCCCAGCTCGCAGAACTTCAACTGGGCGCTGCCGCTGGTCTCGCTCGCGGGTCGCGCCGGGCTCGATCTGAATATTGCGCTTTCCTACAACTCTCTGGTCTGGACCAAACAGGACTCCTCGATCCAGATGAACGCCGACCGCTCGTTTCCCGCTCCAGGTTTTCATCTCGGATTCCCGATCCTTCAAGCGAGCTATTACAACTCGCAGTACAACGGCTACGTCTACATCATGGTGACGGGCGCGGGCGAGCGCGTAGAGCTGCGGCAGATTGGCGGTCGCACCGATGCCTATATGACCGCAGACGGCAGCTATACGCAGTTGGTTGACTACGGCGGCGGCAATATGTCTGCCTTTCTCAGCGACGGCACACGCTACTACTTCGAGCGTGCTGTGGGCGGGACAAATTTTCCTCACGGGGAGTTTCGCTGCACGAAGATTAAGGACCGCAACGGTAACTTTATCTCGGCCACTTACGATTCGGACGGACATGTCAGGACAATGACGGATACGCTCTCGCGCGTCATCACTTTCAACTACGACGCGGAGGGCAATCTCTCATCAATCTCGCAGCCGGGGCTTTCTCAGGCTGCGGCCCGCTTCACTTATAGCAGCCTACAGCTCCAGCTCAACTTCGGCGGACTCACCGTCGTCTCGCCCTTCGTCAACGGCTACCAGCTTCCCGTCCTGACAGAGGTCAAGCTGGCAGACGACTCATACTATGCCTTCAGCTACACCTCTTGGGGGCAGGTCTGGAAGATCACTCACTATGCGTCGAACGGGCGGCAGCTCGCTTACACCTCTTACAATCTGCCCGGCTCGCCGCTGGTCCAGAGTACGGCGCAGACCGACTGCCCGCGCTTTTCCAGAAAGTACGATTGGGCCGCGAACTGGAACATGGTGAGCAATGTCGAACAAGAGGCCGAGACCTCCTATGAAATCAATAATGCGGCGACGTGGTACAAGCCGGAAGATAACAGCTACCAGACGGGCGGGATGAGCCAGGTGACGATGCCCGACGGGACTATTCACAAGACCTACTATCATACTTCGGGGTGGGACAACGGGCTGCCTCAGTTGACAGAGACCTGGGCCAATAGCTTCAAACAACGCTGGGTGAGCATGAACTGGACGCAAGGTGATATGACGCTCAGCTATCCGGCAGGTCCTCATGCCGTCGAGACTAACATCTACGACCCAAGCGGCAACCGCCGTCGCACGACCGTTTCATACAACAGCCCTTTCACTTTGCCGAGCGGCGCGAGCTGCGATCTGCCGACGGATGTTTACGAGTACGGCGTTGACCCTAACGCAGTAGTGCGGCGCACGCATACGGACTACATCACGGACAACGTCTTTCTCTACCAGCATCTGGTCGGGCTCGTAAGCGCGAGGAAGATCTATGACGCGGCGGGTACGGCGCAATCCATCACGCTCTATCGTTATGACCAGCCCTCTTTTCTGGAATCAATGGCGGGAGGCGTTAACCCGACAGGGCACGATGCCTATTACGACGCGGGGTTCACGGCGCGCGGCAACCTGACTTCAGTCCAGCAGGTGAGCACCGACCCGAACGATCCGCCGAACACGACGAAAGAGCTCAAGTCCGGCTACAACATCGTCGGTGAAGTTACCTTCACGCGCGACATGAGCAATCACCAGCAGTCCTTCTTCTACACGGACAGCTTCACGGATGGAGTGAACCGCAATACGTTCGCTTATCCGACGAAGGTTCAGGATGGAGACGGCAAAGAGTCTTTCACCAAGTATGACTACAACCTCGGGGCCGTCAGGGAAGCAAAAACACCTTCGCCTAACGCGGGCGGGGCTCTGCCTTCCCAGACGATTGTCTACGACTCGATAGGCCGCCTTGAGAAGGTCATCAACGATGTCACGGGGACTTACACGCGGTACGTGTATTCCGCCGACGCAGACTACATGGAAGCTTTCACGACTATCCTGTCAAGTGCAACGAGCGATGAAGTCCGCTCGGTGACGCACTTCGACGGCGCAGGCAGGGTTCGCGCGACGGCCACACAAGACCCGGCCAATCCCAGCCCACAGCAGTACATGGGCCAGCTCACCGTCTACGACAAGATGGGCCGTGTCGCGCAGCAATCTAACCCGACGCAGATGTACGGCAACTGGAATCCGCTCGGTACGGTCGAAGATCCTGCATGGTACTTCACCCTTCAGGCTTATGACTGGAAGGGACGCCCGACGATTACGACCAACCCGGATGGCTCACAGAGAATCAATACCTACGGCGGGTGCGGGTGCGCAGGCGGCGAGGTTGTCACGTCGAAGGATGAAGCGGGGCGACAGCGGCGCGCGACGAAGGATGTGCTCGGACGCCTCAATAAGGTGGAAGAGCTGAACTGGGACGGGAGTGTTTATTCGACGACCAATTATGATTACAACCTGCGCGACCAGTTGAACTGGACCAGCCAGCAGGGGCAGGTCAGGAGTTTCACCTACGACGGGTTCGGCAGGCTCAAGACGCGCACCACTCCGGAACAGGGCACAACCACGTACAGCTACCTTCCTGATGATCTGGTCCAGACGGTGACGGATGCGCGCGGAGCAACGGCTACTTATAATTACAATGCACGGCATCAGGTGACAGGCATCACCTATGGCATCCCGGCTGGCAAGGAGATCGGGGTGACCCCGAACGTCTCGTATACTTATGACGATGCGGGCAATCGGACAGGGATGACGGACGGTCTTGGCAGCGTCGCTTACACCTATGACCAGCTCTCGAACATGAAGACCGAGACCCGCACGTTCACGGGCTTGGGCACTTACCAGCTCGCCTACGACTACAACCCCGCGGGTGAGTTGACCAAGCTCACCGCTAATCCTAACTCCTGGAATGTTCAGACAGACTACGAGTACGATAAGCTTGGCCGGGTCAAGAGCGTGAAGGGCAACTACGGCGGCAACATCACCTATATCAGCGGCCTGCTGTATCGCGCTTTCGGCGCGGCGAAGCAGATTACTTACGGCAATAGCAAGGTCCTGAATATGGAGTATGACCCTCGGCGGCTCTTCCTGACGAGGTGGGATGTACAGGGCAGGCTCGGCAGTAAATACTCCTACAACAACTTTGATGAGAATAATACTGGCCGCGTGACCTACGCAGAGAACATCTACGACCGCACCCTGGACCGGATGTATGACTACGACCAGGTGGGCCGCCTGACGGTCTCGCACACGGGCTCGGAAGCTCAGGCCACCATCGGGCAGAATACATGGGGACACCCGGACGGGCCATACTCGCAGGGTTACGGCTACGATGTGTGGGGCAACACGACCTCTCGTGGCGGGTGGGGCGGCTCTAACCCTTCCTACACGGCTTCGTATACAAACAAGAACCAGCGAACGGCGGCGGAAGGGTTCACCTACGACGAGGCGGGCAATCTCTACAACGAGGGAAGCTGGCAGTTCCGTTATGATGCGACAGGCCAGCAGGCGAGCGCGACGGCTCCGTGGTCCAGCCTGACGAGCGGCTATGACGGCGACCGTTTGCGCGTTAAAAAGACCGAAGGCACTGCGACCACTTATTATCTGCGGAGCAGCGTCTTAGGTGGGCAGGCCATCGCCGAGATACAGAATGGAGCGATGGCGAAGGG
>DASWMI010000069.1:0-6155 GCA_036399835.1 Pyrinomonadaceae bacterium | reverse complement strand
CCACGCACGCCAGCACAACCAGCGGCAGGAGCACGATGGGGAGCAGCGCCTTGATAATCTTTTTGACGGGTCTGCGTCTGGGAGACATCTCGGTCCGAGGATGAAGGCGAGGCTATGAAGGATGAATGATTGAATCACCGTGCGAGTGAATCACTCAAGCCCTTTCATCGCTCCGCCTTCATCGCTCATCCCTTTCTTCGCTTGTTCGTAATCTTCGGGCGTGTTGATGTTGGAGAAGAAGAGCGCAGCCCCTTCCAGGTCGGCCAACTCCTCTGGCTGGACCAGTCGCGTGCGTATTTTATCCAACAGCGCGCGCGGGCGGCGTTCACCCTCTGCGATCAACTTTTCCGTCTGGTCCAGACATTGAGAGACGCGATAGAGCGCGCAGAGCGGCTGGCGGCGACCGTCCATCTGCAAGGGCACGACCGCATCAAAGCCTTCGCGCCGCGCCGCAAGCCTTAAAAAAAGCTCTCCCGTGACGAACGGCAGATCGCACGCGACGACGGCGGCCCAGGGCGCGCGCGAAGCCTTCAGCGCCGCGTGCAGTCCGCCGAGCGCGCCCCAACTCTTGTGCACGTCCGGCACGTTCGGCCAACGCCACGCCGCCGCAGGATCTCTGGCTCCGACCAGGCTCAAACGGTCTGCGATGTGCCTCAGCGCGTCCGCGATGCGTTCGACAAACTGTTTTTGGCCCAGAGAGAGACGCGCCTTATCCCTGCCCATACGGCTGGACGCGCCGCCCGCCAGAATAAAGCCTTCAATCTCAGACATCAGCCGTTTGTGAAATAATCAAAGCCGTCGGGCGCTTGGACCAACGTCCTGTTTGAGAACTGCCTGTTGCGTTTGATGAAGGAGGCCCGCTGGCTCATCGGTAGCGAACGTTAACACGCAGAGAGCTTGAGCGGCAAGTCAAACTATTTACGCGGCGCGCGCATCAAACGGGCGACCATCCGGAATCGGGAATCGTTCAGGGATCAGGCGTTTACTTGATTAACTGTTTACGATTCATGGGTTGCGAGAGATGGGTTGCGATTCGGGAATGACTTGTCACTCGCTCATGGTCGTTGTTATATTCACAGGCGAGGCCGGCAACGCCTTGCCTCCCCCTTTTGACGCGCAGCCCCTTTTAAGGATGAGAAGGGGGGCGAGCGCACACACCCTTTATGCGAAACTTTGCGACTGGCCCTGGGGTTTCAGAGGAATGGAGTTCGATGAAAAGAGATTTCCCAAAGCTTTTGGTCCTGTCTTGCGCGCTGGCGCTCCTGTGCTTCACAGCGGCTGCCGCGCAGCAGCCGAGCGTTAAGGTCAATGCCGGAACAGCTTCTATAAATTCTCGTCTCTTTCCGCTTGAAGAGGTGCGTGCGGGCCAGAAGGGTACGGCCCGGACGGTCTTTTCGGGAACCGAGACGGAAGAGTTTGGCGTGGAGATTCTGGGCGTGCTGCCGGGTTTTCCAGGACCGCGGCAATCCGCGATTATCGCGCGGCTGACGGGCGCGAACGTAGAGAAGACAGGGGTCTTCGCCGGGATGTCAGGCTCGCCCGTCTATATTGACGGGCGGCTGGTCGGGGCTATCGCCTTTAGCTTCCCTTTCTCGAAAGAGCCGATTGCGGGCATCACCCCGATCAAGCAGATGATAGACCTCTTCGAGCGCGGGTCTGGCCGCAACACGCGCGAGAATGTAGAGCCGCGGACAGTCTCTTTTACACAACTGGCCTCGACCGAATGGAAACCCGCTTTGCCGAAACAGGCCGTCGCGGGCGCTCCTCTGGTCGCCAATGTTTCCGCAGGCTCACCGCTTGTGCCTTTGATGGGCCAACAGTTTATGCCGATTGCGACGCCGCTCGTCTTCGGTGGCATCAGCCAGGAGACGCTCTCTTTATTCGCGCCGCAGTTGACGGCCAACGGTCTCCTGCCGGTCTCCAGCGTCGGCGGCGCGGCGGCCATCACGCCGCTTGCCCCGATCACGGACAAGACGCTCGCGCCAGGGACGAGCGTCAGCGTGCAGCTTGTGCGCGGAGACTATTCGATTGCCGCTTCGGGGACAGTCACCCTGCGCGATGGCGAGCGCATCTACGCCTTCGGCCATCCCTTCCTGAGCCTCGGCGCGGCTGACATGCCGATGACCGAAAGCTCCGTCGTGACCGTCATCCCGAACGCGAACAACTCTTTCAAGCTCGCCGTGCCGGGACAGATGGTCGGCGTCATCTCGCAGGATAGAGGCTCCGGCATCTACGGCCAACTGGGCCAGCCGCCAAAGATGATTCCCGTCCGTATCAACCTGCACACCAGCCGCGAGCGGACCGAAGTCTTTAATTACGAAGTCGTCAACGATTCATTCCTGACGCCGCTCCTGCTTAACATGACAGTCTTTAACACCATCACTGGGAGCGAGCGCGGGATGGGCGATTCGACCATCAGCGTGCGCGGGCAGCTCAACCTGATGGGCCAGCCCTCGGTCAATCTAGACAGGCGTTTCTCTTCCTTCAACGCGGCGACGATGGCCGCGGGGTCGGTCGCCGTTCCGGTCGCGGCGCTCCTGACCAGCGGTTTCGAGAACGTGCGGCTGAGCAGTATCACGCTCGACATCTCTTCGACCGACACGAAATACACAGGCACGCTCGAACGCATCGCGCTGGACCGGACGGAAGTCAGACCGGGCCAGAACGTAGAAGTCCAGGCTTACGTCAGAACAGAATCCGGCAAGCAGTTTGTCCAGCGTATTCCGGTGCAGATTCCTGCGGATGTTCCTGCGGGCCAGCTTCTCATCTTTGTCGGAGACGGCGGCGCGCTTCAGGAAGGCTCTGCGGCGAAGGCTTTCGTCCCGCAGGATTTGAGCCAGCTCGTCAACGCCATCAATCGCGTTAAGAAGAGCGACAGGCTTTACGTCAAGCTGTTCCGCATCACGCCGGGCGCGGTCATCGGCACAAACGAGCTGCCGAACCTGCCGCCTTCTGTCGTCGCCACGCTCAACAGCGACAGGACCAGCGGCGGTTTTACCCCTACGGTCCTTTCGCCAGTTTACGAGAAGGAGCTGCCGCCCGCGGAGTTCGTCATCACGGGCCAGCAGCTAATCGGAATAGATGTCGTGCGCTGAGGCTCTCAGAGGAGTCTTCAAGCGACAACTCTCGTCAAGTCCCAAGTCGCAGGCCCGTTTGCTTTTCGGCCTGCGACTTGGGACTTTGAGCTTGGGACTCGAAGGGCTTAATGCCTGAACCCGGAATTTCAGATCGGCGCAGGCTTTTCGAGCACGAAAAGATAACGCTGCGTTGATTCTGGAATATGGAAGGTGTGATATTCGAGCGTTGTGCTTTCGAGCCATTGCTGGACGGCGCGGCTACCGAAAAACAGTAGCCGGCTGGCGGGAGGCGACCAGTCGTAGATGGTCGGCAACATCTGCGCAAAGCGCTCTATGGCGCGGCACGTCACGACATTGCCCTGCGGCGTGGACCTGTGCTCGAATCTGACATCGAGCACGACTGCCCTCTGGCGCGCGCCCGTCTGGTCCAGAGCCTCGCGCAGGAAGACGGCCTTTTTCGGCGAAGCCTCGAAGAGCCTGGCCTGTATATCTGGCCGGGCAATCAGGCAGGGGATGATGGGGAGTCCTCCGCCGGAGCCTAGATCAATGACGAGCGAGCCTGGTCCTATGTGCGGGAGCGCGAGGAGCGATTCGAGCACGTGGCGCGTGGCAAACTCCGCTGGCGTAGAGGGCGCAACCAGATGCAGTCGTTGATTCCAGAGCATGAGCTGTTCGTAATAGATGCTCAGGGCCTCTGTCATAGAATCTTGCAGGCGCACGCCGTAGCGCGGCGCATACTTCGTTAGCGCCTTAGCGAATTGATTGACGGATGATTTTAGCGATGAAGTTTGAGCAGCCATCAGCTTTGAAATTTAACCGAACCTCGAAGCCTTAGCTTAGCTTAACTTCGCTTTCATGCACAGAGTAGCCGATGATATGAAAGAATCCCTGAGCGCAGAACATGAGCGACTGGGCCGCGCCGTGACGAAGCTCATCTCCGATTACACACGCTCGCTGGACCAGCGGCCAGTCACCAGCCGGGCCACGCCCGCCGAGCTGGAAAAGCTTTTTGACGAACCCCTCCCGCTCGCGGGCATGGAGACGGAGGCACTGCTTGAGCGCGTCAGGCGTGATGTCATCCCGCACGCGATGCAGATTCCCAGCCCGCGCTATTACGGGCTTTTCAACCCGACCCCGCTCCCCATAGGCGTCTGGGCCGATGCGCTCGCGGCTGCCCTCAACCAGAATCTGGCGGCCTGGCGCAACTCTCCTTCGGCCAGCATGATTGAGGCGCGCGTGCTCCGCTGGCTCTGCGAACTGACGGGCTACGAATCAAGCGAGAGCTTCGGCACGCTGACCAGCGGCGGCTCTGAAGCGAATCTCATCGCGCTCAAATGCGCGCGCGATAAATGGGCCACGGGTGCGCGCGATGAAGGACTGCTGGCGGCGGGACGCGAGCTGGTCGTCTATGCTTCCGAGCAATGTCATTACTCCTTTGAAAAGAGCGTGGACATACTGGGCCTGGGCCGCAAAAGTCTGCGCAAGATAGCGACGGATGATAACTTTCAGATACGGACAGACGCGCTCCGCTCGAAGATTGAAGCGGACCTCGCGGCGGGCCGCACGCCCTGCTCGATAGCGGGCGCGGCGGGTGCGACTTCGACGGGTGTCATTGACCCGCTGGACCAACTGGCCGAGATAGCGCGCGAGTACGGCTGCTGGTTTCACGTTGATGCGGCATACGGCGGCGCGCTCTCCTTCTCGGAAAAATACAGGGGATTGCTCAAGGGCATCGAGCGCGCGGATTCCGTCACGATTGACCCGCACAAGTGGATGTTTGTTCCTTTCGCTTGCGGCGCGGTGCTCGTGCGCGAGGGCGCATCCGTCCTGCGAGATGCCTTCGACATCACACCCGAATATCTGAGCGAACAGCGCACGCACATGGCCGGAACGGACGCGACCTACGATTTCTTTCGCTACGGCCAGTTGGGGACGCGCCGCTTCAACGCGCTCAAAATCTGGATGGCGCTCAAGCTTCTGGGCCAGCGCGGCTACGCCGAAATCATCGAGCGACAGATTGAGTTAACCAACTATCTCGCCGCGCGGCTTGATGAGCTAAAAGATTTCCGTCGCCTGGGACTGGTCCAGACCGCCGTCTGCTGTTTTCGCTTTGAGCCGGCAGAAAGCTCTTTGCTCGATGGACCTGCGCTCGACCGCCTGCAAACGGCCTTGCAGCAACGCGTGGAGCTGAGCGGCGAAGCCTGGCTGTCGAGCACCGTGCTGCATGGCCGCCGCGCGCTGCGCGTCAATATCAACAGCTTTCTGACCGAGCAGCGCCACATAGATGATCTGTTAGAATTGTTGCGGCGCGAGAGCCAAAGCTTGATCGAGAGTGGAGAGTTCAAATGAGTAAGACGGGAATGAATCGTTTGATGACAATAGTTCTGGTCCTGCTCTGCTGCGCACTGTCCGCAATCGCGCAGGATAAAGGGCAGACACAGAAGACGCGCTCTGTGCCCGCCATCGCTTCGCGCGCCGAATTCGACGCGCTCGCGCGCACCTTTGATGCCGAGACGGCGTATGCTCTCCCGCACGTCATCTTTGTCATAGACCGCAAAGATGGGAATAAAATCTACTATGTCAATACGCGCCGCTTTCAGTTTCATAAAGATTTCGTTAACGGCACCTATCTCTCTTTAGAACGCGGGCGAGAATTTTTCGAGAACAATTACCTGAAGCCCAACCGTCGTTTTATCATGGGCACGCTGGCCTATCAGACGCCGGTTAAAAAGTGGACCTTTGAATTCTGGGAAGGCGACCTGATTCCTTCGGAATTGATTAAGCTGACCTCCGAGATTGTCAACCGGAGCTTCTTTGCGCCGGTCGCCTTCAAACCGAATTCGCTCAGGCAGGATGAAGCCTCGGCTCACCTTGAAGGTCTGAGCCGCGTCCTGCAAAGCGAGATTAATAAGGAGCAGGAATACCAGCCGCTCAACGTCGCGCGCGGCATCGGACGCATACACATCATAGAGAAGCTGGATGAGCACGTGGAGATCGGCTCGAACGAGATTCTAGTGCTCAACGAAGTGCCCGTCACGCTCCCGCCCGTCGCCGGAATCATCACCACCCGCCCCTCCA
>DASWMI010000068.1:0-81847 GCA_036399835.1 Pyrinomonadaceae bacterium | reverse complement strand
AGGGAGAAGCGCGAAAAACGTTTTTCGCGCTTCTCCCTCTTCTTTTTTTGCGCTATCCTATCCCCCGTCGCTCCTCGGTTTTTCACTCTCTGTCCTTCATCATATTTGAAAAGGAGTTGGCTATATGTTTGGCCTGGCAGGTAGCTCAGGTTATCCGGGAGCTTGGCTGAGTGCGCTCTGCTTCGTGCTGCTCTTGGGCGGGTCTTTGAATGTTTCCCGTGCGCAGGGCGGCGGCGGCGTGGATATGACGGGCACGGGCGGCAAGCATATCATTCAGGGCCGCATTTATTTCCCTTCGGGCCAGCGCGCAGACTCGCAGATCAAGGTCAGGCTTGAGAGTTTGCGCTACGGAGAGATTTTCGTGCTGGCAGACCCTAATGGCTCGTTTAGCTTCAGGTCTCTACTGCCCGGTTCTTACACCGTAGTCGTCGAGGGCGGACAGGATTACGAGACGACGCGCGAGAGCGTCTTTATAGACACCGAAGCGGTAGACACCCGTTCGGGCATCGTCCTGCCTTCCAGCCCACGCTCTTATCGCTTGCAGATTTATCTACAACCCAAACGCACCTCAGCCGCTTCGACCAAGCCCGGAGTGATTAACGCGGCGCTCGCCGCTGTCCCTGAGCCTGCGCGCGGTCTTTATCAGAAAGCGATGGCGACGGTCCAGGCGGGCGATGGCAAAAAAGCTATCGCGCAATTAAAAGAGGCTCTCACTTATTACCCGGAATTTTCGCTGGCGCTCAACGAGCTTGGCGTGCAGTATCTGAAAATCGGCGAGGCCGGAAAGGCCGCAGAGGCTTTGCGCTCAGCCGTCAGGCTCGCGCCAGAAGCTTTCAGCCCGCGACTTAATTACGGCATCGCGCTCCTTGAGAAAAAGGATTTCGCAGAGGCCGAAGAGCAACTGCGTCAGGCTCTCAAGAAGAACGACAACTCCGCGCCCGCTCATCTCTATCTGGGGATAAGTTTGATCCAGCAGCGCAGGCATGATGAGGCGGAAAAGGAGTTGCAGCGCGCGGCGACCATCGGCGGCGACCAGATGGCGCTGGCCCGTTATTATCTGGGCGGCCTCTATTGGAGAAAGAAAGAGTATAAGCTGGCCGCCGACGAGCTTGAGATGTATCTGCGCCTATCGCCGGGCGCGCAGAACGCCGAGAAGATTCGGGCTACTGTCAAAGACCTGCGCAGCCAGGAATAAACCCGGGCTGAAACCAGTCAACCTTCTGCTAAGGAGTCGCTGAAATGTCTGTCTCTTCAGGGCCAAGCGCCCCTCGTCATCCATTTCGTTTTCCGCTCGCCCTGATTCTGATCTTTGCTCCGTTGCTCTTTGCACACGCGCAGGGAGTCGGCAGCAGTCGCGGGCTTCCTTCCAGCAGCGGCCAGCATATTATTCGTGGCCGCATTGTCACGCCTTCGGGCAAGCCTCTGTCAACGCCCATCAAAGTCAGGCTCGACAGTAATATCATAGGGACGCGCACAGTTCCGACAGAGGATGACGGGACATTCGCCTTCAACTCTCTGCCTGCCGGAAACTATACGATTATGGTTGACGCCGGACAGGAGTACGAGCCTGTGATGGAACAGTTGACGATAACAGGAACGAGCGCCTTTGGTGGCTACGCCGCCGCGCAGAACATCAACGTCCCCATCACGCTGCGACCTAAGGGCAGCGCCAAAGGTCCAAACCCGCTGCTCGCCAATGTCCCGAAGCAGGCCGTGGACCTTTATAACAAGGCGCTTGAGCTATCCAGCAAAGGCGATCACAAAAAGGCCGTCGAACAGCTTAATAGCGCCATCGCTCTTCATCCGAACTTCGCCCTCGCGCTCAACGAGCTTGGCACGCAGTATCTCACGCTCAACCAGTCGGACAAGGCCCTAGACCCGCTTCAGCAGGCCGTTAAGCTGACGCCCGAAGAGTTCGTCCCGCGTCTCAATTATGGTATCGCGCTCTGGAATCAGAAGAAGTATGCGGAGGCCGAAGAGCAGTTGCGCGCGGCGCTCAAGAAGAACGACGCTTCGCCGGTCGCACATTATTATCTGGGGCTGGCGCTGGTCGGCCAGAGAAAAAATGACGAGGCGGAAACGGAGCTGCTGGCGGCTGTCAAGGACGGCAAGACCAACATGGCGCAGGCGCATAGATACCTCGGCGGAATTTACTGGAGCAAGAAAGAGTTTGCCAAGGCCGCCGACGAGCTGGAGCTTTATCTGAAGCAAGACCCGAAAGCGCCCGATGCCGAGAAGGTCCGCGGCATCATCAAAGACCTGCGCAGCCAGAAGCAATAGCCGGAAGGAGCTTAAAGGCAAAGCTCCCAAACACGAATTGCACGTCCGGCCTCTCTCTCATCTTAAACAACAGCAGGGGCCGAGAATCTTTGAAAGATTCTCGGCCCCTCTGTTTATCTCGCGGCCTGTTCTACTTTTCGCTCAAGACAAATCTCTTATCTCTTACTTGAGCAGGTGGCCCATCTTCTCCTTCTTCGTCCGCAGATAATTTTTGGCGCACTGCGGCGTGTCAATCTCAATCGGCACGCGGTCCACGACGACCAGCCCCGCCTCCTCCATCGCGCGAATCTTGAGAGGATTGTTCGACATCACGCGGACATGGCAGAGGCCCAGATCGAAAAGCACTTCGGCACACTGCCTGTATTCGCGCAGGTCCACGGCCAGGCCCAGCCGCTCGTTGGCTTCGACCGTGTCCGCGCCCTCATCCTGCAAAGCATAGGCGCGTATCTTGTTGATGATACCGATGCCGCGTCCTTCCTGCTGCTGATAGACGATAGCGCCGCGCCCTTCGGCTTCGATCAACTCCATCGCGCGATGTAGCTGCCGCCCGCAGTCGCACTTGACAGAGCCGAAGACGTCGCCCGTCAAACACTGCGAATGTATACGCACGAGCGTCGGAATCTCAGGATGCAAGTCGCCTTTGTAAAGCACGACAAACTCTTCTTCGCTCGTCTTCGAGCGGTAGCCCGCGATTCTGAATTCGCCCAGCTCCGTAGGCAGACGCGCATCCGCCTTGCGCTCAACCGTGAGTTCCTGTTTGGACCAGGGGCATGTGATTGTAGCCGTTATCTCTTCCTTCAAATTCACAACTCCTCGAAAACTGTTACGCTCCGGCTTCGCTGCTCTTTATCCATCCTGACCAGCCTTAGCGCCAAATCTGGCAGAGCACTCAAAGGCTGGACCATACTTTGGATTTGCGAAGCCATAAGATTATAGGAATAAGCGCGTGCCGCCACAAGGCGGGCCGCCGCGGGCAGAGCCTCTCAGCTTTTGCGGCGGCGGCGCAAAAGATAATTGACAGAGCCATCCGTCCGACACTTTCCCTTGCTCATGCCAGCCATTTCACCTTTCTTCCAGCCACAGATTTATTGCCCCCATGAAGCCTTGCGCGTTAAGATGGGCCTATTGAATTTTCGATTTTAGATTCTCGATTAAAGCTGGCCCGGAGATTCGGGTTGCGGGATTTCTGAATTTAAAATTTCCCGTCTCCCAAATCGCAAATTCAAAATCGCAAATCGAAAATCCCTTAACTATCGTGAGCGAAAATTACAGCGAAGATACTCTCGAAGTGCCAGCCATGCCGCGCGAGCGCAGACCGGCGCTGGTCTTCCTGCGCGGCGAGTTGCTGGCCGTGCCGATTCCGCTCGAACGCGACGAGGTGATTCTGGGCCGCGCTCTCGAAGCGGACGTGCGCGTCAACGATGCTCGCGCCTCTCGTATGCACGCGCGCATCAACATCGAGCATGATCAACAGACGGGCGAGACGCGCTATCGGATTGAGGACCTCAACTCGACCAACGGCACGATTCTCAACGGGCAACCCATCTCAAAAGCCTATCTCGAAGACGGCGACAAGATCATCATCGGCGAGCATCTTCTGCGTTTTGATATGCTCGATGAGATTGACCGCGAGTTTCAGCGCCAGATTCATCGCCTGCTCGTGCATGACGAGTTGACAGGACTCCTGACGAGCAGGTCTTTCTTCTCTGAGCTGCGGCGCGAGGCGGCACGCGCCGAGAGCGAGAATCGCCCCTTCTGCGTGCTCATGATGGACCTGGACCACTTCAAGGATGTCAACGACACTTACGGCCACCTGGCGGGCAACGAGACGCTCGAAGAGATAGGCGGCGTTATCACGCGTGCCTTACGCGCGGGCGATGTGGCTGCGCGTTTCGGCGGTGAAGAGTTCGCGGCCTTCCTTTTGGATGCTGATCTGGCGCAGGCGCTGGTGGCCGCCGAGCGCGTCCGCGCGGCCATAGAGGAGCATCCGTTTCCGGCGGCGCGGCGCGGCTCGCCCGATGAGGCTATGAAACATCACATGACCATCAGCATCGGTATCGCTGCTTTCCCTGAAGATGCGCGTGACCCGATTGAGCTGGTCGAGATGGCGGACTCCGCTCTCTATCGTGCCAAGCGCAGCGGTCGCAACCGTGTCTGCTCCTACAGCCCGCAGCCGTCCGAAGTCGGCGGCTCGACCCTGCCGCCGCGCCACGAATGAAAGCCTTGCCTGATCCTTTATATCTGCTGCTATGCGGCGCAGCTTTAATCCCTCCGTGCTAACTCCGGCCTGCTGCTCTATACGAATTCTGAGCTTCAAAGAGTCGCGCAGCGGCGACCGAAGATAAGAGG
This sequence comes from Pyrinomonadaceae bacterium, assembly GCA_036399835.1. Taxonomy (GTDB): domain Bacteria; phylum Acidobacteriota; class Blastocatellia; order Pyrinomonadales; family Pyrinomonadaceae; genus DASYML01. The sequence goes on along the minus strand of DASWMI010000068.1, from coordinate 77,218 downwards.
CTTTATCATTTCAGTCATCGCTGCGCGACTTCGGCTTTTTTCTGCAACCGGATGGCATCCGGAGCGTGTAAGCAGCAGCGGCAGTTATCAAGAAACCGGCTGGCTGCCTGTGTGGTTGCGCCTGTTTAGCGCTCACGTGTATGCTTTCGTTGTCCGTTGAAGAAGACCCGCGCGGCTTCATCAAGAATCCAGAAAAAGTATTGGTTTGGACCGTGATCGCTAAGCTCAATCTTGCCAGCCAGCCTTTCCGCAATCGCACTCTGCCGTGGACCGTGACGGCCATCATCACGGTCGCATCGTTGCTGGCGCTGGTCTTTATCGTGCGCGCCAGCATGCAGATCAACTCGCAGGCAGACGCGGTCGAGAGCCAGGTTAAAGTCTTGAGGCAGGAGATGAGCACTCTACAGCAGAAGGCAGCCGATGTGCAGGAGGCGCTCACGCCCGAGCAGAAACAGACTTTGATGGCGGCGCACACGCTGGATGATCGCAAGCGATTCTCCTGGTCCAGACTCTTCGCGGACCTCGAAACGGCTCTGCCCGGCAACGTGCGTATCATGCGCATCAACGTTCGCGATGTCGTCATCCAGGGCGGCCAGACGGTGGCGGAGCTGGACCTGACGGTCGTCGGCAAGAATACGTCCGATGTCACAGAGATGATCGCTCAGATGGACCGCGAAGGAGTTTTCCAGGTTGAGCCGCTGGCGCAGAACCTGCGAAAGGGCAGAGGCGAGACGGGCACGGAATGGACGCTTCTGGTCCACTACAGACCACGCGCAGGTGCGCCCGTGAGCGCACGCGCAGAACAAGGCGTCGCCACGATGGCTTCAGCACCGAGCTTGAGCGGGGGTGCGCCATGAGCAATCAGGAGGTCAAGACGGAGGGCGCACCCGCACGTCGCGAGCAGATTCGCATAAGCGTTGAAAGGCTACGGCAAACACGCCAGCGCAGTATGCTTGGTCTGCCGGAGCTAATCGGGCTTGCGTCAAGCGCCCTCTTGCTGCTGATAGTCTTCTTCGCATACTTCTACTCGCTTGCGCCCGCTCGCACACGTCTCGAATCTCTCAACGACGAGCGCAACCGTTTGCAAAAGCAGTTGCGCACAGCGCAGGAGGGCGTCAACACAAAAGAGAGCACGCAGGCCACCGTCGAGAAGATCAATGCGAGCTTGCAGGAGTTTGAGGAGATGCGCCTTTCGGGTCGCGGCGAAGGCCGCATGAATCTCTACACGGAAATCAACCAGCTCATCCGGCGCAACGCCGTGCGCAACACTTCAGGCCCGACCTATGTCGCGCTCGAAGCTCTCGGCAACGCGACGCAGAGAGGCGGCGGCGCTGCTCAGTCCTCGCAGAAGACAGGCAACGCCCGTTGGCAAAGCATCTTTCCAGGCATCGGCGTCTCGCTCACAGTCGAGGGTCAATACCAGAACATACGCCACTTCATACGCGATATAGAGTTGAGCAGGCAGTTCATCGTCGTCAACGCGATAGAGCTTGAGAGCCTGAAAGAGACTGGACCAGTTGATCTCGGCCCTGCGCCCACGGTCAATGAAGAAGGAGCGCCCGCCGCTCCTGCGTCAAGGCCAGCTACACAGACCGCGCGCGGCGCGCTCGTCAGCCTGCGTATGGACCTGGCGGTCTACTTCCGGCGCGAGACCAGCGGCGCGACCAGCAACGAGGCCTCGCCCGCCGCCTCAACCGCAACACAATGACACTGAAATGAGCTAAGAGAAATTTATGGCTCTGTTTGAAGGCAAAACTCCTGCGGAACGCAACAAGACAATCGCGGCGATGGTACTCGTCCCGGCGGCATTGCTCTCTGTCCTCTATCTTCTTTTCGGTGGTCCATCTTCCAGTTCCAAGCCGAACAATAATCGCGCGCGTGCACAGGCTTCGCCCACACCACTGGCGCGCACGATTGCTGGACCAACCACGCCGGATGAGCTGCGCAACGATCAGGTTATGCCGCAGCCGCTCGACATTAGCTTTACGCCGCCCGCCGTGCCCGAACCCGGACGCAACATCTTCGCTTACTACGTGCCGCCGCCGAAGCCTTCGCCGACTCCGTTCGTCAAACCGTCGCCGCCGCCTTCGCCGACGCCAACGCCGCCGCTCCTGCTGGCTGCCATCTCTCCCTCGAATGTTTATGCGCGGCAAAGCGATTTCACGCTCGAAGTTTCCGGCGATAAGTTTACTCCCGCCGCGCGCATCACGATCAACGGCACGGAGGTTCCCACGCGCTACATTAGCCCGCAGCAGCTTTCCGCCAACGTGCCCGCAGCCTTCATTGCAGGCGAAGGCCCGCGCCAAATAGTCGTGCGCACGCCCGACGGTCAGCTTTACTCAAACAACGCCACGCTCAACGTCGCCGCTGCGCCCGTCCCTAACTATCAGTATGTCGGCATCCTCGGCGGCAAGCGTTACAATGATACGGCTGTCTTGAAGGACAAGAGCAGCCGTGAGCTTTTGAACGTCCAGCGCGGTGATGTCGTCGGCGGGCGCTTTCGCATCACGAGCATCTCCGAACGCGAAGTGAGCCTCGTTGACACGAGCCTGCGCATCAAACACACGCTGCCCTTCATCAGCGACGGCTCCGAAGGCGGACGCTCTGGTCCACAACCGCGCATCACGCCGCCACCGCGATCTCCAACAGACGATGATGACGACGAGCCTTAAAACTAAATCAGCGGAAACGCTCTGTTTGGACCAGACCCGGTTCGCCGGAAAGTTTCGCGCCGGCGCACGAAGCGGTGAAGGCGGCTATACGCTTGTCGCCTTGCTCGCACTGATGACGCTGCTCGCCATCGCTGCGCTGGCAGCCGTCCCTAATGTTCGCCATCAGGCGCTGCGGGAGCGCGAAACCGAAGCAATCTTTCGCGGCGAAGAGGTGGCCGAGGCCATTCGCCTCTACGTCAAGTACAGCCCGAACAATCAACTGCCCAACTCTATGGAGCAGCTTCTTGAAGGAGTCCAGCAGCCCGGACGCATCAAAAAGATTCAGGTCCTGCGCCCCTCCGCCGCGCGCGACCCTCTCTCAAGCTCAGGCGAATGGCGGCTCATCAGAATTACAGACAAGGCCATGCTCGACTTCCAGAGAGCAGTCACAGTCTACAACGGCGGCAAACCTCCTCTCACGCGCGATCCTCTGATTCAAAGACATGCCACGCTTCCGCCTATGGCGGGACTACTTGATCTTGGACCAGCAGAGGAAGCGCCTTGCGATGAGGACAACTCGGAAAATCCCAAAGGTTTTTTTATCGGTGTCGCCAGCAGAAATAGCTGCGCCTCGATTATCACTTACTACGGCATACAGCGCCACGACCAATGGATCTTTACACCCGTCTTTAGATAAACCGCAACGCTCTTCATCCTTCGTCTCTTCAAGAATTATTTCAACTCGTCATCGCAATCCTGTTTTGAGCCAGAGCAAATTCAAGCAGTGCTCATCGCTTGATTAAGACTCATTCAACGTCAAGAAGAGCGATCAGCACACAACTTAAAAATTTTTTCTCACACCTTAATCGAAAAAAAATTTTGTCTAAGATGAATAAGTTATTGACATCTGCACGTAATATGTTTATATACCAACATGTTGTGCGCCGTTTATTCTAGGCCACAAGAGAAATGTAGACACACTATCTTGTGGTCACAACCCAAAATCAGCAAAGGAGCAACAACAACTTATGGCAAGTTCAAAAAAAGGTGGTAAGAAAGCCTCAGGCGGTTCAAAGGGCGGTGGTGGCAAGAAGGGCTCGAAGGGCGGCGGCGGCAAAGGCGGCGGCGGCAAGAAGGGCTCGAAGGGCGGCAAGAAGAGATAACATCTCCGCTCACGTTAACGGTTCAACTTCAACCTTCAACTTCCAACTCCAACCGGCGCACACAAAACTTTACGGCCAACCGGCCATTTCAAAAGAACGGCGAGAGCTTAACAAGCGCGCCGTTCTTCTTTTTCTTGCTTCGCACCTTATCTCTTCGTTATGCTCGACGGACAAGTTTCGAGTTTCGCGTTCGGCGTGTGAAGCTTTGAATCCGAAACTCTAAGCTCAAAACTTTTTTTGGAGGCCATCGAAGCGTGCGAGAAAGAGATGAGAGACCCTGGGGGCTTTATGAAGTTTTAGAAGAGGCAGAGGGATACAAGGTCAAGAGGCTAGAGGTCAAGCCGGGCGCGCGTCTGAGCTTGCAGCGTCACTCGCGGCGAGGCGAACACTGGGTGGTTGTTTCAGGCATCGCCGATGTGACTTGCGGCGACCGTGAGTTTCAACTAAAGGAAGGCGAGCACCTGCACATTCCGCCTGAGACCAATCACCGTCTAGGCAATAGCTCGACGCTCCCGCTTGCACTGATCGAAGTACAGCTCGGCGACTATCTAGGCGAAGACGACATCGTGCGCCTGGAAGATGATTACCAGCGAATTGAAAAATGATGACTGATTAGTGATGAGGGATCAGCGATAAAGAATCGCTGATGGCTGATGGCTTATCACCAGTCACTCATCACTAATCAATCATCACTTATCAGTCATCACTTCTTTATGCTGATCGTGGCGCTCTTAGAGCCTGAGATTCCACCTAACACCGGGAATATCGCGCGGCTGTGCGCGGCGACGCGCGTGCCTCTGCACATCGTCGGCGCGACGGGTTTTCGCCTTGACAGCCGCGCCGTGCGCCGCGCGGGGCTGGATTACTGGCCGGAAGTCACGCTTTATCGGCATCCCGATCTGGAAGCGCTCGAACAGGCTTTGCGCGGCGCGAGATTCATCTATCTCACCACCAAGGCCGAAAGGTCCTACACCGATTGGCGCTTTGAGAATCAAGATTGCCTCGTCTTCGGTCGAGAGACACGCGGGTTGCCCGATGAACTCCTTCGTGCCAACCAGGAAAGATGCCTCACCATTCCGATGCTTAACCCGAACGTGCGCAGCCTCAATCTAGCCACCTCCGTCGCCATCGTTCTTTATGAAGCCCTCAGACAAACAGGCGCTCTCAAGAGCAGGGATGAAGGCAGAGCGATAAAGGATAAGAGCTTTTGAATTCTTAAATGAGCTTTCAATCTCGTCTCTCTTAATCTTTGCCTCTTATCTTCAATCATCCTTTCCAGACAGGAATAATTTCGTGCGGCATGTTAGAATAAGCGTTTTCGTCTTGAAGGAAATAATCTGCTGTTGCTGACTGTGTAGGGGAATCATGGTTGAAGAGAGAAAAGAGATTCGCAATATAGCCATCATCGCTCACGTGGACCACGGGAAGACGACGCTCGTTGACGCGATGCTTAGACAGGCCGGAACGTTTCGCGAGAACGAGCATATACGTGACCGCGTGATGGACTCTATGGATTTAGAGCGCGAGCGCGGGATTACGATCATGGCGAAGAATACGGCTGTGCGCTATGGCAATGTAAAGATCAACATCGTGGACACGCCGGGCCACGCGGATTTCGGCGGCGAAGTCGAGCGCGTCTTGAAGATGGTTGACGGTGTGATGCTGCTGGTTGATGCGGCTGAAGGATGCCTGCCGCAGACGCGCTTCGTGCTGCGCAAGGCACTGGAAGCAAGACTGCCCGCGATTGCCGTCGTCAACAAGATTGACAGGCAGGATGCCAGGCCCGAAGAGGTCGTGGATGAAATCTACGAGTTGTTTCTGGACCTGGATGCGACCGAAGAGCAGATTGAGTTTCCGATTCTCTTTGCCGTCTCGCGCGACGGCGTGGCGAAGAAAGAGTTGTCGGACCAATCGAGCGATCTGCGTCCGCTGTTCGACCAGATTGTCGAGACCATCCCCGCGCCTCAAGCCCTGCGCGAAGATGCCTTGCAGCTTCTCGTCGCCAATCTCGATTATGATTCTTACGTGGGCCGTCTGGCGATAGGCCGCATCTTCTCAGGCGAGATCGCCGTCGGCGATCAGGTTGCCATCACCAAGCGCGACGGATCAATTCAAAAGACGCGCGTCTCACAGCTCTACGCATTCGAGGGACTCAAGCGACAGGCGATTGAGCGCGCGGGCGTCGGCGAGATTGTCGCGCTCGCCGGGATGGAAGGGATAGAGATTGGCGAGACCGTGACGAGCGCCGATAACCCCAGGCCGCTCCCCGTCATCGCCGTTGACGAGCCGACCATCTCAATGATCTTCGGCGTCAACAACTCTCCTTTCGCAGGGCGCGAAGGAAAGTATGTCACCTCGCGTCAGATTATGGAGCGGCTTGATAGAGAGCTGCTGAGCAACGTCGCCATCCGCGTCGAGCAGACGGATTCGCCGGACCAATTTAAGGTCTCAGGGCGCGGCGAATTACAGCTCGCCATTCTCATAGAGATGATGCGCCGCGAAGGTTATGAGCTTCAGGTCTCGAAGCCGGAGGTCATCACGCGTCGCGCCGAAGGCAAAGTGATGGAGCCTATCGAGCAGGTCGTCGTTGATTGCCCGGACGAGTTTATAGGCGTCGTCACGGAGGCTATGGGTCGCCGCAAAGGACAGATGACGAAGATGGTCAATCACGGGACGGGGCGCGTGCGGCTCGAATTTGAAGCGCCCTCGCGCGGCCTGATAGGTTTTCGCAACGAGTTTCTGACCGAGACTAAGGGCACGGGTCTTCTCAACACGCTCTTTCTGCGCTGGGGCGAATGGATGGGCGAGATGCGCGGGCGCTCGACAGGCTCGCTCGTCGCGGACCGTATGGGCGAGACGACGACTTATGCGCTTTACAACTTGCAGGAACGCGGTGCGCTCTTCGCACGGCCCGGCGTCAAAGTTTACGAAGGCATGATTATAGGCGAGAACGCGCGCGCCGTTGACCTGGATGTCAACGCCATCAAGGAAAAGAAGTTGACGAACATGCGCGCCGCGAGCGCGGACGAAGCCATGCGCCTCGTGCCCGTCAAAGACCTCTCGCTCGAACAGGCGCTTGAGTTTATCGCGGACGACGAGCTGGTCGAGGTCACGCCTCAATCCATAAGGCTGCGCAAACGCGTGCTGCGCGCCAACGAGCGACCAAAGCGCAAAGAGGCCGGAGCTTAGGAAAAGTTAAGAGCCGACTCGCTCTCGCTCAAGCACAGAGCGCCGAAAGCAGTAGCTTGAAGAATAAGCTGTCCTTCATGTTGCTGCTTTCCGTGCTCTGTGCTTCTACTTCTCTTCGACCTTACTTCGCTCCTGTCATCTTCCGTCGCCGCTCGCTCGTCTCTGTTCATGCTCAAATTCTTTCTGGACCACTCGCAGGCCAGCCGGATAATCATTGACATCCTAAGGGAAGCGGGATTAGTCTGCCGCTTGTTTTCTGAGAGGCTGCCCCGCAAATTTCCCTTGCCGTCCAGGCCCGCCCCGAAATGAAAACGCATCTTTAAACATTTCTTTACGAGGTCTCTGTTTATTCTTCGTTCGCCTCTCTGCCTGAGCGAACTCACCACGGCGCGCGGGCCGTCGCAGATTTTCTCAAGCGCGCCGGACCATCAAACATCAAACGGCATCTGCTTGCCGTCATCAAATGGAGGACTGCGTCATGAGCTTCAGAAGTTACGAGGGGAAAGTATTTGTCGTTGAATCCAGTAAATCAATCATCCGCAACGATGACCTGACATCTGCAAAGTATAAGGAGGGCGACGCGATTCCGCCGGGCAGCAAGGTCGGAGATGTCAAGCTGATTCCGCAGCGCACGGAGATTACCGTGACGGACGTTAAAGTTGATAATGACCGTCATACTTTCGTCTTTGCGCGCCCTGCCGCGGGCGACGGCGCGCCCTTCGGCTGGACCTCCGCCATGAATCTCGAAGGCGGTTTCAAAAACGAGACTGTAGGTTTAGCTCCTGCCGAGTGGGCGCTTGAGCCTCAGGGCCAGAACAAGACCTGCACCGACGCCAAAGCTTTTATACGCGAAGGCCCGCCGAGCTTCGCTTCAAAGGGAACGACCATTCCGCGCGGCACATTCCTCATCGTGACGGACACGTCCCCTGATAAAAAATTCGTCAAAGTGAGTAAGGGAAAGATTGCCGACGGGCTGTTCGCGCCCGAAGAGGAGTTGGGCTGGACCGCTGCCACGAATCTTTCTGAAGGCTGCGGCGATTTCTATTCCGGCGCCGCGTGGCAGGACCAGAAAGGGCCGAATGCCTGCTGGCGACACGGCCAATTTATAGGGAGCAAGGTTCTCGTCAACATCGTCGGGTTCGGCGGCGAGATGGAACAGATTACGCTCGACAGCCTGGATGCTTACATGAGGCTCAAGGATGCGGCTGAAGAGGACAACATACAGATTTCCATCAACAGCGCCTTCCGCACCTTTCAACGCCAGGCAGCCCTGCGCCACGCGTTTGAGATAGGCCAGGGGAATAATGCGGCCAAAGCCGGTTCATCCAATCACCAGCACGGGCAGGCCTTTGACCTCAACACACGCCATAATGTCTTCGATGGCTCGGACAAAATCTACGAGTGGCTCAAGAAGAACGGTCCGCGTCTGGGATTTGTCCGAGCCGTTCCGAACGAGTCATGGCACTGGGAGTACAGACCGGCTGAGGCGGCTCAGCTCGCCTCGAAGGGTGAATTCAGGCTGCCGGGCGTGAATCCGTAAAAGCGACTGTGGCAACGTTTGTCTAAGGCCGGACCGATGAGCATCATCATTAATGATTGACTGAGCGCGATCATCAAAGATTGCCGCTCCAATTCTCGCGTCACTGATTCCGGCTTGCGATTGCTTCTGCCAAAACTTTATCCCATCACGGACGCGCGGCTCTCAGGCTTATCGCACGCCGAGCAGGTCGCGCGTCTCTGTCTGGGCGGGGCGGAGCTGGTCCAGTTGCGCGAAAAGCATCTCTCGCCCGTAGAGTTTTACAGGGAAGCCGAAGGAGCTTTGCGTATCGCACGCGCTCGCGGCCTGCGCGTGTTGATTAATGACCGTGCGGACATCGCGCTCGCCTTGGGCGCGGACGGCGTACATCTGGGCCAGGATGATCTTCAGCCGGAGGCCGCGCGCCGTCTGCTCGGCGAGCAAGCCGTCATAGGTTTCTCGACACACAACGTCGAGCAGGCGAGAGAGGCTGCGCGGCTGCCCGTTGACTACATCGCCATTGGTCCAATCTTCCAGACTTCATCGAAAGAGAATCCTGAGCCTGTGGTCGGTCTGGACGGCTTGCGGCGTGTGCGCGAGGCCGTCGGCCAGATGCCGCTCGTCGCCATCGGCGGCATCAATCTATGGAACGCGCATCAAGTGCTCGCGGCAGGCGCTGATTCGCTTGCCGTCATCAGCCTGCTCTTAGCACAGCCCGCAGAAATATCCTCGCGCACCAGAGAGCTGCTCGATAGCTTGCAAAGCTAACCGGGCCTTCAGAGATTAAAGGCTTCGATTCGGGCAACCTTCTGCCAGTAGATTTTGCTTGCGTTTATTCCGCTTTTACGCCACAATCAAATTGTCTTTTGAGCGGCTCAACCTAAGGCCGCTCACCTACTGGTAAAGTTCGGACTTAAAGCTTCCGAGCGTCCCGCCTTTAATTTCTCTTCCGAAATCACTTCAAACAGGGAGTTTCAAAACGGCATGAGCTTCTTCGATTTGCCGCCCATTATCGAGCGCATGCTGCTCGTCTCCGATAAGATCAGCGACCTCAATTTTAGCGTGGGCCAGTTGCCGCAGGTGGAAATCAACGGCAAGCTGACTCCGGTCCAGCCTTTGGGGCTGCAAAAGCTGACGCCCTACCAGACGGAGATTATCGCCATGACGCTGCTTCAGGGTCATCCTGATGCGGCGGAGCGGCTGGTCCATTTGGGCACCGCGGACCTCAGCTATAGCCTGCCTTCGCGCGTGCGTTTCCGCGTCAACATCTTCCAGCAGCGCGGGACATACTCAATCGTCATGCGCGTTATCCCGACAGATATTCCGACCCTCAGAACGCTCTCGCTGCCAAAGCAGTTGTCTGAGATAGCGGAGCTGCGCAACGGCATAGTGCTCGTCACCGGACCAACCGGCTCTGGCAAATCTTCCACGCTCGCGGCCATCATTGACATCATCAACGAGACCAAGCACTACCACGTCGTGACCATCGAAGACCCGATTGAATACCTGCACCAACATAAAAATTCGACTATCAACCAGCGCGAGGTCGGCCACGACACGAGAGATTTTCCTTCGGCGCTGAGGGCCGCGCTGCGACAGGCTCCGAAAGTCATCCTGATTGGCGAGATGCGCGATTACGAAACGACCGAGATTGCGCTTGAAGCGGCTGAGACGGGCCACCTGGTGCTCTCTACGCTCCACACGATTGATGCGTCCAAGACCGTTGACCGCATCATCGGCATGTATCCCAAGAATGAAGAGCGCGTGATACGCACGCGGCTGGCCCAGACCTTCCGCTATATCGTTTCGCAGCGATTGATTCCGCGCGCTGACATGCGCGGGCGCGTCGCCGCCGTCGAGATTCTCAAGTCCAGCCCGCGCACGCGCGAGTACATAGAGGTCGGCGAAGAGGAAGGAAAGTCTCTGCTCGATGCCATGCGCGACGGCAAGCATGACGGGATGCAGGATTTCGACACCGTCTTACGCGACCTGATAGAACGCCAGATAGTCTCTTTGGAAGACGGACTGGCCTTTGCCACTAACCAGAACAACCTGCTGCTCGCGCTCAAGGGTCTCTCCTCTTCGGAAGACTTCATACGCGCAGAGACCACCACGGTCGGCGCGGCTCCGGCCCCCGGCTCAATGCTCAGCATGATTGAATAAAGAGATGTCGGATAGAAGAAGAAAGGCAGTCCTCTCATCTTCTTGATCCCTCATCCTTCATCCGTGATTACTTATGATTGTCAACTGTTCACAATGCACGGCTCGCTTGCAGTTGGACGACGCGAAAGTTCCCGCGCGCTCTTTCACTCTGCGTTGCCCGAAATGCCAGAACATCATCAACGTCCAGCCTCCCGCGTCCACCTCGAATCAGGGCGCGCTGGCCGTCGGCGGTTCGCCTTCGACGGGCAATCCCAGGTACGAGCAGCCGAAGGCCGCCCCGGCCTTCAAGCCCGATTCGGTCTCGAATATAGAAGAGGCTGAAGTGCAGGCTTATACGAACGCACCCGCTGCTGCGGAGTCTGGAGAGTTGGGCCAACTCTTGTTAGAGCTGCTCCAGCGCGGCGGATTGGCTAAGGGAAAACAGGACGGCGGAGAGCGACCCGCATGGGAGCGGCGCAAAGTGCTTTTGTGCATCTCGCCCGCGCACAGGGAGACGGCGGCGCGCCTCCTGGCAAGCAATAACTATCAGGTCTTTGTCGCCTCCGACACGACGCAGGCCATCGAGCGTATGCGCGAAGAGCACATGGATATAGTCATCCTGGACCCTGAGTTCGACCCCGTCGAACAAGGCGCGGCCTTCGTCACACGCGAAATCTCAGCCCTGCGCACAGCCGTTCGCCGTCGCCTCTTCTTCGTCCAATTCTCTCCCACAGCCCGCACGCAGGATGCGCACGCGGCCTTCATACACAACGTCAATCTGGTGGTCAACCACGCTGATATTGAGAATCTTCCCTTCGCGCTCGAACGCTCCATACGCAGCTTCAACGAGTTGTACCGCGATTTCAACGTGGCGCTCAAAGTAGCCGCCATCTAATCGCTTCTGGACCAGCGAGGGCCGCAAGGCGACAAGAGACAAGCCAAGCCTCATCGCCAGCTCCAAATTTAAAGAGAGCAGCCGCGAAAGTTAAGCAAACTTTCGCGGCTGCTCTCTTTTTACGCCTCGGATTTGAGTCGCCCCCCGAAAGGGCTTTTCGGCGCTCCTCAAGAGATCGGCTATCTAGCCTTAAAAGCTTCTGCTTTCATAACTTATCTCTCATCGCTGGTCCTTTTCGGGCGGCCTCAAGAAAAGCTCAAGGATTTCTCAAGCAGGGTCTATATGATGTACCCATCGCAAAAGTAAACGTCCACCTGACGGTTTGAAAACGCTCTGAACTGGTTATTTGCCACCTCTTTCTCAAAGGAGAACGTCATGTCCCGAAATCTGCTAAAGGATCGCACTTTTTCTTCCAGGCTGCGTGTGAGAGTGATGCTCGCGGCGGCTATCTGTCTGGCGGCTGCGGCGCTGGTCATAGGAGTCAGGGCCAGCAATCCGTCGAGCGGGACGCTGACCATGTCGAGTGGACCAATTTCTTACTCGGCAGGTCCGTTTCTGGTCGCCAACCCGAGCAATCTGGTCAACGGGCAGGTGGGAGATTCTTCCGATCCGACGTGCGGCGATGAGGCGCATCCGTGCGATGATTTCACTTTGACTGTTGACGTGCCGGAGGGGACTGACGCCGCCAAGCTCGTCCGCGTAGAGATTAGCTGGCCGCAGGCGACGGCAGACTTTGACCTCTACGTGAGGTCCATCACGAACAACACGGAGATGCAGCCGGCGGCCACCGCGAGCGACCCGGAGGTCGCATATTTTCCGGCCACTTCGGGACAGTACAGGCTGAGGGTCGTGCCCTTCAATCCTCTGGGCCAGAGCTTTACGGCAAACATCAGCATCGTTGACCGCCCGCCGTCAGGTGTCCCGCAACTGCCGCAGGGGACAGCGCCGCGCTTCCACAACTACGCCTCGCCGCTGACGATGGGCGGGCAGTCGGGCGAGCCTTCCATCGGCGCGAACTGGAAGACGGGCAGGGTGCTCTTTCAGGCCGACAAGAATACTTTGCGCGCGAGCTTTGATGATTGCACTTCACCGGCCAGGGTTAGCTGGGAGAACAAGCCCGCGCCGACTTCCGTCAACGATCAAGACCCAATTCTTTTTACAGACCGCACGACCAATCGCACCATCGTCTCGCTGCTACAGGCTCCCGGCGGCGCTTACACTGCGCAGAGCGCCTCGTCCGTCACGGATGATGACGGCGAGACGTGGATTCCGAGCCAGGGGTCGGGCATCGTCTCAGGGATAGACCATCAGACGATTGGCGGCGGCCCGCTGGCTCCGCCCCTGACCAGAGACCCGAAAGGTCCAGTCTATCCGAACGGCGTTTATTACTGCGCGCAAGACCTCTTGCTGGCTAACTGCGCGCTCAGTCTTGACGGCGGTTTAACTTATGGACCAGCCGTGACGATTTATTCTACCGAGTGCGGCGGGCTGCACGGCCACGTCAAGGTCGCGCCGGATGGGACCGTTTACGTTCCCAACAAGGGCTGCGGGAGCGAGCAGGCCGTCGTTCGTTCCGATGACAACGGGGTCACCTGGAAGATTAAGGCGGTCCCGAATTCGGGTTCATCCGATAACGACCCATCGCTCGGCATAGGCGCGGGCGGCACGCTCTATTTCGGCTATGTTGACGGCAGAACAGGCCACGCGCGTATCGCCGTCTCGCATGATAAGGGCGACCACTGGGTCAACGATTCCGATGTCGGCGTCGCCCACGGAATCCAGAACACAGTCTTTCCGGCGGTCGTGGCGGGCGACGACACGCGCGCGGCCTATGCTTTTATAGGCACGCCGACCGCGGATTCAACGACCGAAGGGAATTTTCAATCGGGAACATTCAAGGGCGTCTGGCATCTCTATGTCGCCTACACTTACGATAGCGGCGATTCATGGTTTACGGTTGACGCGACGCCCGATGATCCGGTCCAGATTGGAGGCATCTGGCTTCAGGGCGGAAACGTTGCCTGGCGCAACCTGCTGGACTTTATGGATGTGACGATTGACCGGCAGGGCCGCGTGCTCGTCGGCTATGCTGACGGCTGCACGGGTTGCAAGAGTGCTTCGACATCTCGCAGCAGCCTCGGAACAATCGCCAGGCAATCGGGTGGTCGCGGCCTCATCGCCAAGTTTGACCATGCCGAACCGAGCGTGCCGAAAGCGCCGCTCGTCACCGTTCATAAAGACAGCTCCGGCGTGCAGCTCTCCTGGCCCGAGCCGGACAACGGCGGCTCAGCGATTACGGGCTACAAGGTTTATCGCGGAACGCTAACGGGTGGCTACGCTGCTCCCGTCACGGTGACGAACAAGAGTTACAACGACACCTCAGCCGACCCCAACACGACCTACTTCTACCGCGTCACAGCCGTCAACTCTGTTGGCGAAGGCGGCGCGTGTGAAGTCAATTCGAGCGACGCCCTGCCGCCTCCACCACCGCCACAGGCGGATTCATGCGACGGCGTCAACGTCATCAACGATTCAACAGACGATGCCATCAACCCCGCCATAGGCGGCGCGGGCAGCGGCGATACGCAGCAGGTTGACATCGTCAATGTCTCATTCTCCGTCAATACTGCGGCCAAGACCCTGACGACGACGATGAGGCTCAAGAACCTGTCGCTGATGCCGATTAACGGCACGCTCAACACTTACTACTACGTCGTCTGGAAAGCCCCGGACGGCAAGACCTACGCGACCGAAGTGGACGAGCCGGACCCGACCGGAGAATTCTCTTACTGGTACGGCGAGTTTGACACGGAGGGCAACCAGCTCAAGGACTACAACGTCGCGACCGGCTCTTTTAACGCTGGACCAAACGGGACCATCACGGTCACAGTTCCCTTGAGCGGCGTCGGCAACCCGACGATTCCTGTCGCCGCCGGAAGCGGCGCGACGCCCGCCGTCACAGAACCCTATGCGCTGACCATCTCAGGCATCGGGACGGCGATACAGGGCGCGCTCGTCTACATCCAGCCGAATGATCGCGCGCCGGACAATGAAGGCTCTTTCGGCGCTAACTGGGCCGTCTGCGAAATCGCAGACCCGGACCCGTCTCCATCGCCGTCGCCGAACGCTTCGCCTTCACCATCTCCTTCGCCGAGCGCTTCGCCCAATGTGGATACCTGTCACGCGCCCGGGACCAAGGTCGTGACAGACCCGGCGGGCGACCAGACCGGAGGCCAGACGCAGCAGAACAGGCAACTGGACCTGATCTCCGTCTCTGTGGCAGAGCCTGCGGCGATAGATAACAGCAACACGCGAGTTGACAAGTTGCAGTTCACGATCAAGGTCGCGGACCTCTCCACGATACCCATCAATGGTATCTGGCGCGCGTTCTTTATCTACACTCCGCCGGGCGGAGCGGCGAAGACCTATCACGTCAGCATGCTCTCCGACAAGAATGGCAACGTCACTTACATCTACGGCACGGTGACAACGGGCGTGACGACCGATGGCAACGCGGATGAAGGCAGCTACGACCCTGCGACCGGAGAGATTAGAATACTTATCTCCAACAGCAAGGTCGGTGCGCCAAAGGCCGGAGAGACCATCACCGTCTATGGCGATTCGAGAATCAGCACGGGCGTAGTCTTCGCGCCCGCCGATTCGACCAGCCAGCAGCCTTACAAGCTGGTCGGCAGCAGCGCCTGCCCCGCGCCGTCTCCGCAGCCGACTCCTCCGCCTCAACCGAATTTGGGCCAGGACACGCCGCGCTTCCGCAACTTCAATCCGTCCGAGGGCAGCGGCTTTGGGACGGACGCCGGAGAGCCTTCCATCGGCGCGAACTGGAAGACGGGCAAGATATTCTTCCAGTCCGGACTCTCCACGCTGCGCGTCAGCTTCAACGACAGTTGTCCTTCGTTGACGACCGCCAACTGGGAGAACAAGATTGCCCCGACTTCGCAGATTAGCTTTGATCCCATTCTCTACACTGACAGCACAACGGGCCGCACCTTCGTCTCGCAGCTTCTCTATCCGACGACCGAGAGCGCAGCGGCCTTTACGGATAATGACGGCGACCTCTGGACGCCGATTCAGGGCGCGGGCCTGACCTCAGGGATAGACCACCAGACGCTCGGAGGTGGACCACTCCACGCTCCCATCCCGTCCGGCGCGACATATCCGAACGGCGTCTACTATTGCGCGCAGGATACCCTACAGCTTTCGGGCAACGGTTATGCCAACTGCGCCCTGAGCCTTAACGGCGGCCTGACTTTTGGACCAGCAGTGCCCATCTATGCTTTCGAGCAATGCGGCGGGCTGCACGGCCATATCAAGGTCGCGCCCGACGGGACGGCCTATGTCCCGAACAAGTCCTGCAACGGAAAGAACGGCGTCATCTACTCTGTAGACAACGGCGTGACCTGGAAAGTCTTTGCCAATCCTTTCAGCACGTCCGGCAGCAGCGATCCTTCGGTCGGGATTGGCGATCAAGGCACAGTCTATTTCGGCTATGTCAACGGCGACGGCCACCCGCACACGGCGGTTCTGCATACGGATGCTGACGGGAAGAAGTCCTGGAGCGACGATCAGGATGTCGGCGCTGATTTAGGGCTCAAGAACATAGCCTTCCCGGCAATGGTGGCGGGCGACGATGACCGCGCGGCCTTCGCCTTCCTCGGCACGACCACCGCAGGCGACATGACCGCCGTCAACTTCCCAGGAGTCTGGCATCTCTACGTCGCTTATACGTTCGATGGCGGCAAGAGCTGGACCACAGTCAATGCCACACCCGGAGACCCGGTTCAGCGCGGCGGCATCTGGCTCGGCGGAGGCTCGCAGATTCATCGCAACCTCCTGGACTTCATGGATGCGACCATTGACGAGAAGGGACGCGTGCTGGTCGGTTATGCCGACGGCTGTACGGGTTCTTGCGTTGATGCTCCGGTGGGAGCGACGGGCAACTCCTACACTGCTCTGGCGGCCATCGCTCGACAGTCCGGCGGCAAGGGATTGTTCGAGGAATTCGACGCGGAGGTCAACAGGGTGACAGCGCCAGCTCTGCCAACGGCCAAGGCGACGAGAGACACGGCGGGAGTGGTCCACCTTTCATGGACCGAGCCGGATAACGGCGGTTCTGCGATTACGGGCTACAAGGTCTATCGCACGATCAACGGGCAGACCACGACGCTCGCCACGCTCGGCGCAAATTCCAGAACCTACGATGATACGAGCGCTCCTTCAGGCTCTAACTATCTCTATCTCGTGACGGCTTCCAATGCCATCGGCGAGAGCGCGGCGTGCGGCAGTTCTGCGACAGCCGTCAGCCCCGTTAAGGCGACGGATAGCTGCGCTGCGCCGGGGAAGGTCATCGCCAGCGATAGGACGGGCGACCAGACGGGCGCGCCCTTGACGAACAATGACCTGGATATACAGTGGCTCTCGATTTCCGAAGCCGCGACGCCGGACGGCAAAGGCAAGCTGGTCTTTACGCTCAAGGTCAAAGACCTGAGCGCTATCCAGCGTAATCGCCAGTATAGAGTCTTCTGGAATTCTGCGGCGACGGCGAGCACGGGAGGCATCTACTACGTCGGCATGACGACCGATACTAACGGCGCTGTCTCCTTTGAGTATGGCACAGCCGTTGTCAACGTGGTGGTGGCCGTCGGCGTTCCGGTGACCTCTAAGGCGGGGGCGGCGGATACCGCAAGCAAGTACGCGCCAGACGGGACGATTACTATCGTCGTGGCAAACGACAAGGTGGGCAACCCGAAGGCGGGCGACCTGCTCGGCGGCATCTTCGCGCGCACCTTTACCCTAACGGGCAACACGACGACGCGCTCGAACACGGCCATAGACACCTCCTTCGCCAGCGCCTTTAGCGGCACTTACAGGCTCGCGGGCAATGCCGCCTGCCTCGCCAGATAAGGCTCGCTGCCGGAGGCTGACAATTAACCTGAGACGGGAACAGGCGCTCCCTAATCGGCGAGCGCCTGTTCCTCTTACAAGCCCTTCCGTAATCTGCTACTCTTACCTCTGCCGCCCGAAGGCAAATGTCTCTGGAGCGAACTTCATTAACAGCTTGAATAAAGCATGGCCTGTGCTTCTTCATTATTCATCGTCTCTGATTTATTCTTCTGGTCATGGCCGAGGCGCAGACAACAAACGGATTCCCAGACGAGAGCGTGCACGCACACGCGCGGCATCTGCGCGGCGCGCGCAGCCGTCGCCGACTGAGCAGGGTGCTCGCGCTGACGGCTCTCTACATGATTGCCGAAGCAGTGGGCGGCTGGTGGACAGGCTCTCTGGCGCTCCTGGCAGACGCGGGCCACATGCTGACGGACGTGGCCGCGCTGGCGCTCGCGCTGCTCGCCGTCTGGTTCGCTTCGAGGCCCGCCACCCCGCACAAGACTTTTGGTTATTATCGTCTGGAAATACTCGCCGCGCTGACCAACGGCGTCGTGCTCGTCCTGCTCTCGCTGATTATCTTTTACGAAGCTTACGTGCGCTGGTCCAGCCCGCCCTTCGTCAAATCCACCGTGATGATGATTGTCGCCACGGGAGGCTTGCTGATCAACCTGGTCTGCGCCTGGATGCTACACGGCGACCATGAGCACGACTTGAATATGCGCGGGGCCTTGCTGCACATCATCGGAGACGCGCTCGGCTCTGTCGGCGCGATTATCGCGGGGCTGCTCATGACGTTTAAAGGATGGTACGCGGCAGACCCTTTGTTCAGCGTGATTATCGGGCTGCTGATTATCTGGAGTTCATGGCATCTGATACGCGAATCAACCAACGTGCTTTTGGAAGGCACGCCCGCGCACATCAACCTGACGGCGGTCGAAGAGGCCATCCTGCATACTGAAGGCGTGCGGGATGTTCACGACCTGCACGTCTGGACCATCACCAGCGGGCGCGAAGCCCTCAGCGCGCATGTCATCCATGCCGAAACCATCTCGCAGCCCGCACTCTTGAAGGAGCTGCGAACCAAGCTCTACGATCTTTTCGGGGTGGACCATTTAACCATTCAGATGGAGACGCCGGACTTCGAGGACGAGACATTTCACTTCTGCCACGCGGCCACGGCCTGCTTCCGCTCGGACAGGGAGTGAAACGGTTTTCGGTTTTCAGTTTTGAGCAAAGACAGTTTGCTTTTTCTGAAAACTCAAAACTGAAAACTGTTCTTATGGAAATCAATCTTCTGATCACGCTCGACTTACGCGAACAGGCGGCGCTCCAGGCGGCGCTGGTGACGCACGGCGCGCCGGATTGCCTGGTGACGCTGGCCCTGACGGGCGCGTGCCGCATCTCTACGCTGGACGAAGCACGCAAGCTGCGCCGCTGGCTGGCCGATGCGCGCTCCGGCGGCGAAACGGATTTCGCCTCGCTCAATGTCATCGAGCGCTCGCTGATACGCTTCGGCGTGTAGCCAATGTATCGAAAGCATGGACCAATCTTTTCACCCAAGGCTCTCTTCAATCTCAATCATCTTTCGCGCATGAAAGAATCGCTCGCGCTTCGAGTCCTTTCCAAAATCTCTAAACAGGTGGCATGACGCAACTCGCTTTAAGATACGGAGGCCGCTCGCTCGATCTAGATTACGATGAGACGCGGTTTCGCGTGCTCGCGCCGGAAGAGCATGCGAGGCATCCCTTGTCGGATGCTGAGATCGGCGCGGCGATAGACGCTCCCATCGGCTCGCCCCCGCTCGAAGAGATTATCTCCGCGGGCGAATCTGTCCTCCTCATCGTCTCGGACGCGACGCGCGCGACCGCCAGCGCGCAGCTCGTTCATCTTCTCGTCCGTCGCCTCATCGCGCTCGGCGTGGCGCCCTCTGACATCCAAATCATCTTTGCGACGGGCATCCATCGCGCCGTCACGCCGGAAGAAAAACGCGAACTGCTGACGCCCTTCATCGTCCGGAGAATCAAGACGCTGGACCACAACGCATCTGACGAAAAGCAGCTCATACGACTCGGCCAGACAGAGCGCGGAACGCCCGTCGAACTCAACCGCGCGCTCAAAGAACACACGCACGTCATCCTCACGGGAGCCGTCGGCTTTCATTACTTCGCCGGATTCACGGGCGGGCGCAAATCCATCTGCCCCGGTCTGGCTTCGGCCCGGACGATTGAAGCGACGCACATGCTGGCGCTCGATTTCGAGCGTGGCGGGCGTCGCGCTGGCGTCGGCGCAGGGCTGCTCGAAGGCAATCCGGTCCACGAAGAGTGTGAGCGTATTGCCGCTCTTGTCGCGCCCTCATTTCTGGTTAACGCGTTGGTTGACGAGCATGGACGCGCCGCGCGCCTCTACGCGGGAGACTGGCGCGAGGCGCACGCCCTCGCCTGCCTTGAATACCAACAAGAGCATTCCGTCCGGCTCGAAGCAAAGCGCGAGGTGGTGATTGTCGGTGGCGGCGGCGCTCCGTGGGACATCAACCTGATACAGGCGCACAAGGCGCTGGAGATGGCCGCGCAGGCCGTCTCGGAGGGCGGGACGATAATTTTAGTCGCGGAGTGTGCAGAGGGGCTGGGCCGCGCGGACTTTCTCAAGTGGTTTGACGCGGTCAACTCGCGCGCCCTGGAAAATAACTTACGCGAGCGTTACGAGGTTACCGGTCAGACGGCCTGGTCGCTGCTCTTGAAGGCTGAAAGGTTTCGCATCTTTTTAATCTCCTCGCTCGCGCCCGAAGATGTGCAAAAGATGCGCATGACGCCCGCGCGCACGATTGAAGAGGCTCTGGTCCAGACGGGCGGCGCGGCAGAGGGCTACATCATGCCGCGAGGCGCTGCGGTGCTGCCGTTGATTGTCTAAAAGCGAAACTTTGAATGACAGCCATTGCTCGCGCTCGCTTGAGACACTACAATGCACGATTATTGCCGGACAGTTTGAGGCTGCGCGAAAAAAGCCCTGCGCGCGGTCATCACAGGAGGACAGCTTGAGAGTAAGAAGAATCGCCATCTGCCTGATGCTGATTTCATGCGGAGCTTTGAGGACGAGCGCGCAGCAGCCTGTGCAGGAGACAGCCGCGCAGACTTCCGCCACTCAAACCGCCAGAGAACAGCGCGTGCCGCTGACCGAATCCGCGACGGCCTTCGACGCGCAGGGACGCGCGGCGCTCGGCGGGCGGCTACGCACGACCGCGCTCAACGGCAGCCTGGATGCTCCAGTCATCAATGTTCAACTCGTACTCGAAAATCGCAGCGCAGATTTTTACACTTACGTCTCAGGCTGGGCCACCTTTTATGATGCGGCCGGCGTGCGTTGCGGCGAAGGCATGTTCAAGCTGGACGCGCTCGCGCCAACAGAGGCGGCGGAGACGGATACGCCGGGTTTGCGCCTGACGTGCGCGCCTTCAAGCTGGCGCATCGTGGCGATTAACCTGTTGACGCGCGCCAGCGATACGGCCAGGCCGCCTGAGCCTGTCTCGCAGCCGCCCACAGCCTCGACCGAGCAGCCCGTCGCTCCGACCGAGACCATCACCGCTCCGCTCTTCGTCAATCTCACGGTCGAAGGCAAAACTTATCGCGTCCCCGTCGGCAGCACGCTTGAAATTCCTGTCAATAAGAGGCGCACAAGAATCACAGTCAACGCCGACGCGCCCTGACGATTGAGAGCTTGACGGATGATTCGAGCCGCGCATGTCTCTCTTCAATGACGGCTCTCGCTTGACCTTGCACGGATGCGACGCATAGCATAAGGGCCTGCCCCCGTTTATCAACGCCGGTTCGAGAAAGAAGGATTCGCTCATGGCTGACGATAACAAGAGATGTAAACATCCCGGCTGCAACTGTCCGACGACAGATGATGAAGACTATTGCAGCACTTATTGCCACGATGCTGGCGACACGACGGAGATTCGCTGCGGCTGCGAGCACGCGGGATGCTAGACAACAACTTTAACGTCGGCGGCCCGTGCCTCAAGGGCCGCTGGCGTTCTCCAGACCATCCGGCGCTTTTCCCTTCCCCGCGATACCTGCTCTCTTCACACGCGCAATCTTTCTCTCGCCCTGCGCAGATTTAAATTGTAATCAATTTGCAATCGAAGACGCGTGAGGCGGGCGGCAACGCCTCTCTCAATTCAACTCATCAAGAGAGAAGACCCGGCCCGCGCAGCACCATGCTCGCGTCCGAACAGTCTTTGCGCGGCTTCTTGTCGGAGCGGGAGAAATCCCGTTCTCTAAAACTTCCAGCGGATTTGTCATTGATAATTTAAGCCGTAGACCCAAAGCTCTTTTTCCCCGACGCGCTACGGCAAACAATTTTCTTCTGGTCCAGTCAGGGCCTGTAGATTTAAGAGGGAGAGCCATGAAAAAATTCGTCATCGCCTTAACGCTTCTCATCGCCTGCGCCGCTGCCGCGAGCGCGCAGGAACAAAGGTCCAGAACAAATGCCGGGGCGAGCAGTGCTTCATCCGTCAGCAAAAGGGATAGCACCCTCAATATTCAATCGGGCACGCGTCTCGCCGCGCAGCTTGAGAACACGCTTGATGCGCGCAAGGCCAGGGTCGGCGACAGGGTTGTGCTGCGGACCACCGAAGCCATCAAAGAGAACGGGCGCACGATTGTAGGCAAGGGCGCACGCTTGATCGGCCACGTCACAGAGGTCAGGCAGAGCGCGAGGGGGAGCGCGCAATCAAGCATCGGACTGGTCTTCGACAGGCTTGAGAAGGGTTCGCTTGAGCTGCCCATCACGGCGAGCATCACTTCCATCACGCAGGCCGCGACCCGCGCCAGGGCCGGTGATGACGACCTCTTCGCAGCAGACGCCATCGCGCGCTCAAGCACCTCTACGCGCGGCGGCGCTCAGCGCGGCTCTGGCGGCGGACTTCTGGGCGGCGTCGGCAATACTGTCGGCGGCGTGGTTGAGACGACGACGCAGACTACAGGCTCTGTCGTGGGCGGGACAACCGAAGCGGTCGGCTCGACCGTCGGCAACACGACCAATGCTGTGGGCCGTACAGTCAGTGGGATACAAATCTCGCAATCGAGCAGCGCTTCAGCCGAAGGCGGCTCGACGCTCTCGCTCAGCGGCGGCAACCTGCGCCTTGAGAAGAACACGACCTTCCACCTCGCGCTCAGCCAGTCGGCCAGCGTCGGCAATCAATAAGCAAAGAGGCTGGACCAGAAATCAGCAAAGGCGGCCTGTGCGAGTGTGGCTCGCGCAGGCCGCCTTTGCTTTTGTCTCGCGGATGGGGCTGGCATGTTGATGAGTCGAGCGCGTGCGCGTTAAAGTAGGAACAATTATAGATGAGTCGTTCCCTGGAAATCTCTGCTGGCAGAAAGCGTGCGCACACGGCTGCGTCGGATGAGGGTGTGCGTGTGCGGCTGCGTGAGATTGTCGGGGCGGAGTTTGTGCTGGTTGATGCCGAAAGGGTTGAGCCTTATGCGCAGGATGCCGTGAAGGAAAAGTTTCCGCCGGAGGCCGTCGTGCTGCCGCGCACGGCTGAGGAGATCGCGGCTATCGTGCGACTGGCAAACGAGGCGCGCTTTCCGGTCACGGCGCGCGGCGGGGGAGTCGGCTACACGGGCGGCGCAGTCCCGGTCGAAGGCGGGATAGTTATCGGCACGGACCGCATGAACGAGATTAAAGAGATCAGGCCGGATGATTTGTACGTCGTCACGGAGCCGGGCGTGAAGACTTATGCGCTTCAGCAAAGGGTCGAGCAAGAGGGTCTCTTTTATCCGCCGGACCCGGCCTCTTATAAAGACTCTTTTATCGGCGGGAACATAGCGGAGAATGCGGGCGGGATGCGCTCTGCGAAGTACGGTGTGACGAAGCATTACGTGCTCGGGCTGGAGGTCGTGACGCCGACCGGCGAGATTATCAGGACGGGCGGCAGGACCAGCAAGAATGTCGTCGGCTTTGACCTGACGGGATTAATCTGTGGCTCTGAAGGCATGCTCGGCATCATCACTGAGGCGACCTTGCGACTGCTCCCGCTGCCCGAAGCGACGCGCACCGTGCGCGCGACCTTTCATTCGATGATTGAAGCCTGCGCCGCCGTACAGGGCCTGACGCGTGCGCGCATCTCCGCGGTCGCGATAGAGGTGCTTGACAGGAATGCTATCAACGCGGTCGAAAGCGAGTTTGCATTCGGTCTATCCAGGGATGCTGATGCGCTCCTGCTGGTTTCCGTGGACGGCTCGCGTGAAGAGGTCGAGCGCGCAGCGCAAGTCGTCGAGCAGGTGCTGAGAGAAGGCGGCGGCTATCATCTCTTGCGCGCAGAGACGCGCGAGGAGGAGGACCGTCTGTGGGATGTGCGGCGCGCGCTGTCGCCCGCGATTAAGAAGTATGGCACGTTGAAGTTTAATGAGGATGTGGTCGTGCCGCGCTCGCGTATTCCAGAATTGGTCCAGCGCGTGACGGAGATAGGCCGCCGTCACAAAACCTTCGTCGTCAACTTCGGCCACGCCGGAGACGGTAATATTCACGTCAACTTTATGTGCGAGCGGGAAGATGAGGAAGCCGTGCGGCGCGCGCGCGTCTGTGTGCGCGAGACCTTTGCCGTCGCGGTCGAACTGGGCGGCACAATCAGCGGCGAGCACGGCATAGGCTATGTCAAAGCTCCCTATCTTGAGATGGCCGTCACGGGGCCGACCATCGAAGCCATGAAACGCATCAAGCGCGCGCTTGACCCGCTCGGCATTCTTAATCCGGGTAAAATGTTTGTCTGACTTTTTGATTTTTAATTGAAAGGCAAATCTTGATTCAAAGTCGGAGTTGGATTGAAAGGCAAAGAGCCTGGCGGATGTTGAGTCACGCGTCGAAAATCAAAGACTGAAAATGATCCAGACACTTTTAGAGTTTCAACGTTTGAAGAGATTAGAGCGAACGGGGTGGATGCTGCGCGGCGTCGGTCCGGCTGCCGAGAGTGTGGCCGCGCACTCGTTTGGCGTCAGCGTGGCGGCGATGATGTTGGCGGATGCTGCGCGGGCGCGGGGGTTGGAGGTTGATGTCGAGCGCGTGCTGCGTATGGCCTTGCTGCATGATCTGGCGGAGGCACGGCTGGGAGACATGCCGCGGACGGCTGCCGAGTATTTCGGCGCGGAGGCGCGCAAGCGTGCCGAGCGTGCGGCCTTTGCAGACATAGTTCGTAATTGTCCGGCGGGGCTGGCCGAGCTTTACAGCAGGCTGCATGAAGATTACGAGCGGCGCGAGAGCCTTGAGGCGCGCATCGTCAAGGCCGCGGACATTATTGATCTGCTGGTCCAGGTGCTGGCCTTTGAGAGAGCGGGCGTGCGCGGGCTGGATGAGTTCTGGGAGGATGTCAGGGAGCGGGGCCTGCTGCTCGAAGGCGCAGCCGGAGAAGCTGCCGCCGAGATGTTGAGAGAGCTGCTGGCCGAGCGCGCTAGACTTGAGGGCGAGGACGGAGAAGCTTAAAAGGAGTTTCCGTTGAAGGAGCTTGAGGGAATCTCTTATGTTTGAGGCCGCGGCCTTCGCCGCGCAGGGCCTGGGAGGCTGGCTGGACCAGTTTCAGGACGCGTTGACATGGCGGCGCGTCATCGTCGGGCTGCTCATCTCAGCCGCTACCTTTGCCGGTAGCATGGTGATGGTCTCAGTCCTGCTCGTCAGGCTGCCTGCGACCTTCTTTCATCCTTCACATGAGAGAGACTTTCTCGCTGGCCGCCACGCGGCTCTGCGTCTGGTCGGGGCGGTTCTTAAAAATCTGGCGGGAGTCTTGCTGGTCGCGCTCGGTATAGTGATGTCGCTGCCGGGCGTGCCGGGCCAGGGCATTCTGACAATCCTCATCGGCATCATGCTGCTGGACTTTCCGGGCAAGCGCGAACTGGAACGCAAGATCGTGAGAAGACCCAAAGTGCTCCGCGCCATCAACGGCTTGCGCGCCAGATTCGATAAGCCTCCGCTGGTCCTCGAATAGCGATGAGGTCTGCGTTGACAATGATGTGATGCTTTGTTAGCTTCCTTCGTGCTCATCAAGGCTAATCGAGGAGTGTCTATCGGGTTCAAGCGGTGGCCCTATTCTTGAATGCGTAGTTTATCTTTCAGACATAGAGAACCGCTCGCGCGACTTGCGCTCGTCTGTCTTCTCCTGACCCTTTCGCTGGTCACGAGCGGCTGCGCCACACTGTTCGGCGTCAAGCGCACGGTCGCCGTGCCGCCTCTGCTCTCGCCGCTCAGAGAAGCCGAGACGGCGCAGCTTGTCGCAGAGGTCAACCGGCTCGCCTCGATACGCTCGCTGCGCGGCAAGGTTGACATAGAGTTTCAGGATACTTCGTTTGCCGAAGCGGGACTGGCGGAAAAGTATCGCACGGCTGACGGGACCGTTATCCTCCAACGCCCGGGCCAAATCTTCATCAGCATCCAGGCACCCTTTGTCGGGACCGACATCGCGCAGATGACTTCGGACGGCGAGCACTTTCGCGTCGCCGTGCTCAAGGGAGACGAAAAGTATCGCCGCTTTGCGCGCGGGACAAACAACGCCGCTTACGTCAGGCTGGAAAATTCTGAGACAAAGGATGCACGCGCAGACAACAAAAAGAAGAAGGGCAAATCGGACGCGCGAACTGTCAGCGTGCTCTCCAGCCTGCGACCGCAGCACTTCACGGACGCGCTCTTGATTCGTCCCATCGCGCCGCGCACGGAGACCGGCTTTGTTTATTCGCGGAGCGAATTTTATCAGGAGGAAGCAGACACGCGGCCTCAGGCCCAACCGGGAACGCGTGTCGTGCGCGGCTATTATCTGCTGGACGAATTAGCGCCGGGCGGCGAGAGCGGCGTGCGCCCAACCCGCCGTTTCTGGTTTGACCGCGTCGGCGGCATCAGGCTCGCCCGTCTCCAAACATTCGACCAGAGCGGCATGCTCGTGACGGATGTTTCCTATGGCGAACTCAAGTCTGTTGGTGAAGCGGGCAACCTGCAACTGCCGACGCACGTTGAGCTGACGCGCCCGCAGGACCACTACAAGATTAGCCTGACCTATCAATCGCCCGAAGCCATCGTCCTCGACCGACAATACGACGCTCAGATTTTCGTCCTCGAAAACAAGTGGCAGCTAAAGGAAGTCGATCTCGATGCGCCGAAGGGAAGTAATAAGTGATGAGTTAGTGAATGATGTAGCTATGAGAGAAAGAATAGCTCTTCTCTGATATTCATCATGCATTCTTCATCGCTTCTTTTTTATGGACAAGCTTGTGACAGCCAACATTCGACAGCGCCCTATACGCTCGCTGGTGAGCGCGGCGGGCGTGGCGCTCGGCGTGGCGCTCGTGATGCTGTTTACGGGGCTGGCGCGCGGGATGTCGAACGATCTGCAAAGACGCTCTTCAAATGTCCGCGCCGAAATTCTTTTCACGCGCAAAGGCTCTCTGGAGCTGACCTCTTCGACAGCTAACGTGAGCACGAAGTATGCGGATGAGCTGATGAAGATAGAGGGCGTGGAAACGGTCGTGCCCGTTATACGCTACATCTTTCAGGGCACACGCGGTTTCGGCTTCGAGCAGGTGGAGGGCGTGGACTGGGAACCGTTTGCCAGGATGAACGACATCACTATCGTCGCCGGACACGGGCCGCAGGCTCTCGACGAGGTGGTGATTGACGAGCAGAAGGCGCGCATGAATAATCTCGCGGTCGGCAGCCAGCTCAGCCTTTTCGGTAATAAGCCCTATCGCATTGTAGGCATCTACACGCCGGAATCCGGCGCGCGCGTCAAGATGTCTCTCAGCGCCATGCAGGACGCGCTCGAATCACCCGGCAAGTGTACTTATATCTTAATCAAGTGCCGCGATGCGCAGGAGCAACTGGCCGTCGCGCAGCGTATCAACGCGCAGCTTCCGGGCAACAAGATTCAATTTACGCGCGAAGTCTTTACGAGCATCGAAAAGAGCATTCCCTTTCTCGGCACATTCCTGCGCGTGCTGGTGGGCCTCTCGGCTGTCGTTAGCTCTCTGGTCGTGATGCTGGCGATGTACACGACCATCACAGAGAGAACGCGCGAGATAGGTATCCTCAAGGCGCTCGGCGCTTCGCGCGGCTATATCATCGCGGAGATTGAGAAAGAGGCTCTGCTGATTAGCACGCTTGGCCTCATCATAGGCTTTATCGCGGCCTTCGCCGCAGGATTCCTGATTCACCGTGTCTACGGGCTGATTTTCGAGTATGGCTGGCGATGGGCTTTGGCCGCCGGGCTGATAGGATTGCTGGGCGGGGCTTTCGGCGCGCTCTATCCGGCTGTCCGCGCAGCCAATCTTGACGCCGTCAGCGCCCTCGCTTACGACTAAAATTAGCTGGTCAATCATCAATCGTAAATCGTGTCTGGACCGAGCGCGCTTTGTCTTTTCACGGTTTACGATTTACTATTTACGATTCGTGATTGACGTTTGACGATGAGAAGCATCTTAAAGGCTGAGAACCTGACAAAAGTTTACCGCGTGGGTAGGGTTGACGTGCCCGCGCTGCGCGGCGTCTCGCTCGAAGTCCAGGAGGGCGAGTTTGTCGCCATCATGGGTCCATCGGGTTGCGGCAAGTCAACGCTCCTGCATCTTTTCGGCGGGCTGCTGACGCCGACCGACGGGCGTATTATCATTGACAACGAAGACCTCACAGC
Source organism: Pyrinomonadaceae bacterium (assembly GCA_036399835.1). Classification (GTDB taxonomy): domain Bacteria; phylum Acidobacteriota; class Blastocatellia; order Pyrinomonadales; family Pyrinomonadaceae; genus DASYML01. The sequence goes on along the minus strand of DASWMI010000068.1, from coordinate 49,098 downwards.
CGCCACGGACGCGCGCCGCACGGACATCCGCCGCCGCAAGATAGGCTTTGTCTTTCAACGCTTCAATCTTTTCCCGACCCTCACGGCGGAAGGCAACCTGCGCCTCGCCGAGCGTATTCACGACCGCAACGGCGGCGAAGACCCCGAGCGCAGACGCGAACTGCTCAAGCTGCTGCGGCTCGAAGACAAGCTGCACCATAAGCCCTTGGAGCTTTCCGGCGGCGAGCAGCAGAGAGTCGCGCTGGCACGCGCCGTCGTCACACGCCCGGCCATCGTGCTCGCAGACGAGCCGACGGGCAATCTCGATTCTGAAAACTCCGCCATCGTGCTCAATATGTTTCAAGAGCTGAATTATCGCTTTAACCAGACCATCATCATGATTACGCACAATCCTGAAGCCGCCGCCATGTGCCGTCGCATCGTGCAGATGCGCGACGGGCAGATTGTCGAACCGGCACAGGTCGTGCACATGTGATTGATGGGAGGGCCGGAAAAGGAGCAAAAACGGCAAATCAGACTTGGGCCGCCGTCAAAAAATTGCTCTCTTATGCAGGCAAAATCCGACACCTGGGTTATAATTACGGCCTCGGCCAGCAGGGCCTCCGGCGAGCGATGAAACAATTTTTCCGTCTCATCAAAGGCATCTTGCTCTGGTCTTATTCGCGTAAGACCTGGCAATATGACGTGCTCTGCGCGCTGATCCTCGCTTTTATTTTTCTGACTCCCAAAGGCTGGTTTGAGACCAGCGAACTTCGCAACGCCCAGGCGCATCAAAGCCGATTCAACTCGATTCTCCTGGCCGACCCTGAACTCATTTCGGCTCAGACAGATAGGGTTGAGATTGAAAGGCGCGTGCGCCGTTTGACGGGTCATCCTGAGACAGAGGTTCTGGATGTCCATCCAAAGCTCGATGCGGCTGGCAAAATCGTCGCATATGAGGTTGACATACGCTAATCATCCAATATAATTGCCCGGATTCATGTAGCTCCGGGCAGGAGTCGTGAATTTTGAAGGAGTTGAGATGAGAAGATTCGTTCCCCTGGGCCTCATAGTGGCCCTTTTGTTCGCCGCAGTTGTTGCCTCCAGTTTCCCCAAGACAGCCGATGCGCAGGGCACGGCTGGCCTGGTTAGCTCCGTCATCTCCAAGATGGAGCGCAACCACCGCAACTTGAGGTCGCTGCGCGCAGGCATCAGCATGGAAGTCTACAACGCGCAGCTTCGCGATAGTGAAAGGCGCAGCGGGACGGTCCTATATCAACCCGCGGCGGGCCGCAACGCCAACGTCCGCATCGAATGGCAAAAGCCTTCGCGCGAAATCCTGGCCGTTTCCAACGGCGAATACACGCTCTTTCGCCCGCGCCTCAACATGGCCTACAAGGGCAACGCACGTTCGGGTCAGGCGAGAAAAGCTGGCGGCGGGCTGCTCGACATGATGAATATGTCCGGGCAGCAGATTCGCTCGCGTTTCGAGCCTTGGCAGGATGTGCGCGAAGAGACGCTCTGGGGCGGCGTGCGGACCATACACCTGACGCTGGTCCCGAAGGGCGGCGCGAGCTACAAGTATATGGAAATCTGGGTGGATGATGACGGGATGCCTGTGCAGACAAAGGTCGTCGAGAAAAACGATGATGCGAGCACCGTGCGTCTGATGAACCTGGAAAAGAACGGGCGCGTTTCGCCGGACGATTTTCGTCTACAGCTTGAGTCCGGCGTCAAGATTATCAAGGGCTAAGGCGCTCGCCGGAACAAACGTCGGCACTCGAAGGGGCTTCTGTCAGCGATGGCCGAAGCCCTTTTGAACAGGTGATAGCTGATAGGTGACAAGTGACGGGTGACAGGTAACAAGATAAAGGCTTGGTCTTTCCTGTTACCTGTTACTTGTCACCTGTCACGGCTTTGAGCGGCTTGCCTTCTGGCACACGCCTCGCTATTCTCTCTCTCATTCTCGATTTAATCTCTAGCACGCGCGCCGGTCGGAAGCGAGCGCGAACTTGTCCTTGAAGGCTCAATGAAGAGAAGCACTTTTCTCAAGCTCAAACTGCGCGAAGCCAGATTTATCACGCGCGCCCTGCTTTCGACCAACCACCCTGTGCTGGCGCACATCATCCCTATGCGCCGCTGCAATCTGGCCTGCGGCTATTGCAACGAGTATGACAAAGTTTCCGAGCCTGTCCCGCTTGAGCTGATGAAGAAGCGGCTAGACAAGCTCGCCGACCTGGGCACTGCCGTCATCACCATCTCGGGCGGCGAGCCGCTCATGCACCCGCAGCTCGACGACATCATTCGACACATACGCAAGCGCGGCATGATCGCGGGCTTAATCTCCAACGGTTACTACTTCACGCCTGAGCGCATCGGGAAACTGAACGAGGCCGGGCTTCAGTATCTACAGATCAGCATAGACAACGTTGTCCCCGACGAGGTTTCCAAAAAGAGCCTCAAGAATCTGGACAAAAAGTTGCAGCACCTGTCGGAGTTCGCGGAGTTTCACGTCAACATCAACTCCGTCATCGGCGGCGGCATACAGACCCCCGAAGATGCCTTGACGATTGCGCGCCGCGCCGTAGAGCTTGGTTTTTCCACCACGGTCGGCGTCATTCACGACCACGACGGGACTTTAAAGCCGCTCTCTGACAGGGAGAAAGAGATTTTTCACGCGGTCAAAAAACTCGGCAACAGGGACCACGCGCGCCTCAACTGGTTTCAGGACAGCATCGCCGAAGGCAAGCCCTACGAATGGCGCTGTCGCGCCGGAGCGCGCTACCTCTACATCTGCGAGGACGGGTTGGTCCACTGGTGCTCGCAGCAGCGCGGCATCCCAGGCATCAAGCTTGAAGACTATACGATGGAAGATTTCGACCGCGAGTATGCGACCGAGAAGTGGTGCGCGCCGACCTGTACCTTGCAATGCGTGCATCAGGTCGGCATCCTGGATAACTGGCGCGACCCGCAAAAGCTGCCCGGCGAGATGCAGAATACGGGTCTCAAGAAAGAGACGATTCAGCAGGTTCTCAGTACAGAGTAAAGCCAGAAGCGTAAGGTACTCTTGCGCCGACGTGTGAGGCCGGAGAGAGAAAGCCTGTTGGTCCAAACTCACCGTTGCGATTCCGACTCGCCGACCTGATGCAGCTTGACGGATTTCGACATCCCCAATCCTGAAAGCTGCCCCGCCATTAAGACGATCAGCTCGCCCTGCTCGACAAATCCAGCTTCAAGCAGTGCCCTGTCGCCCGCGCGCATCAGGTCTTCCGTCTTCTCGCAACAGACGTGCAGCGCGGATTCCACGCCCCAGATTAGCGCCAGCTCGTTACGCACCTCCTTCGAGGGCGTCAGCGCGATGATGCGCTGCTCCGGTCTGAGCGCAGAGAGCCTGCGCGCCATCAGCCCCGACTCCGTAAAGACCCCCGTGACCTTCGTATTCATCTCCTGCGCGGCAAAGGCCGCCGCCTCGCACAAGGCGCGGCTGACCTTGCCAGACTGTCTGCCAGCCCACTTGTTGATGTCGTCCGAGTCATCCTGACGCCCCGCCTCAGCCGATTCGATGATGCGCGCCATCGTCGCCACAGCCGCCACGGGGTACTGGCCCATCGCCGTCTCGTTCGAGAGCATGACGCAGTCCGACCCGTCCCAGACGGCGTTGGCTACGTCGGAAGCCTCCGCGCGCGTCGGTCGCGGATTCTGGACCATAGACTGAAGCATCTGCGTGGCCGTGATGACGAGCTTGCCAGCCGAGTTGGCCCTTTCGATAATCCGTTTTTGATAGACCGGAACAAGCTCTACGCTCGTCTCGACGCCCAGGTCGCCGCGCGCCACCATGCAGCCGTCTGCGGTCGCGATAATCTCATCAAGATGGTCTATCGCCTCGGCCTTTTCAATCTTGGCGACCAGCGGCGCTTTGCCGCCCGCGGCCCGTATCAGCGCTTTGGCCTCGGTGCAATCTTCCGCGCGCCTGACAAAAGAGAGCGCGATGTAATCCACGCTCTGCCTGACGGCCCATTGCAGGTCGCGCCTATCCTTATCGGTCAGTGATGGAATTGGGAGGGTCACGCCCGGCAGGTTGATGCCCTTGCGCTCGCCCAGCATCCCGCCGTTAATCACGCGGCAGAGAACATCCGTCTCGGTCGTGCGCTCAACATTAAGCTCTATTAATCCATCGTCGAGGAGAAGACGCGCGCCCGGCTTAACATCGCGGGCCATCGTCGGATAATTGGTCGAGACTTCACGCGCATCGCCCGTCACGGAGCGTGTCGTGATGGTAAAGAGTGCGCCGGATTCAAGCTGGACGGGCTGACCGCCCTTGAGCACGCCGGTTCTGATTTTTGGTCCGGAAAGATCAACGAGGACAGCCAGCGGGCGCTTCATCCTCTCAGCCGCTTCGCGCGCGCGTCGTATATTTTCAGCGTGTTCGTCCTGCGTCCCGTGCGACATATTGATGCGCACGCCGTTGACGCCCGCGGCAATCAACGCTTCAAGCACCGCCGGCTCGCGCGACGCAGGCCCTATCGTTGCCAGAATCTTGGCCTTTCTCACAGGACTCCCCGCCTTTTCTCGGATGAATTGAAATAAAGGTAAAAGGAAAGAGCGGAAAAATCAAATAGTCTCTTCCTTGAGACGGAGGAATAAGCGCAGAAAAGCTTGGGATGAAAAGAGTCGCTCTTTATTTGGCGGCGAGGGCTTCCCTGATGATGCGTTCGAGTTCTGCGGGCATAGAGTCGTCATAGCTGATAAAGCGTTTGAGGAGGCGGCCCTGTCGGTCGAAGACGAAGGCTTGCGGAATCCTGTCGTCGTCCGAAAGATAGAGGTTTGTCATCTCAGGGTCCGGGAAGCCGAGCGTGTATTGAATGCCAAACTCTTTGACGTAATCTGGAATCTTGTACTTATCATCCGGCCCACCGACGTTGAGGCCGATGACGTTGAGGCCCTGCGGCCCGTAACGTCTTTGAAGTTGTACGAGGTGCGGCGTCTCTACGCGGCAGGGCGGACACCACGTCGCGTAAAAATCTAGCACGACGACGCTGCCCTTGTAATCTGAGAGCCGCATCCGGCGATTATCAAGCAGCGTAAAGACCTGCTCGCTCTTTCCTGCGGAGTCGTGCGCGGGGGCGGCTGTGACGGGCGGCATAGGATACATCGCGCGCGGCGGCCTCGTGCCAGCGGGCGTGTTCGTATTGCTTTCTGTGGCGGTCTCGCTCGGACCCTTGTTGCAAGCCGCGCCGAAGAGCAGAAGATTGAGCAGGCAGAGCGCGAGGAAGAAGATGCCGGAGTGCGGCCAGAGAGTCTTGATAAAAGCTTGGGGTTTGAGGCGAGCCAGAGTTTTGATAAAAGCCGATGGCATATTTAAAGCTCCACATTGCTCCCGCGAGATGACGACTCTATTTTACACGAGAGACGCGCACGGGCGCTCGCCGTAAACTGTTCCCGCTCGCCTTCCGGCATCGAAGATGCTCGGCTGCGAGTCTCTCATGAGAGGTCATCGGGCGTGCCGGGCGCGGGCGTCGTGCCGGGGTTTTCGGCGGCGGGCATGGGTTCGTTGGAGGGGACGCTGTATTGCTCGTCGGCCCAGCGCCCGAAGTCTATCAGCTTGCAGCGCTCCGAGCAGAAAGGGCGCGAAGGATTGCTCTCCAAATCAACAGGATTTCCGCAGGTCGGACACTTCATCATTATCATCAGGCAAAAGTAAAAAGGTCACAGGCAAAAGTCAAGGCAGCCTTCGGCGAGCAGCAAGAGGCTGGCACCTCTTCTCTCTGACTTTGGCCTCTTAACTTTCGCCTTGTTACCTTTTGCTTTTTAACTTTGCGTTTTGCTTTAGACGTCGGCCAGCGCCGCGGGACGCTTGATGAGGATTTTTCGGTTGACGAAATCAATGATGCCTTCGCGGCGCATGGCATTGAGACGGACCGTGATGCTCTCGCGTGTAGAGCCGACGATGGAGGCTATCTCTCGATGAGGGAGCGGCAAATCTATCAGCACGCCGTTGGTATCGTCCACGCCGTAGCGCACCGAAAGGTCTAGCAGGAGCTTTTCGAGACGGGCCGGAATGGCATCGAGAGCAAAGTCTGCGACGCGGCGCTCGGCGCGAGAAAGGCGTTGACCAATCAGACGGAAGGTGTAATCATAAAGCTCGCGATTCTCATCCATCCCCCCTTGAAACGCTTCGACCGGAATTCGCAGGAGGCGCGAGTTTTCATAAGCCACTGCACAGTTTTCGCGCGCACCCTTGGCGTACAAGGCCGATTCGCCGAACATCGCCCCGGCAGGCAGAATATCTATCACGGCTTCGCGCGCGGTCGCCTCGTCCACGCGGCAGAGCTTGACGCGCCCGCGGATGATGAAATAGAGCGCGTTGGCCTCGTCGCCCATGCGATAGATAAAGCGGCGGCGGCGATAGTCTATGGCGGTTGATTTTTCGCCCAGTTTGAGCAGCAATGATTCTTCCAGACCCATGCCGAAATCAAGCTGGCGTATAATATCCGTGCGGTCTTCCGCAGAAAGATCGCAGGCGCGTCTGTGTAGCATGATGATAGTTGTTCCTTTAGAGTCTCATCGGGGGTTTTGAGTTAAAGGTAAAAAAGTTCGCACCGAGCCTCTGGCACTGCACCTTGAATCGCCAAACGAGTCCGTTGAGAGAAGCTGATTCTTTGAGTAAGCAGAAACGGAAAATAAGTAAGGAGACAAACCGTAGCTCGCGAGGTTTGAAATAGCTTTAGTTCTTGTACCGGATTCGTTGAGGCAGGCTATACTAGCTGAACGAGCGCGGACAACAACCAAAGGAAGCGTCAATTTAGCATGAAGTCCTAAAGCGCGCAAGCACTATCTCGCGCGACACTTTGCTCGACATTATGGTAGGAAAATCTCATGTGCTGATTGTCGATGACGATGCCGACAAGCTGATGCTGCTCCGCCTCGCCCTTGAGATGGCGGGCTGCGAAGTGCGCACCGCGCAGGATGGAGAAGAGGGCCTCGCAGCCGTCGAATCGTACCAGCCGGACCTGATTATCACGGACGTCATGATGCCCAAAATGGACGGCTACGAGCTGGCCCGCAGCGTGCGCGCCAACCCGCAGACGCGCTTTATCCCGATTATCATTCAAACCGCCGCCAAGCGGGACGCGCAGGATGCGCGGCAGGGCGCGGAAGTCGGCGCGCTCGGCTATATCACGGACCCGACAGACCTTGACCTTCTCTTAGCACGCGCGCGCACGCTCCTCGATTTCAAAAGCTACCTAGACACCTGCGAAGAAGCGGCCTTTACAGACCACCTCACGGGACTCGCCAACCGCCGTCGCTTCGAGCGCCAGCTTGAGCGCGAAGTGACCCGGAGCGAGCGTTATAAACACCGCTTCTGCCTGCTCCTGCTCGATATAGATACCATTAAGCTGGTCAATGATACTTACGGTCACGAGGCTGGCGATGAAGCCATCCGCCGACTTGCAAATACCTTGCAAGCAGGGACGCGCGGGATTGATATGGCTGCGCGGATGGGCGGCGAAGAGTTTGCTGTCATCCTGCCGGAGACAGATTTCGAGGGCGGCCTGGATGTCGCAGAGCGTCTGCGCCAGTCCATCAAGGCCGCGGAGATTCCACAGGTCGGCCACATCACCGCCAGCTTCGGCGTGGCTGAGTTTCCTTTGAGCGCGCAGACCGGACGCGCTCTGCTCTCGGTCGCGGACGCGGCCATGTATGAAGCCAAGCGCAGGGGACGCGATTGCGTCGTCCGCGCTGCACCAAAGCAGGAGGAGGCGAACCCTGCGCCGACATTGGACGTACTAGAGAGCAAGGATGAAGGCGCGAGGATGAATGATAAAAGCATGGCGACGCGAATCGAGTAATCTTATTCGCGGCACAAAGATTCGAGTAAATTTTATTCGAGTTCCCTTCATGACTGGTTCATCCTCTCGCGAAGAGGATTAAGAAATAATGGCTGATTACAAGGACAAGCTGGACGAGTGGCAGCGTGCGGCGCGTCGCAAGGCGCGCGAGCTGGATGAGAAGTACGGTATCAAGGACCGCGTTGAAGAGAGCGCGCGGCTGGCGCAGGATGCCGCGCGTCTCGGCGCGCAGACCGTGGCCGACAGCGCCGAAGCCCTGCGCGATGAGGCAGACCGCCTGAGCAGTAACCCTGAGGTGCGCGAGCGTGCGCGACAGGCTGCCGAAGAGGCCGCGCGCCGCGCTCGTGAGGCCGGAGAAGTCTTCCGCCACGCGGCGGGCACTGCCGGAGAAAAGGCCGGTGAAGTTTTCGAGGGAGCGAAGGGTTACTACGAGCGAGCCTCTCATGTGGTTGATGTCGGAGCACGCCTGAGTCGCGCTTCGGTCGCAGCCACTTCAGGTCTGCTCAAGGCCGGAAGCTGGATTAAAGAGAACCCGGGCAAAGCCGCGCTCGTCAGCGTCTCGCTCGTGCTCGGAGTGCGCACGGGCGCATCCTTCCCGGGCATTGACGCGGTGCTTTTAGGCTCGCACCCACACTGGCTGACCCACTCCGCGCTGCCGGTTTACGGCCTGCGTAAAGTGAGCGAAAAATTCGACGGCTACCTCAAAAAGCAGGAGCGCCTGATGGCCTCGGGAAACCTGGCCGAGGCCGAGCGCCAGCGTCTTGAGTTCGAGCGTAAGATTGTCAGGTACGCGGGCGCTCCCCTGCTCGGCGCATTCAGTTGCGCGGCGGGCGCAGCCATGTGGGCGCAGATTTTCCAGCCCGGAAGAATCACGGGCGCGCCTATCAGTTGGCTCCTCGGCGGCAACCCCTTCCTAGACGGCGTCTGGCTCTTCGCCAACGGCGTGCTCTGTTTCCATCAGGGCTACAAGTTCTTCATGATCGCCCTCGCCGACCAAACCGAGGTCGCCCGCGTCGTCCGCGAAATCAAGGGCCTCCTGCCCGCAGGCGAAGCAGCCTAGCAACGAGCGTGTTTGCGCCATGCCTCTCCCCGCAAACACGCTTAAATAGTTTGAGACGCAAACGTAAGCCGTAATCTGGACCAAGATTACTGAGTCTGCATAAAAACTCCGGCTCTCTCTACTTGATTGCTGGTCACAACCATCCACCGCCAGGATTTCATCTCTACTTAATTGTAACTTTCTACTTAATCGTAATCGGGAACGGCAGGAAACAAAGAATAAAGACGGCGAGCGTGAGGAGGGCAATGGCGAGGCGCGCTGGTCCAAGTGTTTCCGTGTTGTCGCCTGATTGCGGGTGGCGTACACGGAGCATGACGGCGAGGAGGACGGCGTAGATAAATCCGCTTGGGCTGGAGTGCCACCACCAGCCGAGCAGGGCGAGCGAGGACATGATGATAAAGGCACAGTGTCCGAGCCACCTGTGCGCGCGCGCGCCGAAGAGAGCGTAGATGCCGTGACCGCCGTCGAGCTGGCCCACGGGCATCAGGTTGAGGCTCGTGACGAGCGCGCCGAACCAGGCGGCCATGTAAAAGGCATTGGGCGCTGCGTCCGCCAGAGAAATGCCTTTGAGCCGCGCGATAAGCTGGAAGAGCAGCGGGTCGTTAAAGATAACGAGCGTGCCTGTGACGGCGGCGGGCGCAGGCTGCGGTTGCAGTGTCAAGACTCCGATAAAGGCAACGGGGACGGCGACGACGAAGCCCGCGAGCGGGCCTGCCAGTCCGATGTCGAAGAGAGCGCGGCGCGAAGGGATGGGCGATTTAATCTTGATGAATGCGCCGAAAGTCCCGATTCCGACCAGCGGCGGAGCGGGAATAAAGAAGGGCAGCGTCGCGTCCACGCCGTAGCGTCGGCAGGCTATGTAGTGGCCGGACTCGTGCGCCGTCAGAATGGCGAGCAGGGGCGCGGCAAACTCTATACCCTGTGCGAGCAGGGCCGGGTGAGCGATGGCCTCGCGTATGTAAACGGAGAGCAACGCCAGATAGTAAGCCGGAAGATAGGAGATGTAATCGAGCCAGCGTGCAGGCTCCGGAAGGTTGGGTGTCAGCTCCGGGCCGAGCAGCAGGATTCCGGCGAGCGTCGCCGTCAAAGCAGTTAAGACGAAGAGCGCCGTGTGTCGCAGCCATTCGCGCGTCGTCGGGCGCGCGGCCTGACGGCGGCGCAGCGAAGGCGCATCCACAAACGGCTGGATGGTTTGTACTGATTCGGACATAACGACTGTGATAAGTGATGGATGATGAGAGATGAGAAAACAGTAAACGCTTGGGGCTTGAATTCTCAATCTTGAATCGTCAATCATCAACCGTTCATGGTGGATGGAAGATGTTCTTTCCGGCCTCTTCTATTGACGATTCGAGTTCTTCTCATCGCTCATCATTTCTTTAGAAACCCGTGTCGGGAGGACGCTCCGAGTCGTCTGGTCCAGCAGGTGTGTTGTCAGCCTGGCCCGCGCCCGATTCATGCCCGGCCTCATCTTCGAGGTCGAAGCCATGGGCCTGTAGCTCCTTGCCAGGCTTGAAGCGTATGGTCTTGCCTGAAGGGATGGCGACCTCTTCGCCCGTGCGCGGGTTGCGTCCCACGCCGCGCTTGCGTGGCTTGACGACAAAGACGCCGAAACCGCGCAGTTCTATACGCTCGCCGCGCGTGAGCGCCTCTTTCATCGAGTTGAAGAGGGCGTCCACGGCCTGCTCGGCCTTCATCTTCGGCACACCCGTCCGATCCGCCACGCGATTTACGATGTCGAGTTTAATCACGATACGCCCTCCGTCTCTTTATCTATTTCACTGAATGGGATTTATCCCGTTCGCACGGTTACTCTCAGCGATGATAGAGACGCGCCCGCAAGACTGTCAAGAAGAAGCGCGCGTCCGCAGCTTCGCAGGATTGATTGATTGACTGATGAACCGGAGGCCAATCAACGAATCAATCCTCTATCTCTCAAACCTGGCTGGCCGCACTTCTTCGTTCGTTGACAAAGCGCGCGGCGGATGGCTAATCTCAAATGCTTGAGTTCAGGATGCATGAGAAGAGAGGCGACTGCAAAGCGGCTTCGCTTGATGCGGAGCCGATTGCCCGGCTGCTATGTTTGGAATTAAAAAGAGGCGTGTCCCGGAGTTTGGCGGCGTCACGGCAGAGGATGATAAAGACATAGAGGTGGAGCGTCCGGCGGCTGCGGCGCGCTCGGATTTCTGGGCCGAAGCGAGGCTGCTCCTGCGCGATCTGGTCTTCGCCCTGATGATCGCTGCGCTGGCCGTCGTCTTTATCGTCCAGCCCGTCAAGGTCGAGGGCACTTCGATGTTGCCGCGCCTGCACGACGGCGAAAGAATCTTCGTCAACAAGCTCATCTACTACGGGCTGCCAAAGCTTCAGCGCGGCGATATAGTTGTCTTCTGGTATCCGAACGACCCCTCCAAGAGCTATATCAAACGCGTCCTGGGGTTGCCGGGCGAGACTGTAGAGGTGCGCGAGGGCCGCGTCCTGATTAACGGCAAAGAGCTTCAGGAAGACTATCTGGACCCGCGCCTCAATCTCTCGCACATGAGCAGGCCGCCGCTCGTCGTCAAAGAGCATTACTTCTTTGTGATGGGCGACAACCGCGACAACTCTTACGATTCGCGTAGCTGGGGTCTCGTGCCGGAAAAATATATCTACGGCAAGGCGCTCTTTCGCTACTGGCCGCTCGGCAGCGTCAGCGTCATCTCGCACGACCCGGAATACAACGCCGTGCCGCCAAACCCTGGCCGCAGGCCCGAAATCCCGGACGCGCCCGCCGAGGAAGAAGAGACGCCTTGAGAGCGGTTTTCAGTTTTCGGTTTTCAGTTTTAAGAAAAGCACGCATCGCTCTTAACTGAAACCTCAAAACTGAAAACTCAAAACTGCTTTATGATTGACTGGCTACGTGTGCTGCTGGAGATGTTCTACGCGCCCGGGCGTGCGCTGCGCGAAGTGCGTGATCGTGCGCCGCTCGGGTTGGCGCTGCTCGTCGCCTTTATCTCGCAGCTCGCGTATGTCTTGGCGGTCCAGTGGCTCGCTCACAATAGAACTCTCGGCATCAACGGGGCGCTCGCTTCCCTTCCGCTTATCTTTCAAGCGGCCAGCTCGCTTCTCATCGTGGCCATCGTTTTTGTCCCTGTGCTCATCCTGATTGCCAATCTCTTCGAGCGGCGCGGGAGCTTCGCGCTCGTCCTTCAACAGGAATACGCTTCGCTCGCCTCTGCGATTCTGTGCGGGTGGGCCGCCGCCAACCTGCTGACGCTGGCGCTGGCATTTCTCGCGCACTTCAGCGGTTTTCAAGCCGTCTACGTCGCCAGCTCGATAGAAAGCTCCGCGCAGTGGCAGCCCGTTTTTCGCAACTGGCTGCCGCCCGAAGACCTGGCTAAATTCTCGGACCCGGCCTTTCATGCGGCCAACCTCTTTAGCTCGATTAAGAAAATAGTCTTCACCGTCTGGACCATCCTGGCCGTCCGAGAGGTCTTTAGATTTTCCATCGGGCGCTCTTTAGCCGTGCTCTTTTCGAGCCTCTTCGTGATGCTCGTCACAGCGCCCGTCTGGGCCATACTCTTTACCACCGTGCTGGCTTCGCCCTTCTGGCTCATCCTGCTCTTCTTACTGCTGCGCGGTTACATGGGCGAGGTCACGCGCGCACATCGCGCCCGCGCCGCCTTCAAACAGAATCTGGAGGCCGCGACGCTCAACCCGGCGGATGCTTCCGCACACTACAACCTCGGCCTCATTCATCTACAGCGCGGCGAACTGGACCAGGCTCGCACGCGCTTTGAACGCGCCATAGAGATTGACCCCGAAGAAACGGACTCGTATTTCCAGCTTGGCCGCATCGCACGCGCCGAAGGGCGTCTCCCCGATGCCATCAAACATTTCGAGCAGGTCGTGACGCGCGATCAATCTCACGCGCTCTATGAAATCTGGCGCGAGATCGGCGCGACTTACATCGCCGCCGGACAGTTTGAAGACGCGCGCGATGCGCTCGAACGCTTCCTTGAGCATCGCAGCCTGGACCCCGAAGGACTCTACCTGCTGGGACGCGCGCACGCCGGACTGGGCCACCAGCGCGAAGCCGCCGACGCCATGCAAGCCTGCATCGAAGCCGTCAAGACCGCGCCCGCCTACAAGTACCGCACGGAAAAACGCTGGCTCAACGAGGCGCGGCAGTTTATTAAAAGCAGCCAGTAAAATGTTTGAGAGTGATATGGAAGATTCAAAACCGGCACTGCTCGCACTCGAAGATGGCCGCGCGTTTCGCGGGCGCTCGTGGGGCGCGGAGGGCGAAGTCTGCGGCGAGATGGTCTTTAATACTTCGATGTCCGGCTACCAGGAAGTCCTGACCGATCCCTCTTACGCGGGGCAGGTCGTCTGCATGACTTATCCGCTCATAGGCAATTACGGCGTCAACGAAGCGGATGCGGAATCCTCGCGTCCATGGGTCGAAGGCTTCGTCGTCCGCGAGGCGAGCCGGATGGCTTCAAGCTGGCGCTCGGAAGAGACGCTCGACGCTTATCTCAAACGTTGGAACATCGTGGCGATTGACCACGTGGACACGCGCGCGCTGGTCCGGCACATACGCGACAAGGGAGCCATGCGGGCCTGTCTCTCAACTACGGATTTGGACCAGGAGAGCCTCTCTGAGAAAGCACGGAGTGCGCCCCGGATGGAGATGCGCGAGCTGGCGAGCGCCGTCACCTGCCGAGAGCCATACGTCGTCAAGGCCGAAGGCGAAGAGCGTTTTCACGTAGCCTGTTATGATTTTGGCGTCAAGAGGAATTCGCTGCGCGAGCTGGCCCGTATGGGATGCCGCGTGACGGTCCTTCCGGCCAGCACGCCCGCCGTCGAAGTGCTCTCTCTTGCGCCCGACGGCATCTTTCTCTCGAACGGGCCGGGCGACCCGGCTTCGATGACGGAGGTCGTCGAGGAGGTGCGCCAGGTGGTCCAATCGGGCGTCCCGACTTTCGGCATCTGCTTCGGTCATCAACTCTTGGGACGCGCTTTCGGAGGTATGACCTACAAGCTCGTCTTCGGTCACAGAGGCGGCAACCAGCCCGTCAAGGATGTTGAGACGGGCGCAGTTGAAATCACCGCTCACAATCACGGCTTCGCCGTCAAAGCAGAGAGCCTGCCGCCGGAAGTCTTAGTCACGCATATCAATCTCAACGACAACTGCGTAGAGGGCATGCGCCACAGGGATTTGCCCATCATCTCGGTCCAGTATCACCCGGAGGCCGCGCCCGGCCCGCACGATGCAGCACATCACTTCCAGCGCTTTATAGAACTGATGGACCAAGCGCGCTCGCGCGCCTGACACAATGTCTGCTCGCGTTTGAAGCCGCGGCCCGCCGAGTAGCCCGAGACGATTAACGGATGAGAATTGTAGGGCAGGTCTTGTACCTGCCCTACAATATTGCCTCTGCCCTTCATTGATTTGAAAACTGCTCTAATCTTCTGCTTCCCGTGTATCTCGTTTACCTGAAAGGCCCGCCAGCAGGAGCGCTGCGGAGAGCGTCAGGAGCGGGCCGATTGTATTGAACAATGGCCGCCCGACGTTGCCCTCTATATCTTTCAGCGCGCCGAGCAGGATGGCCGTCAGCCCGGCGCTCGCGGAGGCGATGACCCAGGGTTTCGGCAAGCGCCTTAAACGCCAGACGCCGAGCGGCAGCAGCCAGATAAAGATGTACCACAGATTATGATTCTTCATCCCGCGCCAGAGAGAGAGCAGGAAACCACTCTGCGTTCCAGCCTGCGCAGCCTCAGCGAAGGGCCAACCGATGTGTCCGAGCACGATAAGCCGTATCAGGAGGAAGGTCGCAAGGCTAAGGATGATTGACGCGATGACCCAGAGGAATCTTGTCAAACTCGATTTTTTGCGACGCTCCGCGGCGAGCCACCAGGCCATCATAAAAACAGCCGCGAAGGGAACGAAAGTCTCTTTAGCCAGCGGCCCCGTGATGGACCAGAGCGGCAGCAGCCAATACTTCTCTTTGAGCAGTGTCCAGGTCAGCAGAAGCATCATGCAAGCTTCGCTCGCATCAACCATCCCTGACAGTTGCAAATTAGGCACGGCGAAGTTGAGCAGGTAGAGCGCAGCGGCGAACAGCGCCGTGCCCTCTTCAAACTGGACCAGGCGGGCTATCTCCAGGAGCAGACAGGCAGCCGTCGCACAAAAGAGCGCGTTGGCAACAAGCAGGCCGAAGAAGACAGGCTGCCATGTTTTTAAGCGGGCGCGAGCCAGCCTGTAGAACGGTCTCGCAAGGTAGGGCACAAGCAGGCGGCAGCGAAAAACCTCAGCCCTTGTCTCGGCCTCAGCTTCACCCGTCACCGTCCGGTAATAGTTGACTGTATCGCTCAAGCCAAGGTCAGAGCGCGGGTCGTAACGCCTCAGCGTTGGATAGCCAAGCCCGAAACAGATGAGAAAAAAAAGTATCCATAAGAGCAGAAGCCGTCCGAGCCTGCCTCGCATCGAGCTTGAAAACGCAGCGATGCCCGCGTCACTTGTTTGATGGCCTGTTTGATTTGAGACCTCGGAATTATTCAAAGGAAGACGCTCCGACGAAGATGTTCGAGCGCAAGAGCCTGACGGAAATTTCAATCGAGATGGAATCTCAATCGAGCTTGTCTAGCTTCAGTTCGCCAGTGGTGAGGTCCGGACGCACGCGCGCCATCTGTTCGGGCGTCGAGTCATGTGTCGGATGCTCTTCCTCTGCAAGAGCGTAGGCGGCTGACTCTTGAGCTTCGACGGCGGCGGCAGCAGCATTTCCGGTAGCGACAGCGTTGCCAGTCGCAGCCGCCTCTTCGACCGGCTTTAAGAGGTCTGCGACGAGGCCCTCGCTGCCCCTGTGCTCAAGCCAGTGGCGATAGCTGACGGTGAGAATGGCTATGACGGGAATCGCCAGAAAGATTCCGGCCACGCCCGCCAGCTCAGCGCCGCAGAGAATCGCCAGGATGACGGCCAGCGGGTGCAGATGTATGCCCTGCCCTACGATGCGCGGGTAGAGCACGTAATCCTGAACGATGCGCAGCACGGCGAGAAAGAGCAGGACCAGCACGGCCTGCTTGACGGAGTAAAAGCTGGAGATGAGCGTCGCCATGATTGCCACGACGAGCGGACCGACGAGCGGGATAAACTCCAGAAAGCCCGCCAGGATGCCGAGCATCAAAGCGTAGGGCAGACCTATCAGCCAGAAGCCCAGAAAGCAGATTAGCCCGATGAGCAGGCAGGCAATCAGTTGCGCGCGAATATAAGCGGCGAGCGTCGAGTTGACATCCTGAAAGAACTCGTCGCCGCGCCAGCGCCAGCGCCCCCTCGGCAACATCTGCAACGCCGAGCGGCGAAAACTGTCAGCATCCTTCAAGAGAAAGAAGGCCAGAATCGGAATCAGCACGAGCCAGGGAATGTACGGCAGCGATGTGAGCAGGATGTTGCTCAGCCCCTCAGTCATATAACTGCCGACGGCTTCTATCGTGTGCAGGACGTTGGTCGTGACGGTCTCGCGCACAGCCGACGGAAGCTCTAAACTGCCGTAGAGACGGTCGAGTCTTTGCGAGAGAGCCTTGGCGGAAGTCAGGTAATTCGGAAACTGCGTCCCGAACTGCTTGACCTGATTGCCGAGCCTCGGCAGCAGCAGGTAAAGCACCAGACCGAAAGAGCCGAAGAGGACCAGATAGACGATGCCTATGGCTACCCCGCGCGGCATCGTGCGTTCGCGTTGGCGCAGCTTGAAGGGGCGACGCACAAACTCCACCAGCGGCGCGACCAGATAAGCGAAGAAGATTGAGAGCACGACGAGCAGCAGGACGCCTTCGAGCCTGTAGAGAATCCAGATTGCGGCGACGACCGCGAGGATGATAAAGATGACGCGCAGGATGGCGCGCGTCTGCGACCAGGTTGCCACGGATGCCGCGACCGCAGCATTCTCCGCAACCTCCCTCTGCCCCTCTTTTTTATCGTTGACAGCCATCTTCTCTCTTCTCGAAAGGACCAAGATGAACGATAAACGCAGCCGCGATCAAGGAAAAGCTCTGAGCCTTCTGCATCGTTGATCCAACGGCTCATCGGTTCATCAGTCCGTCGAATCAATGATTGTCTAAATCACCGAATCAAATCTTTTTAGCTCATCGCTCTCTCTCGCTCTCGGCGTTTACCGTTTAATGTATATCGTCGTAATCTTCATCGCCTTCGCCTCTGGTATAAACATGATGCGAGGCAGGCTCCCAGACCAGCCCGCGCCATTCGTCCGGCGCGTCAACCAGTTGCAAGGCGGCGAGGGGATGGCCCGGATTGCGTTCGAGCCGGAGGACTTCCATCACGACTTGCAGCCTTTCGCCCTCTTCGCTCAAGACGGCCAGCCTGACGCGGCTGCCGACATTGGGCAGCTCGCGCTGTAAATGGACCAGCGCGCCTTCCGGTCCGACATTCTCCGTTTCACCTTCGGCGACATGCGCGTCGCCGGTCTCTTCATCGGTCCACTCGGCGCGCACCAGGATAGAGGCCAGATAGCGCGGCCCTGCCGAACGATTCTCCAGCTCCATGTGTCGGGGCATAACTTCTCCTTTGGTAACAGGTGACGAGTGACAGATGACAGGTGACAAGACCAAACGCTTTCTTCCTGTGACCTGTCGCCTATCACCCGTGACGGCTTTTCATTCTTCTTCCGCACGCAGTTTCTCAAGCACAGAAAAATCTTCGAGCGTCGTGACATCGCCCGCGACAGCGCCGCCGGTGGCGATCTCGCGCAGCAGGCGGCGCATAATCTTGCCCGAACGTGTCTTCGGCAGCATATCGCTAAAGCGTATCTCGTCCGGGCGCGCCAGCGCGCCGATCTCTTTGGTGACGTGTCGGCGCAAAGCCTCCTTCAACTCGTCGGAAGCCTTGTGCGTGCCTTCGAGCGTGACGAAGGCGACGACGGCAGAGCCTTTTAGCTCATCCGGGCGGGCGACGACGGCGGCTTCGGCGACCGCCTCGTGCGAGACCAGGGCGCTCTCTATCTCCGCCGTCCCGAGCCTGTGCCCGCTGACATTTATCACATCATCAACGCGCCCCATGATCCAGAAATAACCGTCACGGTCACGCCGCGCGCCGTCGCCAGCGAAATAGACGCCGTCAATATCGGACCAGTATTGCTGACGATAACGCTCATCATCTCCCCAGATAGTGCGCAGCATGGAAGGCCACGGACGCTTAATCACCAGATAGCCGCCCTCGCTGGCGCCGACGCTCTGGCCGCTCTTCGCCATCACCTCGGCCTCTATACCGGGGAGAGGCCGGGTCGCCGAGCCTGGCTTGGTCGGGGTCGCGCCCGGCAGCGGGCTAATCATGATCGCGCCCGTTTCGGTCTGCCACCAGGTATCCACAATCGGGCAACGCCCCTCTCCTATAATCTCCCTGTACCACATCCAGGCTTCGGGATTGATGGGTTCGCCGACGCTGCCCAGGAGCCGCAGGCTGGAACGGTCGTGACGCAGAGGCCAGTGCTCGCCCCACTTGATGAAGGCGCGGATGGCTGTCGGCGCAGTGTACATGATGTTGACGCGATGACGCTCGACGATGGACCAGAAGCGGTCAGGCTCAGGGAAGTTGGGCGCGCCCTCGTACATCAACGTCGTCGCGCCGTTTGAAAGTGGTCCATAAACGACATAACTGTGACCCGTCACCCAGCCGATGTCCGCCGTACACCAGTAGACATCCTCATCCTTGATGTCGAAAATCCACTTCGTCGTGAGATGCGTCTGTAAGAGATAGCCGGCGGTCGTGTGGAGGATGCCTTTGGGCTTGCCGGTCGTCCCCGAAGTGTAGAGGATAAAAAGCGGATGCTCGCTGTCGAGTTCTTCGGCAGGGCAACTGGCGTCAACCGTTTCGATCAATTCGTGCCACCAGTAATCGCGGCCAGCTTTCATCTGTATGCGCGTCCCCGTGCGCCTGACGACGATGCAGAGCTTGACGGAAGGCGTCTGCTCCAGGGCTGCGTCAACGGCGGGCTTTAATTTCACTTCCGCGCCCCGCCGCCATCCGCCGTCCGCCGTGACCACGGCCTTACAGCCCGCGTCGTTGATGCGGTCGCGCAAAGAGTCTGCGGAGAAGCCGCCGAAGATGATGGAGTGTGTCGCGCCGATGCGCGCGCAGGCGAGCATGGCAATCGCCAATTCAGGAATCAAAGGCATGTAGAGCGCCACGCGGTCGCCCTTTAAGACACCTGCGCGCTTGAGCACGTTCGAGAAGCGACAGACTTCACGATGAAGCTGTTGATAGGTCAACGTGCGCACTTCGCCAGGCTCGCCCTCCCAGATAATCGCGGCCTTATTTCGTCGCCAGGTAGAGAGATGCCGGTCCAGGCAGTTGTCAGAGATATTAATCTTGCCTCCGACGAACCACTCGGCGTGCGGCAGCTCCCACTTGAGCACGGTGTCCCACTTTTTGAACCAGTGCAGCTCTTCCGCCATCCGCGCCCAGTAGCCTTCGGGGTCGTTTCTGGCTTCATCGCGCAGCCTCTCAAGCTCTTCCATCGAGCCGATGTGCGCCTGTCTGGAGAACTCCTCCGGCGGCGGAAAGACGCGCTCTTCGTGCATGACCGACTCGATGTTTGTCGTGCCTGTAGACATAATGGGTCGTCACATCTCCTACGGGATCGAAAGTCTGGGGCACGGGCGCAACTTTTCTGGCGCGCACATGCGGCAAAGGGGGTTTGGTGTCCTCTGTGTATCAGAAACGGCCCGCAGCGGCAAGCCATCAAGCGCAAAAACAAGAGGCCACCTGCAAGTCTCAATTAACTTACAGGTGGCGCGCAGAGGGTCTGGACCGATGATAAAGGCTACGCTTTAAGTCTCCTTCTTGAGAGCTTCGCGTGCGCTCTTTCGACGCCGCGCGCTGGCCGCCACGCCCGCCAGCCCCGTGCCGAGCAGAAGCAAGGTGGCAGGCTCCGGAACTTCCGCGGGCTGGAAAGTGTAGGTTATGCTTTTGAAACTGTGAAGGCGTCCCAAGAAAGGATCATCTCTGATGGTCAGTTCGAGCGTGACGAAGCCCTGCCCTGTGAGCGTCGTGGTGAAGACAGGCGTACACGGGCAATCCGAAAAGGGATTAACAAGATACCCGCTCATAAACCCATTAAACTTGAAGGGCATGATGACAGTGGACGGAAGCCCTTCGGGTGGCACGATGAAATCAGCGACCGAAAACTCGACTGCGCCTCCATAGAAGAGCTTATCGTAGCTTACCCCGTTGATCGTTGCCGGTCCCCATCTGAGACTGCTCTCCCCTGCGAAGCCCGTGCTCATCTGCACGACCTCTCCGGCGCGGCATGGGTTGCAGGGAGTGCGTCCGAATGGTCCAAATCCCCTGACCTCGAAATTATCCCCGACAAAATGGTATGTATAGTCCAGAGAGCCTTGATTGACAGAGCCGCCCGTAATGACCACGTTATCGGCGCGGGCTTCCGGCGCGTAGAAAAGACAGAGCAGGAACAGTGCGGGCGAAAGGAGCTTGAGAAGATGTTTCATAAAATGAGCTGTAAACCTTGACAGCGGATTAGCCGTCTCGCCAGTCGGCAAGGGAATCCGACCAGCCGGGCCATTATAAGTTAATCCGCTCGCGGGCGGCTACAAAATAAAACGGCTAATCGGGAAGCTATTTCATAGAAACGGCGGAAAGAGAGCCGTTTTCCTCTCGTGAACTCTTCGGTGCGGCCTTAAATTCTCAGGCGCGGGTTGTTTCCGAATCCTTCAACGCGTTCGGCTTGGAGAGCGTGAAAAGCGTCCCGCCGCCTTCGCGTCTGGACCAGTTGGCTTCGGCTTCGATGAGGCTGGCGCGCGCGCGTATGTTGGCGAGGCCGCGGCCCTGTCTCTTCTTTTTATCCTGCGGGTCAAAGTCGCGCCCGTCGTCTTCCAGATGCAGGATGAGGCTCGCGTCCGGCCCGGAAGAGAGCTTGAGACTGACGCGCGCGGCTCCGGCATGACGACAGATATTAGTGACGGCTTCCTGCACGATGCGGTAAATCTGCATCTCGACGCCCGGACCAAAATTGATGCGCTCCTCCAAATCTTCTTCGCAGGCGAACTCGTATTCAAACTTGCAGTCCGGCGCGGCGTGCGCGACCTCGTTGGCGAGCGCCCATTCGAGAGCCGCCGCGAGGCCCACATTCTCCAGAACCGACGGGCTTAAATCTTCGCAAATCCTGCGCACCTCCTGCGAGATTGATTCGATCTCGGCGCGAAAGGCCGCAGGGTCGAGCGCCGCTTCGCCGTCGCTTGCGTCTCCGGCGGGCAGGCGGTCCGTGAGCATCAGCAGATGGCGCAGGTCCGCGAGGGTCTGGTCGTGCAGGTCACGCGCGATGCGTCGGCGTTCCAGCTCCGCCTGGTTGGCGACCTGCAAACGCGCGTCGGCGAGCTGTCGGTTGGCCTCCATCAACTGCGCGCCCGTGCGTGCCAGCCGGCGGTTCTGCCAGTAGCCCCAGAGCAAAGCGATGAGCGCGAGCGTGAGAAGCACGGCGAGCGCCACGATGGTTCGCGGAAAAGGTGCGCCCGCGACCTGAAACTCGAAGGCGAGAGGATTGGAAGCGACGAGGTCTGAGGTAAAAGCCCTGGCGACGACGCGATACTTGCCGGGCCGTAAGGCTTCCATCGCAAACTGCGCATCACGCGAGAGCTTCTGCTTGATGATGCGGCCCGCCTCATCGTAAAGCAGAAAGCCATACTGAAACTGCTCCGGGAAAGTGCGGCTGCTCGCCGCCGCGACATCCAGCAGGAGGCTGTTCTGCGGATACTCCAGCCTGAGTCCGGCGCGCAGCTCATCCGGCTGGTGCATGCGCCGGCTGATGATGCGCGTCGCGCTCAGCGCAGGCTGCACGCGTCCAGGCTCATAACGCGCCAGCCCGCGCGTCGTGCCAATCAGCAGAGAATCTTCGGCAGAGCCTTCCGCGCGTTGCGTGATGAGGGCAAAGATGCTCTGCGAAGGCAGCCCCTGCTCTGCATCGAGGCGCGAGATTAAAGGCCCGAACTGTTCATCGAAGGCGACCTTCAACAGCCCGCCGCCGGCTGTCGCGCACCAGACGGAGGGCTGCGAGCCGGACGGGCTTACCAGGAGAGCGCGAGCATCCATCTCAGGCACAAGCTGTCGAAGCTGGCCCGCGCGATAAAGATAAAGCCCGCGCCCCGTAGCCAGCCAGAGCGCCGCGTCCGTTTGGCCGTCGATGGCCCACACGGCGCTGCCATTGAGCTGGTCCAGCGCAGGCTCGCTTTTGACCTCTCTCCCGTCAAAGTAAAAAAGTCCGCTCGTCGCCGTGCCTATCCACAGCCTGCCGCTCTCATCCGCGTGGAGGCTGACGACCTCGCGCAGGGCTGCATCGGCTGGACCAGTGGGCCAGAGGAGCGTGCGCCGCGTGCCTTCCAGCCGCTCGACGCCGCGCCCGAAGCTCGCCAGATAAGTTGCCCCTTCAAATAACGTGATGGCGCGTATGCTATCGGCTGCCGCAGAGGCATCCTCATCTTCGATGCCGATGCGCGCAAGCTTCAACTCGCCACTGCTACCCGCGCCCTTCTCGCTCGCATAAAGCCCGCTCGCAGAGCCTACCAGGAGTCGCCCGTCTTTCTCTTCCCTGATGGCATAAATGATTTTGCGCGCCAGCTCTTTGACCGGATACCAGGTGAGGGCCGCGCGGTCGTAGATAAAGAGGCCGGAGTTAGTGCCGCAGAGGAGTCTTCCGCCGGAGGTTTGAAAGAGCGTGCGGACGAAATTGCTCGCCGCCTCGGTCGAAACAGTCTCGACGCGCGGAGCGTGCGGGTCATAGCGGCAGACGCCCTTGTCCGTGCCGAACCAGACGACGCCTTCGCGGTCAATCATGATCGTGTAGATACGATCAGAGCGGAGGCCGCCAGCCGTCTCCTCGAAAGTGAAATGCTCCAGGAGCCGTTCGTTCTTAAAATAGAAAGCGCCGCGCTCGTCTGTCCCGACCCACATCCCGCCCTCAGCGTCCGATTGTAGCGCGAGGACTGTGCCGATGTCGGCCAGGATTTTTGATGGGCGAGAGATGTCAACTGCGCGATAAAGGCCGCTATCGTCGCTCCTTGATTTCGCTCCGAGCCAGGCCGTCCCGCCAGTGTCTAGCTCGACCGCGTTGATAAAGAATGGCCGCGGCCTGCTCTCGACTTCCTTCACCTCAGAGCCTTTGAAGGCGAGCAGCCCACGGCTCTGCGTGCCTGCGTAGAGCGCCTCGCCCGTAGCGGCGGCGAGGCTCGTCAGGCTGAGTGGTCCGGGATGCTCGGCATCCTTGCTCTGCAAGGGCTTGTCGGGGACGGCGCGAACGGCGAGCTTGCCATCGCGCTGCACAGTGCAATCGAAGAGCAAGCCCTGCTCGCTCGCCAGGACTACGCGGCCAGCCCCGCGTGTCTCGATGGCCGTGATAGCTTTGCCCCCGGTCTCTTCAATCAAGCGAAACGCGCCCTGGACCAGACGCGCTGCGCCGCCTTCAGTCCCGACCCAGAGCAAGCCTTCGTCGTCCACCTTGAGCGCGAGCACGCGGCCCGTTGGCAGTCCTTCAACCGCGACTCTTTGCGTGCGTCGCCCGTCATATTTCGCCAGCCCGCCGTCCGTCCCGAACCACATCACGCCCTCTGCATCCTCGGCAATCGCTCGCACGCGGTCCGAAGGCAGCCCGTGAAAGAGCGTCACAGCGCCCCACTGGTGCAGGCCCGTGGTTAAAGTAGTCGGCTGCGTGTTCTCATTTTGCGCCGTCGCTCTGAAGGAAAAGAGACAGTAGGCAGCCAGCAGGAGGCTGAAAGCAAGGCGAAAGTTTTTGAGAGCCTGTGACAAGATTGGACGGATGAAACTACTTCCTTCGGGACTTCTATCTCTGGCACGACTGGACCACTCTTCTCCAAAAATTAACATCCGCGATTTATGTTGACTGCTTGCCCGCGCTCCTTTTCTGTTCCTCTATAAAACGCTTGCGGTCGCGCTCGATCCAGGCTTCCAGGTCGTGCGAGGCGGATTCCAGCTCGTCCGAGTTGAGCAGGCCGCGTCGCAGCGCCTCAAAGAAAGCGCGCGTGCGCACGTTGTAGGCGAGCTTATCGTAGGCTTCGTGCGGCGTGCCTTCGGGGACGGAAGTGAAGAGCTTTTCGTAGAGCGTCGCCAGTCGGCTCTCGACGCCGCGCAAGGAGAGCGAGCACTTGCGCGCGATGGCCCAGTTTGAGAGGCCGAGCGCCAGATAGTAGAGAGCTTCGGCTTCAAACTCCGTCAGCAGCGGTCGCTTGAAGGAATCCTTAAAGGCCGGGTCAATCATATCCGCGCCGTCTTCCAAAACGGCTGCGACAAAGCGGAGGAAACGGGATTCGGGATTATTCTTATGGATAAAACCGTAGGCGGGCGGCGGCTCGACCGCTTTAACGATCTTGCGTATCTCGTTGATATAAATCTCGTGCGGAAACTGCGTCCAGAAAATGATGCGCGCCGAAGGAAACTCTCGCCAGATGGCGCGCGCCGCCTTGACGCCGGAGAGCCGCGGCATCTGTATGTCGAGCACGCACAGCTCGGGTCTGTGCTTGAGCGCCAGTTCGATGGTCGCCTCGCCGTCGGCGGCTTCAATCACCGGAGCATGAGAGGCGAACTCACGTTCGAGTATCTCGCGCAGGTAATGGCGCTGGGCCATGTTGTCTTCGGCAATCAGGATAGACATAGTATTTTGCAGGCCGTGTGGAAGGTCTAAATCTTTCAAGCTTAACTCAAGCGCGCCGGATTTTATCAGATAACGCAAGCACATTCTCTCTTCCACAACATCTTCTTTCAACATCATCCATCTACGCGCCAGCCGTCAATGTGGATAACCACAGGCTGCACGGCGTATCAAGCGCGAGGCCGCGCTACGGCAGACACGCACGGCAGACGTTACCTGCCGCCTATCGTGCGCTCTTGTGCGGGCATGATAATCCGTGGCATGCGACTAAACCCGGCTCAAAAAAATTTATGGACCAAAAGGCTGCCGGCACGATGAAGCATGAGGGCCGGGCAGGTCTGCCGAGTTCGGAGGATGTGATGAAGCGTCTAGCGTTGTTCTTTATACGGCTGGTCTGGCTACTGCTGGTCCTGCTCTGCGCTTTCATGCTCGGAGTCATCTTGACGAGAGTCGCGGCGGGGCTTGAATCTCAAGCGCCCGCGCATCTTGAGATTAAGCCGCCACAGAGACTGGCCGCTCAAGGCGCACCGCAGGCCAGCCCTCAACAGGTCCAGGCTGACAACCGCAACAGCCCCGCCGAAGAGAGACCCGTCACCGGTCCATGCCAGGGCGAAAACTATTTGCGCGAAGCGGATTCTGCGCAGACTGAGCAAGCGCCTGTCGCGGCCAGCGACGAATAAATCTCTTTCAATCCATATTTCGCCCGCGACCGATGAACATAAAGTCGTCCCCATCGGCGCTTTTGCTTTTGCCTTTGACCTTCAAGCAGCTTGACGGGAAAACGGCTTGGTTGCACTATGGCACTTGTTCAGGCAGTTCTCCTTTCTTTGAGTTATCCAACCTTTAAATCAGAGTATGAAAAAGATGAACACTAAACTAAAACACTCGCTTTGCGCGGCCTTCGCGTTACAGCTTCTCTTCACTGGCTACACGCTTTCGGCGCAGGCCCAGACCGGAGCCGCGCAGGGTAGCTCTACGGCTCTGGTCCAGCAATCCGGGCCGCCGCGTGACGAGCGTTTGTGGAAGAAGGCGCTGGAGATTCATCGCAAGGCCATCATCATTGACGGGCACAACGACATCACGGAGATCATGGTGGATACTGATTACGACCTGGGCACGCCTTCGGTCGGCAAGTATCACACGGACCTCGCGCGGCTCAGGCAGAGCGGGATGACCGGGCAATTCTTCTCGGTTTACGTGGACCGCAAATATGCCGTGCAGGGCGGCTCTGCGCGGCGCGCGATGGACCTCATAGATGTTATCTACCGGATGGCCGAAAAGTATCCTAACGATTTGATGATGGCCTACACGGCGGCGGATGTGCGTCGTGCTAAGCGCCAGAAAAAGGTCGGCGCGCTACTGGGGATGGAAGGCGGACACGGCATCGAAAATTCGCTCTCGGCGCTGCGCGATTTTTATCGTCTGGGCATACGCTATATCACGCTCACGCACAACAACACGAACGACTGGGCCGATGCCTGCTGCGACAAATCGCGCCACAACGGTCTCTCGGATTTCGGCAAAGAGGTGGTGCGCGAGATGAACCGGCTAGGGATGTTTATAGACATCTCCCACGTCTCCGATAAAACCATGAACGATGTGCTCGATGTCTCGCGTGCGCCT
Source organism: Pyrinomonadaceae bacterium (assembly GCA_036399835.1). Classification (GTDB taxonomy): domain Bacteria; phylum Acidobacteriota; class Blastocatellia; order Pyrinomonadales; family Pyrinomonadaceae; genus DASYML01. Next base: position 22,924 of record DASWMI010000068.1, on the reverse strand, counting down.
GTCATCGCTTCGCATTCTTCGGCGCGTGCGCTGGCAAATCACCCGCGCAATATCCCTGACGACATCCTCCGACGCATCACCAAAAACGGCGGCGTCGTGATGGTCAACTTTTATCCTAACTTTATTGACCAGAAGGTGATTGATGCGGCTGCCGCGCGCACGGCTCGGCTCAAGCCGCAGATGGATGCGCTCGAACAGCAGTACAAAAGCGACCCGAAGCGTTTTGAAGAGGAGAGGAATAAGCTGCTCGCGGCCAATCCATTGCCCGCCACCCCGCTCTCCGTGCTGATTGACCACATCGAACACATAGCCAAAGTCGCCGGCATTGACCACGTCGGTCTAGGCTCTGACTTTGACGGCGTGCCCGTCCTGCCCGTCGGGATGGAAGACATCGCGCACCTGCCAAACATCACTTACGAACTGCTCAGGCGCGGCTATAGCGAAAAGGATATACGCAAGATACTCGGCGAAAATCTCCTGCGTGCTCTGGCGGAGGCCGAGCGAGTCGCGCACAGCTCAGGCAAAACCATCAGCGGCGAAGGCAGCCTGCGAAAAATTGACAAGCCGCAGTAATAACCCACTGGTCCAAAATGAAGGCGCAGGGCATTGGTCCGGCAGCTCAACGCCCCGCGCCGTTTATCTTTCAAGCGCGAAATTCGTGTCAATAGCTCATTCCTTATCCTGCACAAGGGATAAGCTATTCCAGCTTTTGTTTGAAGCCTCTCCTTATTCTTCCTCTTGAGTCTCACCGCCCGCATCCTGCTGCCGCGAGATGGTGCCTTGAGCGCTGGGGCTTGTCTGATTAGTGCTCGTCTCGCTCACGCCCTGTTCCGGGCCTGTGCCCTGATTGCCCTGGTTCTCCCGTGCGCTGGCCTTGACGCCCATCCCCTGGTCCATATTCGTCTGTTTCTCGTCCGCCATCAAAGATTTCCTCCTAGAAATTTTGCCTGTCGTTGATAAGCTCTTAGACTTGCGCGCGGTAAAAGAGCTGCGCGAGCCTCTCCGGTCCGATTCATTTATGTTTCAACCGCTGCCGTATTCAACCTTCATGCCGCAAGCTTAGAGCCTCCGGCTCGCTGGCCTGTCACTTAAAAATGCGTAGCTTATCCGCGCCTCTTTTGACTTCAGCGATGAACTGCGGCTGCGGCCTTGAGCGCCGCAGGGCAAGGGAAAGCATACACCTCGCTTGAAGTTGATACGCTCTGCGCCGGGGCCGCCTGCGCGAGCCTGCGTGTTATAATCCCCTTCTTGAGATGATGCGCGCAGGAGTCTACCTACATATTCCTTTCTGCCGTTCGCGCTGCGCTTACTGCGACTTTGCGACGGGCCTTTACGAAAGCGAGTCGGCACGCCGCTACGTCGCCGCGCTGGCGAGCGAGATTAGCGCCTTCAATCCGGCGGAAGACCGCGTGGAAATTGACACGATCTATTTCGGCGGCGGCACGCCCAGCCTGCTCGCGCCCGCGCAGGTCGAACAACTCCTGCGAGCGGTCCGGACTCGTTTTCGCGTCCGCGATGATGCGGAAATAACTATGGAGATGAATCCCGGCACGCTCACGCTTGAGGCTTTGCGCGCGACGCGCGGACTCGGTGTTAATCGCGCCAGCTTCGGCGCGCAGACTTTCGACGACCGGGAGTTAAAACGACTGGGCCGCGTGCATACCGCAGAGGATGTCAGGCGCACGATTCGTGATCTGCGCAAAGCAGGATTCAGTAACGTGAGCTTCGACCTCATCGCCGGTCTTCCCGCCCAGACGCTCGCAGCCTGGGAGCGCAATCTGGGCCAGGCGCTCGCACTCAGACCCGAACATCTCTCGCTCTATCTGCTGGAAGTTCACGAGGGCACACCGCTGGCCCACCAGATCGAGACGGGTGCGCTGCCGCGTCCGGATGAAGACCTCTGCGCCGAGATGTACAGGCTCATGCTCGATAAAGCCTGCGCCGCCGGTTACGAGCATTACGAGATTTCCAATCTTTGTCTGCCAGGCTTTGAATCGCGCCACAACACCAAATACTGGCGGGCCGCGCCCGTCTACGGCTTTGGCTGTTCGTCACACTCTTACGACGGCCAGCATCATCGCTGGTCCAACGAGCGCGACGCCATGCGCTATACCGAGTTGATTGAAGCGGGGGGCACGCCCGTTGTCGAAACAACTTTTCTTGACGCACAGGAGACGCGCGCCGAGTCAATCTTTCTGGGGCTGCGGCTGCTCGGCGGCGTCAACCTGAGCGAACATCGCAGACGCTTTGGCAAGGACCTGCGGACGGACTATGCGGACGACCTAGCACGCCTCAGCGCGGCAGGCTTGATCGAATTCGAGGACGACCTGATGAAGCTGACGCGCGCCGGCGCGCTGTTGTCCAATGAAGTCTTTGCGATATTTGTTTGAAAGCTAATTCAAAGCCAATCCGTGGACCACTTTTGCTATGCCTCTCATCATCTCGATTGACGGACCATCGGGCGCTGGCAAATCCACGCTCGGGCGTATGCTCGCGCGCGAGCTTAATCTTCTTTATCTTGATACGGGCGCGATGTATCGTGCTGTGGCTCTGGCCGTGCTGGAATCGGGTCTCAGCACGAGCGATGCGCGGTCGGTCGCGGAGCTGGCGGCGCAGGCCAAGCTCTCGCTCTCGGGCGACCCGGATTCGCTGCGCGTGGCGCTCGACGGGCGCGATGTCTCCGAAGCCATCCGCACGGAAGAGGTGAGCCAGACGGCTTCAATCATTTCGACTATCCCTGAAGTGCGGCGCACGCTGGTCCGGCAACAGCGAGAGCTGGGCAGGCAGGGCGGCGTCGTGCTCGATGGGAGAGACGCCGGAACGGTCGTCTTTCCGGATGCGGACGTCAAATTCTTTCTCACAGCCGCGCCGGAAAAGCGCGCCGAGCGCAGGTATGAAGAGGACCGCATGAAGTCGCGCGATACTTCGTTTGAGCAGACGCTGGCAGACATAGGCGTGCGCGACCGTCGGGATGTGACCCGCGCCGATTCGCCGCTCGCGCCTGCCCCCGACGCCGTCCTGATAGATTCGACCGAGCTTTCCATTGAGGAAGTCTTCGAGCAAATGATGAAAGCCATCCGCGAGCGGCTGACGACAAAGCGTTGAAGAGAATAAGCAGGGGAGGCCAGGCTTCGCCAGGAATCTTATGTTCACAGGTCTGATTGAAGAACTCGGCAGGGTGCGTAGCCTTGAGCAACGCGGCGAGGGAGTGCGGCTCTTGATTGAAGCCCGCCTCTGCGCCGAAGGAATGCGTGAGGGCGATTCCATCGCGGTTAACGGCGTCTGCCTGACGGCGATTGACGTGCGCCCGGATTCGTTTGCCGCGGACGGCTCGCGCGAGACCCTCCAACGTTCTACGCTCGGAGCCTTGCGCGCAGGCTCTGCTGTCAACCTGGAGCGCGCCGTCACGCCCTCCACGCGTCTCGGCGGTCATATCGTACAGGGCCACGTTGATGCGCGCGGACGTTTTCTCGGCGCGACGGAACACGGCGGCTCCTGGACCGTGCGCATCGCCTACCCGCAGGAGATGGCCCGCTACCTCGTCTTCAAAGGCTCTGTCGCCGTCGAAGGCATCAGCCTCACCATCGCCGCCCTGACGGACGAATACTTCGAGATTGCCATCATCCCCAAGACCTGGGCCGTCACAAATCTCTCGCACTTGAGGCCCCACGACGAAGTCAATCTAGAAGCCGACATCATCGCCAAATACGTCGAACGCATACTCGCTCTTGGTCCACACATCAAAAACGAAGGCTTATCCCTGACGATAGAAAAGCTGGCGGAGCTTGGCTATCAATGAGCACCGGACTTCGGAGCGTCCGCTTTAATTCCAACGCTCTCCAAAACGGATTGATTCGTTTTCCAAAGAGATCGCAAGTCGCCAAAAGGCTCGGTTTCGGGTAACATAACTTGAGGGGCGATGATTGATTGCCGGGCCGCCATTCGTCTTTGACGGCTCGGCGATGGGATTCTAAAAATCAAATCTCATCGCCGGACCAATCGCAAATCTGAAATCGAAAATTCTCTGATGCCTTTCGCTTCGATTGAAGAGGCCGCCGCCGAGATAGGCGAAGGCCGGATGATTATTATCGTTGACGATGAAGACCGCGAGAACGAGGGAGACCTGGTTTGCGCGGCGGAAAAGGTCACGCCCGAAATCATCAACTTTATGGCGACGCACGCGCGCGGCCTCATCTGTATGCCTTTGACGGAGGAGCGCTGCGACGAGCTGCACCTGACGATGCAGGTCGCCGACAACACCTCTTTTCTCGGGACGGCCTTTACCGTCTCGATTGAAGCGCGCAAGGGCGTCACGACAGGCATCTCTGCTGCGGACCGCGCGACGACCATCTTGACGGCGGTTGACCCCAAGACGCGCCCGCAGGATTTGGCGCGGCCCGGCCACGTCTTCCCGCTTCGCGCACGCACGGGCGGCGTGCTCGTGCGTCCGGGCCAAACGGAAGCGAGCGTGGACATAGCGCGTATCGCGGGGCTTTACCCTGCGGGCGTCGTCTGCGAGATCATGAACGCGGACGGCACGATGGCGCGGATGCCCGAGCTTGAAAGGTTTGCTCAAGAGCACGGCTTGAAGATGATCTCCGTGGCGGAGCTGGTGCGCTATCGTATGCGCAAGGAAGTGCTCGTCAGGCGCGTGCTTGAGACGGACCTACCGACCGTCTACGGGCGTTTCCGCGCGGTTCTCTTCGAGAACGTCATCAACGGCGAGAAGCATGTCGCGATGGTTATGGGAGACGTTCAGACGGATGAGCCTGTGCTGGTCCGCGTGCATACGGAGAATGTGACTTTCGCCATGTTCGGCTCTTTAATCGGTGACACGAGCTATCAGATGCAGACCTCGCTCGAAAAGATCGCGGCGGCGGGCCGCGGCGTGGTGCTCTATCTCAGGCAGCGCGAGCACGGGCTGGACCTGGTCCACCAGTTGCGCACTTACGCTCTGATGCAGGAGCAGGGCATCAGCTTAAAGGAAGCGAGCATCGAAACGGGCTACGGCATCAATCGTGATTACGGTGTCGGCGCGCAAATCCTGCACGAGCTGGGCCTGAGCCGCATACTGCTGTTGACCAACAACCCCCCGAGGGTCGCAGCGCTCGAAGGCTTTGAGCTGGAAGTCGTCGGCAACGTGCCGCTCGGCTCTCCGGCGAACGAAAACAGTCCGGAGTCCGAGAGTCCGAGAGTCAAAAGACAAAAGCTTTTGACTTCGGACTCCTAGACTCTCGGACTCTCAGACTCTCAGACTTTTTTGGTTGACGTTTGAAGGCTTACCTGATTACAGTTTTCGGGTTCTCTCCCTTGCGTTAATAAATTTTTCTCCGAGCCATCCCTTGAAGGCTCAAGTGTGCGCCCTATGCCCGTTGATGACCGCGACGAGCCTTCCTCCGGCACGCCGCCCGAAAGACAAGAGGAAGCGACAGAAAAGGTTCTCCAATCGGAGACCGACAAGCCGCTGCCGCCAGCCGCCGAGCGCGCGGCTGAGCGCGACGCAGACCGCCCGGAGCCTTTGACGCCGCAGGGCCAGCGCCGCCGCTGGGTGACGCGCCGCAATGCGCTCATCGCGACCATCGCCGTCGCCGCCGGTCTCTTCCTCCTCGTCCTGCTCATCATCACGGCTTACAAGCTCGGCTTTATTGATCGCTACGTCGCCAACCAGATTAAGACGACGCTCGCCACCTACGGCATCCGCGCGGAGATTAAAGAGTTTCACACGGCCATCAGCCCGCGCACGGTCGAGATGCGCGGGATAGAGCTTTATGACGCGAAGACCGGAGAGCGCATCGGCAGGATTGAGCGTATGCTGGCGACTGTGCGCGTCGAAGACCTCTACGCGCTGCGGTTGAGGCGTAATGTCAACCTCGAATCTCTCGTCATTGATAATCCAGAATTCTGGGTGACCTATGATGCCGAGGGCAACTCAAACTTTCGCAACCTGCATCTGCCGCCGCCGGAACCTAACAAGCGCCTTCTCTTCTCTTATTCGACGGCTCTCATCAAGATTAACGGCGGGCTGGTCCACTACGGCGACGCGCAGCACGAGCTGAGCGGCGAAGCTCGCAACCTCGCTCTCAATATACAGCCGGACGACCCCAACGCGCCCGCCGCAAGCTGGATGAACACGGTCGTTTTCTCTTCCACCAACTCGACCCTCACTTACGATGGCAGACCCGCCATCAACAACATTGAGATTAACGCCAGGGGACGCGTCAACCAGACTCGCGCTGAGATTCAGGAGCTGACCCTGCGCTCGCCTCTGGCCGAAGCTCATCTTTCGGGGACGATGGACGACTGGCGGAATCTGCGTTACCAGTTGCAGGCCAAAGCGACCATTGATTTGACGCAGGCTTCGGATGTGCTCCAGGCCGGTGCGACCTTGCGCGGCGTCGGTAGCTTTGAAGGTACGGTCTCGGGCGAGGGCGACCGTTACCAGTTGGACGGCCAGATTAAATCCGACGCGCTGGCGGCGGACAACGTGCGGCTGCGCGCTCTGAACGTGACGGCGCGCGGGTCGGGCCAGGGCAAGAATTACGATTTGAACGGTCGCGCCGTGGCGGAGCTTTTAACCGTCGGCGATTTTCAATTAAACATGGTCCAACTGGCGGGCGGCGTGATGGGCACGGGCACGGACTTTCGTTTTCTGGGCGAGCTGCGCTCGGCCTCTCTGCGTTATACCAACTCGACCAGCGTCAGCGGTCTCATCCTCAGCGATGTGATGGCAGAATCGCGCGAGAATACTCTGGTCGCCCGCATGGGCCGGGCCTTCGCCGCCAGCGTTAATTCATCCGGCGCGAGCCTCGGCGGCGTGCGCCTCTCGAACGTCCAGTTGCGCTCAGAGAATCAGGTGACGAAGGGCACCGCGCAGAGCGTGCAGGCTGAGACGGTGACGGCTTCCGGTACGCGCGTCAACGGCCTGACGGCGACTGGCGTGGACTTTACCAGCCGCGACGGGACAACCAATGTGACATCGGACAACTTGCGCGTCGGCGGCATCAACGCGAGGGGCGCGCAGATTGGCTCGCTCAACATCGCCGGCGTGCGGCTGGCGATTCGCGACGGGCGTGTGCAAGGCTCTACAGCAGACTTCAACGTCGGGACGGTCAATATCGCTGAAGGCAAAAGCGCGGGAGGATTACCGCCGGGTCATCTGGACAATCTGAGGGTCGCTCGTCTGGCTTTTACGGTTGAGCCTTCTGGGAGCTACCGCGCGAGCGCGGATTTGAGCCTGGGCGGAGGCGTCCTGGGCGAAGTCAACCTCGGTGCAGCGCGTGCGAATGTCGTCGCCAGCAACAGCCAGATTCAGGTCAACAATTTTAACGCGGAAGTGATGGGCGGCAGTGCGCGCGGTAATGCCGTGGTGAGCCTCGCGCGTCGCGGCTCGTCGCACGTCTCGGCAGAATTCAGCAATCTGGATGTCGGCAAGCTCGTCTCGCTTCTTTCGGGTCGCGCGATGCCCGTCGCGGGTCAGGCAACGGGCACTGCCGACCTCAGATTTCCCGAAACCGACCTGACGCAGGCCAGCGGCAACGCGCGTATCTCTTTTACTGCCGAGACCGGAGACGATGCGAGCGGGCGCACGCCCTTAAACGGCGAGGTCGCCTTACGCGCAGACCGCGGACTCTTCAACATAGAGCGGGCCAACCTGCGCACAGCCGCGAGCGAGTTGACGGCGACGGGCCAATTCTCTTTCGAGAGCGCGAATTCAAATCTGCAAATCAATCTCGCTTCGAGCGACGCGGCGGAGCTTCAGCGCGTGCTCGCCACGTCCGGCCTGCTGCCCGACGTGGAGGAGCAGCTTAACACCTACGGCGTAGAGTTGGCCGGAAATCTCTCCTTCAACGGGACTTTGCGCGGCAAGCTGACCGAGCCGGAAATCAACGGTCGTGTCTCGCTGGATTCTCTCATCCTCAACGGGCAGGACGTAGGCTCGCTCACGGCCTCCATCAACTCGACGGCGACAGAGCTACGCGTCCCCGATGGTCGTTTGACGGAGCGCGACGGCGGCGGCGTGCAGTTTGACCTGACGGTCCCGCGTCTGGGCAAAGACAACATCACGCTCAATGCCACGCTCGAACGCGTCAACGGCCAGAACCTGGTCGCCATCCTCTCAAACTTTAGTCGCGGCAGGATAGACAATCCTTCGCCAGTGCCCGACCTCTCGACCGTCAGCCTGCGCTCGGACCTTTCGGGCAGCATCAACATCACGGGGCTGCCCGGTGCGATGAACGGCAAAGCCGATTTGCGTTTTGGACCAGGCTCTCTGAATAACGAGCCTTTCGAGAGCATCTCTGCGCGCGCGACCTTTAGCGGCCCCGATGTCAATCTTGAAACGGTTGATGCGCGCTTTACAGCCGGTCACGTGACGGCCAACGGCACGCTCAATACGGAGACCAAAGCCTTCAACTTGGAGGGGCGCGCGGAAAACGTTCTGCTTGACAGGCTCGCTTCCTTTAGCGGCACGACACGCGGTCTGCCCAAGCTGACGGGCACGGCCAGCCTCAACGCCCGCGCCAAGGGTATCTTCACGGATTTCTCCACCTACGAGGTTAACTTCGACGGCGAAGGCCGAGAGGTGACGATTAACGGTCGCCCCGCGGGAGAACTGACGCTGGTCGGGCGGACGGAGAATCGCCAGCTCAACATCACTTTCAGGACGGGCCTGCTGGGCCAGCCGCAGGTTATCGCCGCCAACATAGACCTCAGCAAAGAACAGCTCCCGACGACGATAGAAACGACGCTCGCGGGCGTTGACCTCGCGCCGCTCTTTGCGGCCATCCTGCCGCCGGGCACAAACGTCAGGGTCTCTGGCCGCGCGACCGGAAGCTTGCGCGCCAGCGGCAACCTCTTCGCGGAAAACGCCGAGGGCGAAAACGTCTTCGGTCTCGCGGGCCTGCGCGGGCGCGCCGAATTTACAGAGCTGACCGTCGAGGTTGAAGACATCCCGCTGACAGCCGTCTCGCCGATGCTGGTCCAGTTCTCGACCAACGAAGTCTTCTTCGAGAAGACGGCCTTCAAGGGGCCGGACACGGACCTCGTTTTCGGCGGCACGGCGGCGCTCGGCGCTGGCGGCAAGCAGAACCTGACGGTTGACGGCAGGCTCAACCTGCGCGTCCTCAACAGCCTCTCGCCGGACATCTTCTCTTCAGGGATAGCGGAGGCGCACGTCCGCGTCGGCGGGACTTATGAAGACCCGCGCATCACTGGCACAGCATCGGTCGCGGGCGCATCCATCTCGACACTCATCGCGGACGAGCGCCTGACGGTCTCGAACGTCAATGGCCGCGTCAGGTTCAACGCCAACCAGGCGCAGATAGACACGCTGACGGGCAATCTCGGCGGCGGTCGTGTGGCGCTGACGGGCGGCGTCCTGCTCGACGGCTTTACGCTCTCGCGTTTCGTCGTCAACGTCACGGCGGACAACGTGGTCGTCCCCTTCCCACAGGATTTCAGATCAACTGCCGATGCCAATCTTGAGATTAAGGGGACGCAGCGCCAGCAGATTATCTCCGGCACGGTCAACCTGCGCCGCTCCGAATATACGCAGGACATAGAGCTGGCCGACATCATCAATCGCCGGCGCGAGGCGTCCCTGACTGAGGGCACGGGCGATTCGACCTTTGCGACGACGACCATCTTCGACCGCCTGCGCGTGGTAGGCCGCGACGCGCTCGTTGTACGCAACAACCTGGCGGACATCGTCGGCTCTGTCGCGCTCGAAGTTAATGGTCCGGTCGAAGACCCGATTATCTCTGGACGCATTACGGCCACGCGCGGCACGCTCACTTTCCGTAACGACCGTTACGAGCTGACCCGCGCCTTTATAGACCTGCCCGCGCAGCGCGACGCAGACCCGCTCCTCAATATCCAGGCCGAGAGCGAGATTCGCGGTTATCGCGTCATCGTCGGTTTGACTGGACCACTCTCGCAGCCGAACGCTGTCGTGCGCTCAGACCCCGCGCTGCCGCAGGCGGATGTCGTCGCGCTGGTCACGACGGGCGATCTGGCAATGGATTCGACCAGCCAGTCAACCATCGGCCAGTCTGCCATCGGCACGGCGACGAGCCTTCTGACAGACACGCTGATTAACGCTCCGGCGCGGCGCGCGACGGACAGGCTCTTCGGCCTCAACCGTTTCGAGATTGATCCTTTGATTACGGGTCGCGGCGGCTCAAGCCCGACCGCGCGCCTGACCGTCGGGCGACAGATTAACCGGAATCTCTCGATCACTTATTCGACCAATTTGACGTCGGACCAGAATCAGGTCATCGCCGTCGAATACCGCGTCTCGAATCGCCTGTCCTTCGTCGCGCAGTACCAGCAAGGCTCCGTCAGCGGCTTTCAGTCGCGCAACGATAACTTTAGCTTTGAGATTCGTTTTCATAAGAGATTTTGAAATGCCGTTTAGCAGAGTCAGCCGTCAGCGACGCACAATCGAAAGCCTGTAGACTCTTAACTGCTGATTGCTCACTGCTCGATTAATGAGAACAAGGGTGCAGCTTCGTTTCTTTCTCTGTGTGTTGATGCTTGGCGCTTTTCTGTTAGCGCACGGCGCGGTCGTGCGCGCGCGCGCGGCGGCGGACGTGGGCGATTATGAAGGGCGTCCTATTGAAGCCGTCGAGGTCGTCATTGAAGGCTCGCCCGAAGACCCTTCGGCACAGGCAGAGTTTGCGTCCTTGATTAATGTCGGCACGGAATATTCAGCCGTGCGCGTGCGCGATGCGCTTCAGGCGCTCTTTGATTCGGGCCGTGTTGATAACGCGCGCGTCGAAGTCTTTGAACGCCCGGGAGCGGCGCAGGGCGGCGCTGGTCCAATACGCCTGCGCTTCGTCGTCCATCGCCAGGTGCTCGTCGGCGATGTGGCCCTGGATATTCTTAACGTCCCGCCGGGCACGGCTGTTTCTGAAGATGAGATACGCGCGCGTCTCAACATGCTTGAGCCGGGCGCGCGTTTTACAGAGCAGAACTTGCGGCGCAACGCCGACCTCATACAGGAATACCTGCGCGACCGTGGTTTCTTCCGCGCCGAAGTTGATTTCACACCGCAGCTCGACACGGGCGGCACGCGCGCTCGCGTCACCTATCGCATCAGGCTCAACGAACAGGCGCGCGTCGCGGCCTTCAACATCAGCATCGCGGGGTTTGACGCCGCGCAGGTCCGCCCCACTCTCAAGCTGCAACCTGGCGCGCCCTTCTCGCGCCAGTCTCTGGGCGAAGACCTGGGCCGCATACGCCAGGCCATCATCGCGCTTGGCTATTTAGCGCCGCAGCTCAATGACCCGCAGGTCTCGCTTGATTCCGCGTCCAACCTTGTGACTGTCAACCTGACGGGCGGGATTGGTCCAAAGGTCGAAGTCCGGCTGGTGGATTACGAGTTGAAGGAGAAGAAGGCGCGCGAGCTATTGCCCGTCAAGCGCGAGGGCAATATTGACGCATCGGCCATCGAAGAGGGCGCGCGTCGCCTGCGCAACAGCCTGCAAGAGGAGGGCTACTTTTTTGCCGAAGTGACAGCCGCCTGCACCGTCACGCCCCCCTTGCCCGAGATGAGCGACAACGGCACGCCCGAAGCCTGCCTCACGCTAAACCCGGAGCAGCTCACAGGGCACACGGTCCAGATTAGTTATCAGGTTGAGCGTGGACGCCGCTTTAAGCTGACGGACATTCGCATAGAGGGGACGGACAAGCTCAGCTTCTCTGATGTCGAAGACGACCTGAGAAGTCAGGAGGCCAACGCGCTCGGCTTTATTCCCTTCCTCGGGTACGGGCGCGGCTACACGAGCCGCGAGCTGCTTGAACAGGACCGGCGCAGAATCCGCGACCGCATGCGCGACCTGGGTTACAGGCGCGCGGATGTCACCGTCCGCCAGGGCGTCTCGATCAACGGCGAGAATCTCATCATCACTTTTGTCGTGGACCAGAAAGAGCTGACGCGCATCGCCGACGTGGAGATTCGCGGCAACCAGATTTACACGGCCTCGCGGCTGCAACAGGAACTCGAAACCGCAGGACGCGAGCGTTGCGAGGCCCTCGCAACCAATACTACTGGTCCAGCCCCGCATTGTTATAAGACCGTCCCCGGCGCTCCCTTCTCGCGTACACAGGCTCGCGCAGATGGCGACCGCCTGCTCAATCTCTACGCGCGCGGTGGTTATGTTGATGCGCGTCTGGATTTCTCCCTCGTCGAGCTGCCAAAGGTCAAGCTCGCCGACGGCACGACAGAGGAACAGGTGCGCCTCGTTTATACCATCAGGCAGGAGGGCGATAAGGTCTTTATCAATCGCATCATCGTTAACGGCAACGTCCTGACCGAAAGAGAGGCCATCGTCAACGCCATCCCGCTCAAGGAGGGGGATGTCCTGCGTGCAGACAAGATTAGCGAGAGCGAGCGCATACTTTATGCGACCGATGCTTTCCGCCAGGTCATCATCACGACGGAGTCTGCGGGCGAGAACACTTCCGGATATAAGAGGCGCGATGTGATCATTGATGTCGAAGAGCTAAAGCCGCGCGCGCGTACCATCGGTGGCGGCTATTCGACGGATAATGGTCCACTCGGCTTCTTTGATATACGCAACGTCAACTTTTTCGGCAAGCTCCAACAGGGCGCGATTCGCCTGCGTGCCAGCCGCCGACAGCAAACGCTCAGGCTCGAATATTACAACCCTTACTGGCAGCGTTACGGCGAAAAGCAGTTTGCCCCGCTCGCGCTCTCCTTGCAGTACACGCGCGATTCAACCGTCACGCGCTTTTTCCGCTCGACGATTGATCGCGGCAATTTCGGCATCGTCCAGCGGCTCAACGAGGAAGGCAACCCGATTGATGTCAACTGCCCTCTGGCGGAAGCTCAATGCGAGACGGAGCGCGAGCCAACCATCAATCGCTTTACCTTTAACGCCGAGACAAACCGCGTGCTGGACCAGAAAACCCGCACCGCCATCTTTCTGCGTTACAGCTACGAGGACGTGCGGCTCTTTAACATCAACAGCCTCCTCATCGCAGACATCCTGAGGCCGGACCGCGCGATTCGTCTCTCTCGCTTTGGCGCAACCTTCGTGCGCGATACGCGCGACAGCCAGTTTGACGCCACGCGCGGCCAGTTTATCAACGTCGATTACAGCCTCGCGCTGCGTCAGCTCGGCGGCAATCTCTCTTTCAACAAGCTGCTCGCGAGATACAGTCGTTATCACAGGTTCGATTTCCTGCGCCGGGCCGTGCTGGCTGGCAACCTGCAACTGGGCCTCGCGAGTCTCTTCAATCCGCGCGACCGCAACGACAACGGCCTTATTGACGACGTTGATTTGACCTTGCCGATTAGCGAGCGATTCTTTTCCGGCGGGTCCAGCACCTTGCGCGGTTTCGGTTATGAAGAGGCGGGGCCGCGCGTCGTCGCGCCGCAATGTTTTCTGCCCGACCCGAACAACCTGAATGCGCCCATCAGCCCGGCCTGCGGTCTGCTGCGCAATCAAAAGGGCGAGCTGGTCCGCATCAATCCCTTCCTCGTCCCGATTGGAGGCAATGCGATGGCCGTCACCAATCTTGAGCTGCGTGTGCCTCTCACCAAGCTCCTACAGGTCGTCCCGTTCTACGACGGCGGCAACGTGTTCCGCAACATCAGCGAACTCTTCGGCAAAGAGAGCAACTCGCAGAATCCGGGATTATCAGAGATCGAGCGCGTCAACCTGCGCTCGCGCTGGACGCACACGGTCGGCCTCGGTCTGCGCATCAAGACTCCCATCGGAGGCTCGCTGGCGGTGGATTACGGCCTGCTGCTCAACCCGCCGGAGTTCCTCGTACCGCAACGCCTGGATGGTCCGGCGACCATTCGCCCCAAGAGTAGCCAACTGCACTTCCGCTTTACGCAGGCGTTCTGAAGAAGGAAAGTGAAAGGGTCAAAGCCATGAAGCAGAACATCGGAGACAACCACGTCGTAGAGAGCAGAGACGAAAGCGCGAGAGCCTGTCGAAGACCGGAAGGATTTGGACCAGAGAGATTAGGACCAAAAAGATTTCCGATGGCTTTGCTCTTATCCATTTTCCTGCTGCCTTTCTCCCTTTGCACGCTTTCTTCTACGGTCCAGGCGCAGACCGTGACGGACAAGATGGTGGCGACCGTCAACGGCGGCGTCTCGCAGCCGGACCTGATAACTTACTCGGACCTGCTCTGGCAGTTGGCGCTTCAGCCCGACACGCCGCTTGATAATCCAGGCTCGGAGATTCTCAATCGCGCCTTACAGCTTTTGATAGACCAGCATTTAATCTTGCAGGAAGCGGAAAGACTGCCCTCGATTGCCCCGACCGATGCAGAGATTAAGGCCGCGCTCGATGAGATCGCCAAGAGATTTCCGCCGAGCGAGTTTGAGCGCCGACTGCGCCGCGTAGGTTTCAGCTCTATCGAAGACGAACGCTTGAGAGAGATAATCAGGCAGCGCGTCGCCATCGAAAAATATCTCAACTTCCGCTTCCGCTCTTTCACGGTCGTCTCGCCGGAAGAGGTCGCGAGCTATTATCGCGATGTCTTTGTCCCGCGCTTTCGCCAGCGCAACCCCGGACGCCTCGTTCCCACGCTGGACCAGGCCCGCGAAGAGCTTCAACAGACGTTGACCGAAAGCAAAATCGAATCCGATACGGATGCCTTTCTCGACACCGCACGCGAACGCGCAGAAATTGTCATCCTCAACCCTGTATAATAAGTCTGAGAGTCTGAGAGTCTGGAGTCTGAGAGTCAAAGGCCCAAAGCTTTTGTCTTCCGACTCCAGACTCTCGAACTCCTAGACTCCTAGACTCTTATGTGGCGAAAGCAGCAGGAAGAGAAGAAGAGGCCGCTCGTTGGGCTGGCGTTATCGGGCGGGGCTGCGCGTGGCATCGCGCATGTCGGCGTGCTGCGCGTGCTGGCCGAGCACCGGATTCCTGTGGATGCCGTCGCGGGCACTTCAGCCGGGGCCGTGGTCGGTGGCGCGCTGGCTGCCGGAATGCCTCTCGCGGAGATCGAGAGGTTCGGACGCAATCTTCGCTGGCGCGATATGGGCCGCGTCACGCTCTCGCGGCTCGGCATCCAAACCAACGCGCGCATGGAAGAGTTCATACGCAAGAGTTTTCCCGTCACGCGCTTTGAAGACCTGCGCATTCCCTTTGCCGCCGTCGCCACGGACCTGCATTCCGGCTCGCCCGTAGTGATGAGCGGCGAGGGCGATCTGCCTTTCGCTATCCGCGCCAGTTGCGCGATTCCAGGCTGGTATGTGCCCGTCATGGATGAAGAGGGCCGACAGCTCGTTGACGGTGGGATTGTCGCTAATATTCCGGCGGCGGCGGCGCGCTCGCTCGGCGTGGACATAGTCATCGCAGTGGATGTTAATTTCGAGGGCGCGAAATTTCTTGGTCCACCGCTTTCCGCCATCGGCGTACTGGTCCAGTCGCTGATGGTCGTCCAGCGCACGGCCTCCGCACATCAACTGCTCGATGCGGATGTCGTCATACGGCCCAGGGTCGGGCACATACGCTGGGACGAGATGGGTCGCGCAGACGAGCTTATCAGCCTCGGCGAAGAGGCCGCCCGCCCCTGTATCGAAAGAATCAAACGCCTCATCGCGCCCTCGCCCGAACCCCCCGCCAGATGGTATCAACTCCGCCGCCGCAAAGAGCCTGACCCGCCCGAAGACCGTCACAAACTCTCGCGCCTGAGCTGAGTCGTAGCCTTAACTCGGCAGTTCAGTTTGCCCTAACATTTCCCGTCATGCCCCGAAGTCTATGGCTTCCGCTTGCGTCTAGTTTTAGCGGGAATCCTCAAGGCGAAGAGGTCTTTATGGCGATGCTCAAGGGTGTAGGCAAGAGCTTGGTGAGTGATTCCAAGCAGCCGCGCGGCCTGCGTTAAGCTGCCATTAGTTGTTATCAATGCCTGCTCTATCAAATCATGCTCGCGTCGGCGCAGCTCTTCAGCTAAAGAGGGAAGTTGATGCTTTATGATTGGCCGGCTTGCAAAGGCTTTGCAACGGGCATTACCTCGCAGCCATCAGGGGAAACGACTACGGCTCAAGGTGATATGAACTTTCCAGTGACGCAGGCCATCTTGACTGTCATAGAAACTGCGCTGGCGCTTCCGTAAGTAGTCAATCCAGTATAAAGAATCGCAGGTTGCCTTGAGCTTTACGGGCGGCCCGGCGGGGGTGTGTTCAGGAACAGCTTTGAATCGTAACCTTTCAGAACACACGCCCGGTGATTAAATCCTGAGTGGCTGTATCGAATGCCAGCACTTCCGGCTCGCCAGCTTTCCTGACAAGTTCCCACGAGCGTTCAAGCATCCGCCTTAAACTCTTCTCAAGCATCGAGATAGCCCACGCTTTTTGATTTCGTTGAGATTTGTTTGGCGGCTGGCATAAACATTGCTCAAGGGTTAAGAGCAAAGCAGCAAAGGATTCGGGGGGACGCATAGGCATGAGGGACTTGGCTGTCAGCTTCGCACAATTAGCCGCGATTATCATGATCCTGTTGACGCTGGCTGTCTGGACAGCGGCCTTTTCGCAGTGGACCAGCGCAGACAATCCGGGCGCAAATGCCAGAGGGGTCAGCACACAGTCGCAGGCCATACTTGTCTCCGACGCGCGATAAGGCTTTTGGGAGAGATAAGCGCCTGCAAGAATTTAATGCTGATTAGGCATTTACTTAGAAACACATCAGCAGCGATTTCGCACAGCAGGCTAGCCCGCCCGGCAGGGAGTTCTCTGTCTTTAAATCATGGCGATAGAGATTACATCAGAGCACACTCCGCGCCGCCCGCGTATTATCAAGGGCATGGGCCGGGCCGCCCGCTTCAAGTTTCAAACTGAAGCCGAGTACAAACGCAAGCTCATCCTTCGCTGCATCACCGCCGCGCTCTTTATAGCCTTCGGCTTTCTCTCGGCTTTTCTCATCCATTCCTATTTCTCTTACTCGCAGATTGTTGACGAGCGTCTGGCTCACGGCTATCTGACGAGCCGCGCGGGAATCTACGCCGCGCCGCGCACGCTGCGCGCAGGCCAGACTCTCAAGGGCGAAGAGTTGATCTCGCATCTGCGCCGCGCGGGCTACGTCGAGACGAGCGGGAGCGAGGTCTGGAGCGGAAGCTTTACAGCAGTGGACCAGCGCACGGTCGAGATTCGCCCGCGACGTTTGAGCGCGAACGCTGCCGTGCCCGACGTGGTGCGCGTGCGGCTTGATAAGAAGGGACGGATTGACGAATTGACGGGCGACGAAGTGACGCTCGATTCCTTTACGCTTGAGCCTGAAGTCTTAACTAACGATGCCGCCTTAAAGGTGGGCCAGCGCGCGACGCTCGCTTACAAGGATATTCCGCCCGTCCTCGTGCACGCCATCATCTCGATTGAAGACCGTCGCTTCTTTGACCATTCGGGAGTGGACCTCTTTGGCATTGGCCGCGCACTGCTGCGCAACGCGGGCGATAACGAGGTGGGACAGGGCGGCTCGACCATCACACAGCAGCTTGTCAAGAATACTTATCTCTCGCCTAAGCGCACGCTGCGCCGCAAGTTCGCTGAAGCGATGCTCGCCTTCACGCTCGAACGCCGTCTCTCAAAGGAAGACATCTTCGCTCTCTACTGCAACGAGGTCTACTTGGGCCAGCGTGGGGCCGTCGGCGTGCGCGGCGTCGAACAGGCCGCGCGTATCTATTTCGGCAAGGATTTGAAAGACCTCTCGCTCCATGAGGCGGCGACGATTGCGGGGATGATTCAAAGCCCAGTCCGCTATGCGCCGGAGCGCCACGCCGAAGAGAGCCTCGCGCGTCGCAACACTGTCCTCGGGACGATGGTCCGCGACGGCTGGATTACAGTCGAGCAGGCTGCCGCGGCCTCGAAAGAGCCTTTGCAGGTCGCGCCTTTCAAAGAGAGCAACAATTCGCTCGCGCCCTATTTTGTGGATTACGTCAATCGCATAGTCGAGTCTGGGCTTGAAAGAGGCTTGACAAAGGACGAGCGAGGCTTGCGTATCTACACGACGATTGATCTGGACTTGCAGCAACTGGCCGAAGCAGCCGTGCGACGCCAGCTCGAACGCCTGGACAAAGTTTACAAGGGCCGCAAGGCGACGCCGCAGGCCGCGCTCGTCGCGCTCGACCCGCAGACGGGCGCAGTGCTGGCGATGGTCGGCGGGCGCGACTACGCAGACTCCCAGCTCAATCGCGCAACCGATGCCTTGCGCCAGCCCGGTTCTGTCTTTAAGCCCATCGTTTATGCTGCGGCGCTCGAAAGCGGTCTCTCGCCCGTTTCGCTCTTCGCAGACGCGCCGCGTGAATTCGCTTATGACTGCCACTCCATCTATCGTCCGGCGAATTTTGGCGGCACATACTCCATGCACGATGTGACGATGCGCACGGGGCTCATTAAATCGCTCAACGTCGTGACGGTGGATGTCGCCATGCGGACGGGCCTCTTGCGCGTCGCGGAGACGGCTAGAAAATTCGGACTCAGCAAGCCGGAAGCCTATCCGGCGCTGGCGCTCGGCACGACAGAGGCGACGCCGCTCCAGATGGCCGCCGCCTACACCACCTTCGTCAACGCAGGTCAACGCATAGACCCTGAGATCATCGCTCACATAGACGATGCGACGGGTGCGCCGATTGTCAATCCTGTGCCGACCGTGCGCAGAGTGCTCACCCCCGCGACGGCCTACATAATGACGGACATGCTGACTGGCGTCGTTGACCACGGGACGGCGCGTGCGGCTCGCGGCCAGTTCAAAAGAACGGCCATCGCGGGCAAGACTGGAACTTCGCGCGACGGGTGGTTTGTCGGCTATACGCCGAACATGGTCGTTGCCGTCTGGGTTGGCTTTGATGACAACAAGCAACTGGGTCTGACGGGCGCTGAAGCCGCCCTGCCAGCCTGGACCGAATTCGTCAAGGGCGCCGTAGAGTTGCGGCCAGAGCTGGGCGGCGAAGTCTTCGAGCATCCGGCGGGCGTCGCCTTCGTCGAGATAGACCCGGAAACAGGCATGCTCGCCACGGAAGGCTGCCCGCAGCGCGAGCGCATAGCCATCACCGCGGCACTCGCCCCGCAGTCATCCTGCTATCTGCACACGGCAAGCTACCCGATGGTCGCCGCTCTGGACCAGGAGGACTACTACGAATCCATCTCTCAGCAGGATGAGACCCAGGATGCCAACATCGCTCCGCCTTCATCAAGCAGAAGAGCGCTGCCAGCGCCGCGCACACCCGCCGCCGTTGATGCAGCTCTTGAGACAGCCGAACCGCCACCCGCCAGGACTACGCGCGTCGAACGCGACAGGAGAGGCCGCAGCGTGCTGACCAGCGAGATGGGCATGCCCTGAAGTCGCTCTCCTTTGAAACTGGACCACTACTCAATCCAGTCTCTCGTCTACTCTTTAATGTCTAATTGACAACCGAAGGATTCCTGGTTAGCGTTCAAGAATAACTGAAGCGATGGCGTGTTCTGTGGTGTGAGAGATGGAAAGGTGCGCTGTGGTCGCGCCCGATTGAGTGAAGAGTTCGAGCGCGCGGCCATAAAACTTGAGCAGGGGCGCGCCCGATTCCTTTGCGGCGACCTCTACATCCTGCCAGGAGATGCCGCCGCTCCAGCCTGTTTGCAGCGCCTTGAGCGCGGCTTCCTTGGCGGCGAAGCGGGCCGCGTAATGCTCCGCGGCGACAGCGCCGCGCGATTCGCAGTAAGCACGCTCGGCCTCTGTGTAAACGCGCTCGACGAAACGCGGCGTGCGCGCGTGCACTTCGCGTATGCGACGGACTTCGATGATGTCTATACCGATGGAAATAATCACGGACGATAGAGAGCTTGAAAGCCCCGGATTTTACTGGCGCGAGCTAAACGGCCTGCGCGCCCTGGTCTGCGGGCCGCTTGAACAAGAGGGTTTCACTAACGGCTTCTCGACGAGGCTCGGCGGCGTGAGCCGTATGCCGAGCGAGGCTCTCAACCTCGCCGGCTTTGATGACGATGCCGCCGAGAACATTTACGAAAACCGTCGCCGCTTCCTTAGCCTCTTCGAGGGCGACTGGACTCTCGCCGGCTGCTGGCAGGTTCACGGCTCGGACGTGCGCGTCGTCAAAAACATTGAAGACGCGCGCAGCATTCCGGGCGCACGCGGCGAGACCGTCTACGGTGATGCGCTGGTCACAGATGCTCGACACATTCTGCTCGGCGTCAAGACGGCTGACTGCGTGCCCGTGCTGCTCGGGGATGCGCGCACGGGCGCATGCGCGGCGGTCCATGCAGGCTGGCGCGGCACAGTGGCGGGGGTCGTCTCGCGTGCGCTCAAGCGTCTGCATGAAGAGTACGGGACGCAAGCCGGGGACGTGCGCGCGGCGATTGGACCAGCGGCACGTGCCTGCTGCTATGAAGTCGGCGCGGAAGTTATCGAAGCCTTCCGCGAACGCTTTATTGATGCCGACGAGCTTCTCACACAAACGCGCGAAGGCCACGCGCTGATTGATATTCAAAGAGCCAATCAGACAGAGTTGATGAGCGCCGGAGTCGCGCCCCACAGGATACACATCGCGCCGCTCTGCACGATGGACCGCACGGACATCTTCTTCTCCTACCGCCGCGAAAAGCTACGCTATGGCCGCGTGGGCCGTCTCATGTCGGTAATCGGAAGAGGCTAGAAGTTAGAGTTTAGTGAAAAGTTTTTACCAGCTTCTTACTTCTAACCTTTGACCTCTAGCCTCTTCGCTTTGCGCTGCCGAAGAGGTTCGCGTTGATGCGCTTGACGGATTCGTTTGCGCCGACGATACCGATGGGCATCCTGACCTCGCGCGTCGTGGGCGGAAAACACAGCTCTTCGTTACAACTCTGGTAGCGTACACGCGCGCGTAGCTCCGTCAAACCCTGTTCATAATTGGCCGGAATGGTGATGCTAAAACGCATCACGGCGCGGCCTTCGTAGAGCGCGAGCTGGTCGTCGGAGAATTTGAGCTTG
The DNA here is from genome assembly GCA_036399835.1 of Pyrinomonadaceae bacterium. Lineage (GTDB taxonomy): Bacteria > Acidobacteriota > Blastocatellia > Pyrinomonadales > Pyrinomonadaceae > DASYML01. The sequence goes on along the minus strand of DASWMI010000068.1, from coordinate 1,982 downwards.
CGCACGAGCGGTCGCGGATAAGCGATGGGGCTGATTTTGATTCCGCCGGGCGCTTCTATCTTGAGCGTCGTCGGGACACCTATCTTGCCGATCAATCTGTTGGCGTTGATATGATAGCCGTGCGGGATGTCTACGACGACGGCAGCCTGGACCACTCTACCGCGCTGCGCCTTGTCCACAGAGAAAAATCCGTTGACGCCGACGTTCGGCTGGATGACAGGGGCTGTCGGCGCGGCGTCAAAGCTGGCCGGAATCAAGAGCAGGAGCGCCGCGAAAACATAAGAGCTTATCTGGCGGGGTGCAATTCTTCGTTTCATGACAAAAAATTTTCGTGCTCAGTTTGAGAAATCAGGGAGTAGGCGGATTGTACATGCACGCGGCGGAAAACTGAAACGCGCGAAGCGAAACACGGGACGCAGTAGTCCGGCATGATGAAGTTAAAGCGAAAAGTTTTTCATTTCGCACTGGCCCGCTGCCGAGTTTATCGTGCGCCTTGTCCGGCTCAAGATAATTGGACCAGCGAGGGATGGTCAGGGCGGCGCGCAGCCAGTTGACCGCAGGCAGCGTAGATGTCGCGCCCGCGCGGGCGACGGACGAAGGCATGTATGCCTTTGGCTTCGAGAATCTCTTTGAAACGCTCGACGCGCTCGGGCGGCGAGGGGCGATAGGGCAGAGGCTCTGCTGGGTTGTGCGGGATGAGGTTGACCTTCGCGCGCAGGCCGTGACGGTTGAGCAGATTGGCGAGCTGCCGCGCGAAATGGTCCGAATCATTAACACCGTCGAGCATGACATACTCGAAGGTAAAACGCTCGCCGGGCTTGAGCGACTTTTCAAACTCCTTGCAGGCCGCGAGCAGTTGGTCCAGCGGCCACTTCTTATTAATCGGCATCAGCACATCGCGCAGCTCATCCGTCGGAGCAGCCAGGCTGATAGCCAGGTGCGGCCTCTCTGTGAAGCTCGCCAGTTCCTTGATACGCGGCACGATGCCCGCCGTCGAGACCGTCACGCGATTGGGCACGATATGCAGCCCCTTCGGGTCGGCCATCACCTTGAGCGCCTTCATCAGCGGCTCGAAGGCCAGGAAAGGCTCGCCCGCGCCCATGGCCACCAGGTTCGTTCCGCGCGGTATCCTCTGGCCTACGCCGTAAGCGTCGTTGAGCGCGACGATAATCTGCTCGACCATCTCGCCAGCCGTCAGCGTGCGCAGCAGTCCGAGGCGAGCAGTCAAACAGAAATCGCACTTGAGCGGGCAGCCGGACTGCGACGAAAAACAGATCGTGTCGCGTCGCTCTTCAGGGATAAAGACCGTCTCGACGGGCAGGTTGTCATGCGTCTTCATCAAGTATCTGCGCGTCCCGTCTGCGGAGATGTAACGCTCTTGAATGGTGAGGGTCGAAGCGGTTGCCCGCTGGTCCAGATGCGCACGAAAATCTTTCGGCAGGTCTGTTATCTCATTGAAAGAGCGCAGACGCCTCCTGTGCAGCGCGGAGAACATCTGCCGCCCGCGATAGGGCGGCTCGCCAAGCTCTGAGACAAACGCCGCCAGCTCTTCCTGAGTTAATCCTGTGAGATGTAAAGCTCGCTCCATGACCCTTCTATTCTAACACTACGCACGCTTTTTCTCTTTGATGCGCGAGTAGGCTTGGAAGTTTTACTGCCTGACATTTGCCCTGAACGTCGCCGCCGCGACTGGTCCACGCCGCGCGCAATCTGCTGTAGAATGTAGCCCGCCAGACTTTAGAACGGATTTCAAAACCAGCCACCGCAGGCACAAAGAGACAGAGAAGATAAATTAGGGTTTTATAAGACTTTTCAAGACATCTTTCTTACTTCATTCTCTGTGCCTCCGTGCCTGCGGTGGCCCATGTTCGGGTTTTAGAGAGCCAGACGAAGCAGTCGGACAAAACATGCTGGTCATCCTGCTCACTATCACCGCGCTGATTTTAGCCGACCTCGAAATCCGTGCTGAAGAAAAAGGTCCG
>DASWMI010000067.1:0-21034 GCA_036399835.1 Pyrinomonadaceae bacterium | reverse complement strand
AGTTGCCCAGATAGAGAGCATCGAACATCAAGCATAGGCAGCCGCTTTCTCCTCCCTTCTGCCTTCAATCTACGACAATGATATTGACAAAGGATTTGAGCATGAAAAAGATTTTTGTGATGTGGGCTTTGGCCGCGCTGGCCCTCTTGATGGTCGCAGCTTCAAGCAGTCTGGCGATAGGGCAGACGCCAACGACCACCGCTGGTCCAGCCGCCGCGCAAACGCGCGTCGTCGGCGAGGTGGCAAGCGTTGATGCGAGCGCGCGGCAGGTGACGGTCAAGACGGACGAGGGCCAGCTTATCGCCGTCAAGACGGATGACAAAACGGCTATCCTGCGTCTTCCGCCAGGGGAAACGGCAGCCGACAAGGCCGTCAAGATCAGGCTCGAAGATGTTGCCACCGGCGACAGGCTCTTTGCGCGCGGCAATCTCTCGGCGGACAACCAATCCGTACAGGCGCGACAGCTCGTCGTGACCGGCAAGGCAGCCGGTGCGCAGCAGCAGAGCGCACGCAGCCGCGAAGATTGGGCGCGGCGCGGCGTGAATGGTCGCATCACGGCGATTGATGCGGCGAAGAAAGAGATTAAAGTCTCCGCGCGCACGCGTGAGGGCGCAGGGACGATTCTCATCGCGGCCAATTCTAATGTGCGCGTTATGCGCTATGCGCCGGATTCGGCGCGTGTGAGCGATGCCCTGCCAGCCTCTTTCGCGGAGCTGAAGGTCGGCGACCAAATCCGCGCGCTCGGCGAAAGAAGCGCGGACGGCTTGAGCCTGACAGCCGAAGAGATTGTCGTCGGCTCTTTCCAGAGAGTCGGCGGGACGATTACTTCAATCAATGCGGCGGCGGGCGAGTTGACGATTAAAGACAACCAGGCGGGCGGCACTTTGACGGTCAGCCTCGGCAAGCGTTCGGCGCTCCGCCGTATTCCGCCGGAGATGGTCGCGGAGCTTGAGCAGAGAAGAACGCAGGTCGCCGCCAATACTGGACCAGGCGCAAGTGGCGGAGCAAACGGCGCGCAACAGCCGACGCAGAGCGCGGAACGTCGAGACGGCAACGGCAGGCGCGGGCGAGATGGTGGCGGTGGCGGCGGCGCGGGTGGCGGAGGTCGCCAGCGCGCGGGAGGCAGAAATATTCAGGAGATGTTACAGAACCTGCCCGCCATCACGCTCAATGATTTGAAGACGGGCGATGCTGTCTTCATCGTCGGCTCTCCTACGGGGACGAGCGCGTCGCGCCTGACCGCCGTCACGCTAATCACGGGCGAGGCGGGCTTTCTCAATCTCTTGCAGCGGCAAGGCGGTCGGCCCAATCGTGACCGCCAGCCTGATAGCCCCGGGCTGCCTGGCGATGTCATCGGCGGCGGCACGGGCAATCGAGACCAGCCTTAAATTTGCCGAGAGGATGCCTGACAGGATTCTTAAAGGGCGGATGTTTGTCTGGGCGTGAGCAAGCTCTGTCCTGACAGTTTTGTTAGTTTGTTGAGAGAGATTTCGAGTAGCTCACAGGGTTCATGAGGTCATGCAAATAATTCAAAGCTTTATCGGGCGCGCCAGGTTGCTGCTCGTCGTCGCCGCGTTGTTCTGTTCATTGATACCCGCGCACGCGCAGCAATCGCTGGGCACTTTGCGAGGACAGGTGACGGACGAGTTTGGCGGGTTGATTGTGGGCGCGTCCCTTTCGGTCGCGGATGCCGCCGGGGTGGAAAAGACTGCGACTTCGGATAACGAGGGCCGCTATGTCTTCTCTGCGCTGGCGCCCGGAGTTTATACCCTGCGGGCCAGCGCGCCTGGCTTCGCCGCCTTTGAGAATACCGGCGTTGAAGTCGCCGCCGGACGGACAGACCCGCTCAACATCACGCTGGCGGTCGCGCTCGAAGAGGCGGTCGTCATGGTCGAAGCAGAATCGCCCATCAACGTCGAGCCTGAGAATAACGCGGGGGCAGTCGTCCTGCGCGGCGCAGACCTGGACGCGCTGCCGGACGACCCGGACGACCTCGCGGAAGCCTTGCAGGCGCTGGCCGGTCCAGCCGCCGGAACAGAGGGCGGTGAAATCTTCCTCGACGGTTTTTCGGGCGGGCGGCTGCCGCCGAAAGAATCCATACGCGAGATACGCATCAACCGTAATCCCTTCTCAGCCGAGTACGACCGATTGGGATTCGGGCGGATAGAGATTTTTACCAAGCCCGGCACGGACAAGTTTCGCGGGCAGGCTTTCTTTAATTTCAACGACGAGAGCTTCAATTCGCGCAACCCCTTTGCGCCCTCGCGCGCTCCCTTTCAAGCGCGCAGGTACGGCGGCAACCTGAGTGGACCAATCAGCGCGAAACGCGCCTCCTTCTTCCTGGATTTCGAGCGCCGGGAGACGGACGATAACGATGTCGTCAACGCGATTATACTGGACCAGCAGCTCAACATAACGCCGTTTAGCCAGACCATCTTGACGCCCGCGCGCCGGACCACTTTTAGCCCGCGCCTGGACTACCAGATTAACGGCAACAACACGCTCGTCGCGCGCTACACCTATTCGCGCAACAACAGTCTCAACTCCGGCGTCGGCGGTTTTTCTCTGGCCGAACGCGCCTTTGATACCTCGAACACAGAGCATACAGTGCAGTTGACGGAGACGGCTGTCATTAACCAGAAGGTCATCAACGAGACGCGCTTTCAGTTTATACGCGAGCGCAGCAGGCAGGAGGGCGACAACACTCTGCCGACGATTCGTGTGCAGGAGGCGTTCACGGGCGGCGGCTCGCAAGTGGGTCTCTCTCGGACGGACGAAGACCGTTTCGAGTTGCAGAACTACACTTCGTGGTCCATCGGGCCGCACGCTTTGAAAGCGGGTGGACGCCTTCGCGGCGTGCGCCTGCGCGATGTCTCCTCGCAGAATTTCGGAGGCACATTTACCTTCACCTCCATAGAGCAATACCGCAACACTCTGCTCGACCTGCCGGGCGCGCGCCCGACTCAATTCTCCATCAACGCCGGTAACCCCGAAGCGAGCGTCTCGCAGATTGATTTCAGCCCCTTTATCCAAGACGACTGGCGCGTGCGTCCTAACCTGACGCTCAGCCTCGGCCTGCGCTACGAGACGCAGACGAACATACACAGCATGACTGATTTTGCGCCGCGCATAGCTTTCGCTTGGGCGCCAGGAGCTGGCGGCGCTGGCGGGCAGCAGCAAAAAACGGTCGTCCGCGGCGGCTTCGGCATCTTCTATAACCGCTTCGGCGAAAACCTGACGCTGCAAGCCAACCGCTTTAACGGCAGCAATCAAGAGCAGTTCATCATCACGGGCGCAACCAGTGAAGGCATCGCGCTGCTGGACCAATTTCCGCGCATCCCGACCGGCGCGGAGCTTGAGGGCTTTGACATACAGCAGGTCACGCGGCAGGTTGCAGAGGATTTGCGCACGCCCTACACGATGCAGGTCTCGCTCAGTCTTGAGCGGCAACTGCCTTACAGGACCACTCTCTCCGTCAACTACATCGGAGCGCGCACGCTCCACGTCCTGCGCTCTCGCAATATCAACGCGCCACTGCCGGGGACGCTCTTGCGTCCATTCCCGGGTCTCGGCAATATCTTCCAGTATGAATCGAGCGGGCGCTTTAACCAGAACCAACTGGTCGTCAGCGTCAACAATCGCTTTAGCCGCGCGTTCACTGTCTTTGCGACCTACGTTCTGAACAGGGCTATGAGCGACACGGACGGGGCCAATAGCTTTCCCGCCAACCAATATGATCTGACCACGGAGTATGGACGCTCTGCGCAGGATGTGCGTCATCGCTTCTCTCTCATCGGCTCGATCAACAACCTGCCCTGGGGCCTGCGTCTCAACTCGAACCTGATAGCCTCTTCGGGCCGCCCCTTCAACATCACGACGGGGCAGGACCAGAACGGCGACACGCTCTTTACAGACCGCCCGGCCTTTGCGACTGACCTCGGCAAGCCCGGCGTGGTCATCACGCGCTTTGGCGCTTTCGACCCCAACCCTGCGCCGGGCCAGACCATCATCCCGCGTAATTTCGGAGACGGCCCGGCCTTCTACACAGTCAACATGCGCCTCAGCAAGACCATCGGTTTTGGTCCGGAACAGACCGGCGCGGGCGGCGGCGGTGGTAGAGGCGGCGGCGGACGTGGCGGCGGTGGACGCAGAGGAGGTGGTGGCGGCGGTGGCGGCGGCAGGGGCGGCGGCACTTTCGGTGATGAGACGACGACGGCCAGACGTTATAGCCTGACCTTCTCGCTCAACGTTCAGAATCTCTTTAACCACACGAACGAGGGGCCGCCGATAGGAAACCTGCGGTCAAGGCTCTTCGGTTTATCGAACTCGACCGCCGGAGGATTCGGCTTTGGAGGCGGTGGAGGCGGCGGCAACCAGTCCGCCGGCAACCGACGCGTAGAAGCGATGATTCGCTTCAGCTTCTAGCCTTCGAGGCCCCAGAGGATAAATAGCGGAGATAAACTTTTGTGTCAGATGCGCGATAACTCAGCCACACAGCCTGTGTTCTACTACCGAGGATAAAAGCTCGGCCAGAGATTCAGATTTCAATTCGTCATTGAAAAGGGAGGCGACATGGCTCAAAGACGCAGCAGAGGTGGAAGCGGCGCTTCAAAGACGGCGGATGCGGCAACGGGGACGGCCAGCGAAGCCATCAGCCAGGCGACGGATGTCGCGGGCGAGGTGATGAACCAGGCGGCCAATGTGACGGGCACGGCCATCGAGACGACGACCAACATGGTGAGCACCGTCACGGACCTGGCCTCTAACCTGCTCCCCAGCATCAGCGGTCCGAGGAACGTTAGCTCGTCGGTCCAGAAAGCGGCTGATGAGAGCGCGACGCAAACGCGAAGGATGGTTAATGAAGAGACGAAGGCGGCCAACAGGGTGACGGATCGTGCCACGAAGGCTGCAACTCAGACGGCCCGCGCAGGCGCTCGCACAGCTTCATCAGCAGGCAGAGCGGCTGGCCGTGCATCCGGCGGCGGCTCTAGGGGCAAATCATCCGGCGCATCGTCCGGCAAATCGTCAGGTAAATCCTCCGGCGGGTCAGCCGGGAAATCTTCAGGTAAGTCATCGGGCAAGTCTTCTGGAAAGTCGTCCGGCGCGTCGTCCGGTAAGTCTTCGGGCAAATCATCCGGCAAATCTTCATCCGGCAAGGGCGGTCAGAAAGGCTCGGCCAGGGGTGGCGGGGGCAAGCAGGGCGGACAGAAAGGCGGCAAGAAAGGCAGTAAGAAGGGCGGAAGGCGTTGAGCCAGGGCAAACGTCCAGCGCCCTTCTCAACAACCTGACAAACTTTCAGCCTCTTTAATCTTCAACAGCAGGCCCTGCCTATAGAGCGTCGCTCTCGGGGCCTGCTATTTCTTCGTCTACATCATCTGGTCCAGCCTGTGGTCCACGCGCGCGAGGATGAAAGCGGTCGTAGGCCGAGCGCAGGTGTCTGTCCGTGATGTGCGTGTAGATTTGTGTGGTCGAGATGTCGCTGTGGCCGAGCAGGGCCTGGACAGAGCGAGAGTCTGCGCCGCGCTGCAAGAGATGCGTGGCGAAGCTATGACGCAGGGTGTGCGGCGAGATATGCTGTAGCCCTGCGGTTGACGCGTGGAGCTTAACTCTGGTCCAGGCGAGCTGGCGCGTCATGGGTTTTCCGCCCTTCGTCAAAAACAGGTTTGGATAGAGGGTTCGGCCCGCGCTTGCGCGCGCGGCCCTGTACTGGTCCAGCCAGCGGGTCGCGCTCTTGCCGATGGGCACACGCCTTTGCTTGCTTCCCTTTCCATGACAGACTACCAGCCCGCCTTCAAAATCCACATCGGCCAGCTTTAGCCCCGTCACTTCGGAGATACGCATCCCCGTCGCGTACATCAATTCCAGCATGGCGCGGTCACGCAACCCGTCCGGGGTCGAAACGTCCGGCGCAGCCAGAAGTTTTTCCATCTCCTCTTCGGTTAGAAATCTGGGCAGATGCGAGTGGCCCTGCGGGGTATCGAGGTCTGCGGTCGGATGGGTTTTGATATGCCCGTCGAGCATCAGGAATTGAAAGAGGCCGCGAGCGGCGCTGACCGCGCGCGAGACGGATGAGGGCGCGAGTCCTTCGCGCGAAAGCTGCGCGATCCAGCTTCTGAGGTCCAGCCGCGTGAGGTCTTCGACCGGCTTGCCCTGTTCGCTGGCCCACTTTTCCAGCCGCCTGAGGTCACGCCCGTAGGCCGCGAGCGAGTTGCGGGCCAGCCCCTTCTCGACCTGTATGTAAGCTAGAAATTCTCTGACCAGCTCGCGCTTGTGCACTCTTTCCATCTTCGTCCATCTGGTCCAGCCAATCTGCAAGCAGATAATGAGAAGCTTATCCTTCGTCAATCGTCAATCATCAATCGAAGTTGATTTTCTCTCTTGACGATTGACGATTCAAGCGTTTACTCGTATCTCAAACATTCAATCGGGTCGAGGCGAGAGGCTTTGCGTGCGGGCCAGACGCCGAAGATGAGGCCGACGCCGACCGAGACGCTGAGGCCCGTGATGACGGCCCAGAGCGGAATCGTCGCCGGAAGCGAAGGCACCAGCAGCATGATAATCTTGCTGATGCCGACCGCGAGCACGACGCCGAGCACGCCGCCGAGGAAAGTGAGCGTCATCGCTTCAAAGAGAAATTGACTAACGATGTCGCGTCGGCGTGCGCCGATGGCCTTGCGGATGCCGATCTCTTTGGTCCTCTCGGTGACGGAGACGAGCATGATGTTCATCACGCCGATGCCGCCCACCAGCAGGCCCAGGCTTGAGATGGCGATGGCAATCAGCCCGACCATCGCCGTGATGCTGTCGAACTGTTCGATAAACTTGTCTGCGGTCTTGATGTCGAAGTTGTTTGGCTGGCTGAAAGAGAGTCCGCGACGACGGCGCAGGATTTCTTCCGACTGTTGCAGAGCCTCCGTCACCAGCCCTGAGCGTGCGCGTATGACCATCAGCATCCAGCCGCGAGCCGGAGCGACCTTCTGCGCCGTGCGATAAGGAATAAAGACCGCGTTATCCTCTTCATTCTCTCCGAAGAATCCGGCCTTACGCTTTTCCAGCAGACCGACGATCTCGAATGTAATGCCGCCCATCTTGACTTCAGTACCGACGATATTATTCTCGTTCGGGAAGAGAGCCTCGGCGGCGTTGACGCCGATGACCATCACGTTGCGCCGCTGCTGGTCGTCCGCATCCGTGATAAAGCGGCCTTCGCGCAGAGTGATGTTGGTAATGTCGGCATAGTTGGCAGAGACTCCCTGCGTATTGCCCCACCTGTAATTTTTGCCCTGGTAAGTAATGTTGTCGTCGAACGGGCCGCCGGAATAGCCCACGTTCGGAGCGACATGCGCGACATCCTGGACCGCAGGGGCCTGCGCCTTAATCGCTTCGGCGTCATCCACTGTGAGCGGCTTTCTGGTCCTTTCCGAGCGGTCCTCGCTGGTGCGTGGTCCAGTTGAAAGATGAAACGCGTAGATGTTGTTTGTCCCGTACTCTTCGATGATGGCGACGATGCTCTGACGCAGGCCCGTCAGGATAGAGGCAATCGTGATCGCCGTCATGACGCCGATGACGATGCCGAGCACGGTCAGGAAACTCCTGAACTTGTGCGCGCGCACGCTGTCGAACGCCATCAGCAACATCTCTTTAGGAATGAACCCCGGAAGCCTCACGATTATCCCTCGAACAAATGATAACCGATGAGCGATCAGAGAGTGCGTTTATCTCATCGCTCATCACTCTTTTTATGTAGCCTTAGCCAGCGCGATAATCGGGTCTAGCCGCGCGGCCTTGAAGGCCGGGTAGATTCCGGCGATCATCCCGATAAGGCTTGAGACGATAACCGCCAGCAGGATATACCCGATGGTGATCGTCATCGTAATGCCCGCCATCGTCGTAATCAGCCACGCGACGCCCGCCGCGAGCAGCAACCCGAGCACGCCTCCCATCAGACAGAGCAGCGCGGACTCAATCAGAAACTGCATCAGTATCTGCTTTCGCGTCGCACCGATGGCCTTGCGCAAGCCCACTTCAAAAGTCCTTTCGGTGACGGAGACGAGCATGATATTCATCACGACGATGCCGCCGACGACCAGCGTGATGAGCGTGATGGGCACGACGACCATCGCTATGCTGCCCGTGAACTGGTCTATCTGGTTGTTCAACTCCTCCACGTTGACGAGGCTAAAATCGTCCTCTTCATTGCCCTTCAGCTTGTGCTTGTTGCGCAGCGTCGTTCGCGCATCTTCGATGACAGACTTGAAGCTGTCGCGGGTCGTAGCCTTGCCGTGAATCTGAATCCCGTCGCGCCCGCGACCGAAGATTTGCATGTGCGTTGTGACGGGAATATAGACATGGCGGTCGAAGGAATCGCCAAAGAACGCGCCGCGTTTTTCTTCTACGCCGATGACGGTCATTGGGACGCCGCGAATCTTGAGCGTCTTGCCGATGGCAGTCGTGTTCGGAAAGAATTTGTCCTTAATATCGCTGCCGAGCACGACGACCGTCGCGGAGCGCTGGACCTCGTCCGTCGTCAGAAATCTTCCTTCGGCGATGTCTTTATCTTCGATGACAACCATGTTCGAGGTCGAGCCGAAGACCAGACAGCCCGGAAACTCCACGCTCTCCTGTTTGAGGTCCACCTGCGCTGCCTGTTGCGCGCCCACTTCCGCGCAGGACGCGCAATGGTCCCGCACCCATTCGTAATCCTCCCATTTGAGCCGCTTGTTACGACGATTGCGCCGCTCGAATTCCTCATCCGAGAGGCGGCCCGAAGAGGCTAGCCGAGCGATCATGAAGTGATTAGCGCCGAGCACTTTCGCCAGCTTATCCGTCACATAAGTATTCAGCCCGCTGATTGAAGCGCCGACCACGACGACAGAGGCCACGCCGATAATGATGCCGATGAGCGTCAAAAAGGCCCGCAGTTTATGAGCAAAGATGGACTGCAAGGCAATCCTGGCGGCATCTATATAGAAGGAATAAAGTGTGCGCATAGAACCCGAATGATTGGCGAAACGGTCTTGACCAGACGCTTGTACGACCATGCGTAGCTAAAAGTTTACTCAACTTTAGACAAAGGAATGGACCGAAATGTTCCGCGAGGACTAAGACGAAGAGGCCAGAGCTATGGCAGAGGACAACGTATGGGCCGCTATCCTCTTGAAATCAGGAAAGCGGCGCTTTGCTCACAGCCAGACTGGGAGAGGCGCTTGTCTCAACATCTGGAAACGAGCCGCGACCGAAGAAGATGTGACTGGCAAGCGAGCTGCATAAGGGCAAACGCATGAGGGCGCAGGCCAGCTCAAGCGCCAGCGGCTGACGCACTCCTGCCATCAGTCTGCGCATCCAGAGCCGCGAGACAAAACGCGCGCGAAAGAGTTCGCCCGAATAGGCCGCCAGTCTGGATGTATCATCGGTCGCCAGATAATCCGTGATGACGCGCGCCGCCAGTTGCGAGAGACGCATGCAGGGGTCCAGGCCGCCCGCCGTCAGTGGCGAGACAGCGCCCGCCGCATCGCCAACCAGCAACCCTCGTCGGCTTCCTATACGCCGCAGCACGCCGCCAACAGGGATACGCCCGCCTCGACGCTCAATCTGCCTGCCCCTGCTCAAATCAACAATCCCCTTCACGCTCGCACGAAATTTTTCCAGCGCCGAGAGCGGGTCAAACTGCGCGGCGTATCCGCCGACCCCGAGATGCATTTCCATCCCGTCGTGGACCACCCAGGCGAGATAACCGGGCGCAAGCCGTGGGTCAAGAAAACAATGGAAACGCGGAGGCCCTGCGAGCGGCATATCGCGCCAGACCTCTTCGACCCCGACAATCCATTCACGATTCTGGTCCAGCCCGAGGTCACGCCCGACGCGCGATTGCGCGCCGTCGGCCCCGACCAGATAACGCGCACGAACTCTATGGACCTGCCCCCTGCTCTCCAGCCTGACCGTCAATTCATCCTTCAAGGCTTCGTATCCGGCATAACGCGTAGACGGCCTCCAACTCGCGCCGCTCTCCAGGCACTCATCCAGAAAACGCTGGTAGAGACGGCCCATACGCCCGACGCGAAACTCCGCGTGCGGGCTTTCGAGCATGAGGCTTCTGCGTCGCGGCGAGTAGAGCGTGACGTGCCGCACCGCTGGGCCAAGACAATCTTCCGGCAACTGAAAGTCTTCCAATGTGCGGCGCACGAAGATGCCCGTCGTGTGCACGGAATCCGCGAGCGACCGTTTGCAATCCGCGAGCAACACACGGACGCCGCTTTGGGCCAAAAGCCGCGCACACTGCAACCCTGCCAGACCCGCGCCTATCAATACAACGTCATAGCGTTCCATTTATCAATCACACCTCATCGAAAATTTTCGAGCGAGCATGAGAGGCGGCGGCTAGATATGTTCGGCTGCGGGCTGGTCCGGTTTCGCCGCAAACTTTTCGGCCCAGCGTATGCGCCCCGTGAGCTGCATCACGACAAACAGCGTGATGATCGAGCCGATGGTAATCGCCAGCCCCGTAAAGCCCTTGAGGAAGAAGGCGTAGGAGAACATCACCAGATAGATAAACTGCGCGAGCGCCGCTTCTCCGCTCGCAAAGCTGATTCCGACGACGAGGCGCAAGTAGCTGATGACGAGAAAAATCGAGACGGCAGAGCAGATGGCGAACGCCGCGTGAATCGAGACGTGGTCCACCAGATAGGCCAGCAGCAGGTGAAAGGCGAAGAAGGCCGTGGCTAAGAAGAAATAGTTCATCGGGTGCAGCTCTATGCCGCGCATCGTTGTGATGATGAACATCAGGAAGAAGAAGAAAAAGAGCGAGACGGGAGCAAAGAAGCTGATCCGGCCAGCGAGCGGCCCGGGCTGCAACTTCTCCGGCATGACCATCGCAATCTGATAACCGGAGACCAGGTTCTTGTAGGACCAGACCAGCTCCCAGCCGTTCGGCGTCTCGCGCTTTTCTGAAGGCGAGAGAGTGTTGTCTGGAAAATCTATCTCCCTGAAGTTGGTCTTCATCCTGAGCGTGAAGTCGCGCACCTGCGCTACGTCCGCGCTGCCGAAGCCGTAGCGCCATTCGTTGAGTCCCTGCGAGCGATAGCCCACGCGCAGCGTCGCAATCCTGCCTGGTCCAATCCGAGCCGTCCCGCTCGCGGAGTTTTTCGGACTCGTCAGCGCCAAAGGCTGGTCGTCAACCGTGAAAACCAGGTCGTCATAGATGGCCTGCGCCGTCGGGAAGTTGAGCGAGAAGGTCACGTCCTGCTCTTTGTCGCTCATGTTATGAAAAGTATAAAGTCCTTTGAAGTCAACCTTGTAGGTGCTGTACCAGAGCAGCCCTTTCTGCCTGTGCTCAAGCTCCAGATTGACATCTATACGGCTGCTGTCGAGCGGCAGAGTAGTCGTCAACTGCTCCTGCACGGTGCGCACGATCTTCTTGCCGTTCTCCGTGGTCTCTTCCGTCTTCGGGACGAGCGTCTGGAAGGAGGCGGTCGGCGGCCTTTGATTCTGCGGCGCGCCCCAGGTGGAGGCGACGCGGCTCGCGGCCACGTCGTCCGAAGAATAGGTGCGCGCAAAGATCGTCGCGCCGAGAATGGCCCAGGCCACCGAGGCGCAGATGAAAATCGCGATAATGGCCGTGATGCGCTTGAACATAAATGCTTAGCTCCTTGTCATTAACTCAAACTAAGACTCGCGGCAATCAAAGCGGGCTGCGACTCTCGCCCCCTTTAAATTCCGCTTGCGGCAAACGGATTCTGAGGCCCTTCTTCATCTACGCGCAATGTGGCTTGCCACAGTCAGCGCGCGTGCTTAGCCCACGCGCCGCATCTCAAAACTATTTCGAGTCTGAAAGAGATTAAGGCATCGCCCGCAAAGCGAAACCGCGCAAGCTATGGCCTCTCCCTTGGCGGCGACATTCAAGAGGCGCGTCCACTTTGAGTTGTCATTGGCAGAGAGGGCCGATTGCTGTTGCTGGTCCAGGCTGAACTTCGTCTTTTGATGTAGGATGCTGTTTTCGTGGCCGATCAAGAGATGCGTCATCCACTCTCCTTCGTTGATTAAGAGTTTGGGATGAGAGGCGTCCGCCGGAAGATCGAAGACCAGCGTCGAGGTGTAAGCCTCGCCGGGTCTGAGCGGCGTCGTGAGCGGCATGCCGCCAGCCCCTTCCTGGTCCAGCGCGCGCTGGCCTTCGGCAGACGGTCCATACGTGCGTCCCTCTTGGTCGAAGACCGTCAGGATGCGGCTGTTCGGCGTAAGCGGCTCGTTGCCGCGCGTCGGTAAGATGGTCTGCTCGTCGAACCTGGCCCTCACCGTGACGACGTTGAAGACGCCCCGCGCCGTCGCCTGGTTGGGCGGCGAGCCGAGCGTCTTAACTTGTCTGACATCAATCACGGAATAAGCGAGGTGGCAATCTATCTCGCAAAAATGTTTCTCCTGCCCGCGCGCCAGCACCCGCTCGCTGCTCTTTAAAGAAAACGCCAGCATCAGCCCCAGGTACAGACAGCCCGTACACGCCGCCAGCAACAGGACCAGTTTCGCCAGCCCTGCTTCTTGAACGACGAGCGAGTAGACAAAGACCAGCAGGGCGGCCAGCATGACAAAACATGCCGCCAGAAAGCCTATCGCTCCCAGCCCCGCATCCAGGTTGACATTCATGTTCATCTGCTCCTCCTCTTGTCTGAGACGTGCCGGATAACAAATTGCCCTCATCAATCAAGCTTCAATTCTCAAGCAAAGTAAAGGGCTTTACAATGCAAAGCCAGCGGGCAAAAAAAAGGCGCGGTCCGGTTAGCCGTCGCGCATGGTCTTGATGAGAGCTTCCATGTGATTCAAGTAATGTTCGAGAGCGCGCCGCCCCGCCGCCGTCAACCTGTATTCCGTCTTGGGCAGCCGACCTTCAAAAAACTTAGAGCATGCGATATAGCCTGCCTCTTCGAGCTTACGCGCATGGACACTCAGGTTGCCGTCGGTCGTTTTCATCAAACTTTTCAAATCATTAAAAGTCAGAGACTCGTTGACGGCGAGCGCGCTGATGATTCCTAATCGCAGACGCTCGTGTATCAAACGGTCCAGGCTTGGGAGGCCTTCTTCTTTCTTGTCGCTGCCAGCCAGCCCGCGCAGACTCCTTGCGTGCGCGCGTGTCTTCGATTGATGCGGCTGGTCTTCTTTTCTCAGCGGTCCTTGTTTAGCCACCGTACCTCCTCGCTATGACGACCCCAAAAATAATGTGCAGCACGCCGAATCCCGCTGCCATCATCCAGTTTCCCCAACCCGCCGGACAAAAGAGCGCGACCGCGCCGAGCAGCATAAAAGAGAGGCCCATGAAGGGCACTACGGGGACAGAGAACATCCCGCCTGTGACGACACCAGTGCCGTAGAGGAGCAGCCACATCCCCGGAATGGCGCTCGTCATTCCGGCGCGATAAAGCACTATCGTAAGGAGCGCGCCGACAAACATCGGTGGCGAGAGACTGAAGGCGACTTTACGTCCCGGCCCTGAGAGCAGAGGCATCTGCGCTGCGCGAGCCTTGCGGTCAAAGGCCCATCCGGCAATCACCAGCGAGAGGAATGCTTCCCCGACCCAGGTCATGATCCATGCTTTGGCAGTGATTTGCTGCGCGGCCACGAAGGCGGCCACAAGCGCCGTCAGCCCTATGGCAAACTCGCCCCAGCCCGAGACTGCTGTGAAGGAAGAAGCGCGCTCCATCGTCTCGCGTATGAAGCGCAGGTTGTCCATCGCGCGCTCATGCAGCGCGGGCGGTTCATCCTCCGTGCTGCGCGGTTGGAACTGGTGTATGGAAGCCATGTACCAATGATACGCCTCGCTCCTGCTTTGTCAAGTACTTTATTTAGCAAAGCAGAGGGCGCAACAAGAAATGTTTAGAGCAAATCTCAATCGAGCTTTAAGACTGCTGCGGATTCTTCTACGGCTAATCCGTCGGCTGTCCGGCGAGATGGTCCGTGCTGGCCTTTGAGACGAAGGGGGCGGCTTCGGTCAAAGCCTGGTCCACAATCCGGCGCTGTTCCAGCTCGTGAATCGTGTAGGAGCCGGTCGCGGGACTCGCCGAGGCTGCGCGCCCGACGTAGAAGGGACGCTCGCAGCCCGGCAGCATGTTCATCAATCGCGGCTCGACAAAGGTCCAGCCGCCCATGTTACGCGGCTCTTCCTGCACCCAGACAAGCTGCTGCGCATTCGGGTAGAGCGCGAAAATCTCTCGCAGCCTGCTTTCGGGGAAAGGATAAAATTGTTCGAGCCGGACCAGAGAGACGCGCGCATCGCCTGCCTTCTTGCGCCCTGCGTTGAGGTCATAAAAGACCTTCCCGCTGCACAGCAGGATGCGGCGGACCTCTTCTCGATTCTCTATCTCCGCATCGTCAATGACGGGCTGGAAGCCTCCGCCCGTCAACTGGTCCACTGAAGACGTGGCGGCAGGCAGACGCAGCAGGCTCTTCGGCGTGATGATGATAAGAGGGCGCACGGTCTTCTGTTTGACCTGTCGCCTGAGCAGGTGGAAATACTGCGCGGGCGTGGTCGGATAACAGACCTGTAGATCATTCTCTGCGCAGAGCTGAAGGTATCGCTCAAGTCTGGCAGAAGAGTGTTCAGGCCCCTGTCCCTCGTAGCCATGCGGCAGGAGCAGCGCGAGACGCGCGCGTTGTTGCCACTTATCTTCGCCCGCCGCGATGTACTGGTCGATGATAACCTGCGCTCCGTTGCCGAAGTCGCCGAACTGCGCCTCCCACATCACCAGGTCATCCTGCGCGACGACAGAATAGCCGTACTCGAATCCGAGCACGCCCTGTTCCGAGAGCGAGCTATCGAAGACATTAAAGACGGCCTGCGGGTTGCTCTCGCTGCGCAATTCCGAAAGCGGTGTCCAGGACTGTCCGGTCTGCGTGTCGTACATCACGGCGTGGCGCTGGCTGAAAGTGCCGCGCCCCGAATCCTGCCCGCTGAGACGCACGCGCGTGCCCTCTATGACGAGCGAGCCGAAGGCCATCGCTTCTGCAAAGGCCCAATCGAGCGGCGCTTGTCCTTCGCCCATACGGGCGCGCCGCGCGAGCTGGCCGACCATCTTCGGGTTGATGTTAAAGCCTTCGGGGACGATGGAAATCTTCTCTGTGATGCGCCGTATCATCTCTGGCTCGACGCCCGTTTCCAGAATGGCCGAGCCGTCTTCCTCCTGGACGGGCGGCGGCAACTCCTTGACGGGAGCTTTGCGCGCGACGACTTCCTTCGCGCCCGCCAGCGCGCGCTCGTAACGCTCTATGCGCTCATCAATCAAAGCCTTAATCTCATCTTCTTTGAGCACGCCTTCCTGGACCAATTTGCGCGCGTAGATTTCGCGCACACCCGGATGAGCCTTGACGCGAGCGTACATCAGTGGCTGCGTATAGCTCGGCTCGTCCGTCTCGTTGTGGCCCAGCTTGCGGAAGCCCACGACATCGAGCACCACGTCCTTGTGAAACTCCTGCCGGAAATCGAGCGCGATTTGCAGCACGCGCCAGGCTGCTTCCGGGTCGTCGCCGTTAATGTGGAAGATGGGAAGCTGCGTCATGCGCGCGACATCGGTCGAGTAGATGGTCGAGCGGCCCTGTTCGGGCGAGGTGGTAAAGCCGATCTGGTTGTTGATGATGATGTGAATCGTGCCGCCCGTGCGATAGCCCTTGAGGTCTGCCAGGTTGAGCGTCTCCATGACGATGCCCTGCCCGGCGAAAGCCGCGTCGCCGTGAAGCAGTACGGGCAGAGCGCGCGTCCAGGTCTCTTCGCGCTCGACGTCCCAGCCGTCCTGACGGGCGCGCACCATGCCTTCGACCACAGGGTCTACGAACTCAAGATGGCTGGGGTTGGGCGAGAGCGTCAGCTTGACGGTCTTGCCGCCCTCCGTGACGCGCTCGCCATGAGCGCCCTGATGATATTTGACGTCGCCTTCGTCGGCTGGAAAATTCGGATGGACAGAGCCTTCAAAGGCCGCGAAGATACGCTCGCAGAAATGCCCTATGACGTTGGCGAGGACGTTGAGGCGACCGCGATGGGCCATCCCCATCGTGATCTCTTCGACGCCGCGCTCGGCTGCGCCTTCGATAAGCTGGTCCAGCAGCGGGATAATCGTCTCGCAGCCTTCGAGCGAGAATCTTTTCTGGCCCAGATACTTTGTATGCAGAAAACGCTCAAACTGCTCGGCTGAAATCAGCTTCCAGAGAAGTTGCTTTTTGACTGCGACGGGAATCGCGTCCGGCTCGACAAACTGTTTGCGTATCTGCTCGCGCAGCCAGACCTTCTGCTCCTTACTCTGGATGTGGCGATATTCTATCCCGACCTTGCCGCAGTAGGCGCGATGCAGGATGTTCAGAATCTCGCGCAGGGTAGTGCTCTCTTTGCCTGCCAGCCCGCCCGTGATGAACTCGCGGTCCAGGTCCCAGATGGTCAGGCCGTAGGTCGTGATGTCCAGCTCCGGGTGATACTGGACCGGCAGCGCGTGCAGCGGGTCTATATCTGCGATGAGATGGCCGCGCACGCGATAAGCGTTGATGAGTTCAAGGACTCGCGCCTGCTTGACTATGCGCTCGCGCTCGTTATCCGCGCCGAAGAGATTAGGATTGTAGTCAACGGACCAGCGCAGAGGCTGGTAGCTGATTCCCAAGTCATTAAACACGCGGTCGTAAAATTCGTGCTGACCGACCAGCAGCTCGTGGACGCGCGCCAGAAATGCGCCGGACTCTGCGCCCTGTATGATGCGATGGTCGTAGGTCGAGCTGATGGTCATGGCCTTGCTGATGCCGAGTTGCGAGAGGGCTTCGGGAGACATGGCCTGGTATTCGGCTGGATATTCAATCGCTCCCGTGGCGATGATGACGGACTGGCCGGCCATCAATCGCGGCATGGAGGCGACAGTGCCTATCGTTCCGGGGTTGGTCAGAGAGATGCTCGTGCCCTGAAAGTCGGCGATTTGAAGCTTACCCGCGCGCGCTCTCTTGATGACATCATCGTAGGCTTCTATAAACTGCGAAAAGCTCAAGCGGTTCGCGTTCTTGATATTGGGAACGAGGAGCGTGCGCGTGCCGTCCTTCTTTTCGAGGTCAATGGCGACCCCCAGATTGACACCCTCTCGGCGCAGTCGCACGGGCGCTCCGTCAACCTCTTCAAACCCATCGTTAAGCTGCGGAAACTCTTCGAGCGCGCAGACGATGGACCAGGCGATAAGATGCGTGTAAGAGACTTTGCGGCGACCGTTTTTCTGAAGATACTCGTTAATCAGACGACGATTCTCGTCAAGCACTTTGACGGGCACGCGGCGCTGCGAAGTGGCCGTCGGGACCGAAAGGCTGGCTTCCATGTTCTCGACAATCTTGAGCGCGCCGCCGCGTATCGGGAGGGCTTCACCCGCCAGAGGCTGAGCCGTTTGGACCGGAGCTGTGGCAGCCGTCGCGGGTGGCTGCTGCTTGGCGGGCGCTATGGTTGCCGCGCTCGGAGCGGTCACCGCGCTCGCAGCATTGGACGCGCTCTGAGCACTGGCGGCAACGGTCGCCGCTCTGCCATCGCCGCCGGATGAAGTTGAAGTGGCGGCAGCGGGGTGGCCGTTATCCTGCGCGCCCGCAACGCTTGCTGCCGAGCCGCCGAGCAACTCATCGAAGTAAGCTCGCCAGGATTCATCCACCAGGCTTGGGTCGCTGCGATAACGGCTCAGCAGAGCTTCGACGTAGGTCGCGTTGGCCCCGAAATTATCCGCGATGAAATCCGAGAGATTTATGCTATTTTGACTTTCGCTCACTGTTTGTCACCTCTGGCTGAAAGCCGCGAGAGCACGCGCCTTCGAGAGCGCGTGACCAGCACCATTTTGTTGTCCGTTTTGAAGCTTATAGCCTATCACCTTCCGCCCTCGATTGCATATCCCGGCGCGGAAAGCGAGACGCTCGATTTTGGATGAAAGGCCGTCAATCTTGAAATACGCACTGAATCATCTATCTCTTCAAGCGGCCTGGGGCGGCGTGCTCTTACTGGTCCTGTCGCTGCTGCCTGTTGACAATCATGCGGCGACGCGAGCAAGTGGCGCGAGCGCCGGAATGGCCGAAGTGAACGGCACAAGGCTGCATTACGAGACGGCGGGGAAAGGTTCTGACCTGGTTCTGATTCACGGCGGGCTGGCGGACAGCCGCCTGTGGGATGAGCAGTTTAAGGAGTTCGCCAAACGTTATCGCGTCATACGCTATGACCTGCGCGGCTTTGGCAAGTCCGACTTTCCAGCCGTGCCCTTCTCGCACGTAGAAGATTTGTACGCGCTGCTCAAGTTTCTCAAGGTCGAGCGGGCCGCGTTGGTCGGCCTTTCGCTTGGCGGCATGATCGCCGCTGACTTTACGCTTGAGCATCCGGAGATGGTCCAATCGCTGGTCCTCACATCCTCGGGTCTGCGCGGCTTTAAGTCGCCGAGGAGCGAAAGAACCGTGGCTATCTACAAGGCGGCTGAGACGGAGGGACGCGAGCGCGCGATAGAGATGTGGCTGGACCACCCTTTCTTTTCAACGGGCAAAAGCAATCCTGCTTACAGGCGCAGGATGCAGCGTATGCTCGCGGACAATTTCAGATTCTGGGGGCCGACCAAAGAGCCGATCATCGTCAACTGGCCCAAGCCGCCCACCAACGACAGGCTCGCGCAAATCAGCAAGCCTGTCATCATCATCGTCGGCGATGAGGATGATAAGAATATCCTCAACGTGGCGGACACCCTGGCCGCGAAGATAAGCGGAGCAAGCAAGGTCGTCATGCGCGGCGTCAGCCATCATCTAAACATGGAGAAGCCCAAAGAGTTCAACAAAATCGTCCTCAAGTTCTTGAGCGCGAAATAAAGCGCGTGTGAGATGCTCGCTTGTCAGAGGAAGAGATCAGTATGAAATTGGAAGACCCTGAAAACGCGCCCGAAGGAACGACGCGGCGCAGTTTTAATAAATACGTGGCGGCATCCCTTCTGGCTCCGCCGCTCGCGGCCTCACTGGCTGAAGCTCAAACGCCGAGACCTGTTGAGCCGACAGCGCCGCCGACGCCGCAGCCCAATCCGGCCCAGCAGCAGCCCTCGCCCGTGGCCGCCAGCTATGAGCAAGTGGCACGCGCGCGTTTCGGCGAGCACATCAAGCCGGAGCAGTGGGAACAGCTCAGGAAAGACCTCGAAGGCCAGGTCCGTGCGGCAGAGCGGCTGCGAGCCTTCAAGCTGAAGAACGGCGATGAGCCTGACTTCATCTTCAGCGCGGATTAAAGTTTGACTTTCTCCTTTTCGCCTTATGGATGAACTCTTCTTCTCTTTTTTAAGCGAGCTGGCGGAACAGATTCGCGCGCGTCGTCTCTCGCCCGTCGAGTTGACGAAAATTTATCTGGACCGATTGGAAAAGTTTGGTCCAAAGCTCGGCGCGGTCGCAGAGGTCATGCGCGACTCTGCTCTGCGTGATGCGCGCACAGCCGAGCAGGAAATCATGCGCGGGCGTTACAGAGGACCGCTGCACGGCATCCCTTACGGCGCGAAAGACCTGCTGGCGACACGCGAGGCAAAGACCACCTGGGGCGCAGCTCCTTTTCGCGGCCAGCAGTTTAAAGAGGACGCGACCGTCATTCGTAGATTGCGCGAAGCGGGCGCGATTCTCGTTGCCAAGCTGGCGATGATAGAGCTGGCGGGCGGGATGGGCTACAACGAGGCGAGCGCTGCCTGGACAGGTCCATGTCGCACGCCCTGGAATATGGATTACTGGAGCGGCGGTTCGTCTTCAGGACCGGGCGCGGCGACGGCAGCAGGACTGGTAGCCTTTAGCATCGGCTCGGAAACCTCCGGCTCGATTATCACGCCGGCGGCCTTCTGCGGCGTGGCGGGCTTGCGCCCGACTTATGGCATGGTCTCGCGTCACGGCGCGATGGCGCTCTGCTGGACGCTGGACAAGCTTGGTCCAATGTGTCGCTCCGCACACGATTGCGGATTGGTGCTCGCCGCCATCGCCGGACCAGACCCGCTCGACCCGTCTTCGAGGGATTTCAAGTTCCGTTATCCGGCAACAGCGAAGCGCCGCGCGAAGAGGCTGCGTATCGCCGTCATGAAGGATTCCTACGAGAAGGCGCAAAGCGAGGTGCGCGAGAATTTTCTGCGCTCGCTCGAAGTGCTGAAGGGGTTCGCGGCCATCGAGATGGATGTCAAGCTGCCGGATTTCCCGTATGGTCCTGCTGTCGGCACAATCGTTGATGCAGAGGGCGCGAGCGCTTTTCGTGAGTTGATCGAAACGGGCCGCGTGCAGGAGCTGGCGTCGCCTTCCGGGCGCATTGGTGGCTTCTCCGCTTCACTCGTGACGGCTGTCGATTACCTGCACGCGATGCGTATGCGCGCGCCCATGCGTAGAGCCTGGGCCGAGATGTTCTCGCGCTTCGACCTGCTCGCGGCGCCTTCACGCGCGACCATCGCTTATCCGGTTGACAAGACTTTCGACCAAGCTTACCCGAACATCGGCGCATCTTCGCCCATCGGCGCGAGCAATCTGGTCGGCGTGCCGGCTATCTCCATCCCAAACGGCTTCGGACAACACAATCTACCAACGGGCATACAGCTCATCGGACCAGCGCGCGGCGAAAACACGATTCTGGAAGTCGCAGTCAAATACCAGCAGGCGACAGACTGGCACAGGCGCAGGCCCACCCTCGTCTAAAACAGCCTTGCGCTTCAATCAGGCTTCGCTGGTCCGGCTTCATCTTTGCGCCAGAGAGGGTTTGGGAGCGACAGGTTAAGCTCGACGGGGACGACGCGCTTGAACTTGAGAAAGAATTTCTTGAAGCGACCGAAGATATAGACGCGCCCCGTGACGGGCCAGGTCTCTTTTGAGTTGGTCACTTCGGCGACCGCGCCGAGAATCGTTCGCGGAGTGCTGATGTAAATCCGCACAGGCTCAGGCAAAACAACCGGATGATCGTTTGGCAGGTCGAAAGGATGATGATATTCCTCTATGGTGACGGGCGAGCCGTTGACGAGCATCTCTTCAAAGACGAGAAAATCCACGCGGCCACCCTGCTTGACGGCGGCAATCCTGATGG
>DASWMI010000066.1:0-4588 GCA_036399835.1 Pyrinomonadaceae bacterium | reverse complement strand
CAGACGCGTGCCGGATTGGACCATCACGTCGGGCACACGAAAGTCGCCGCCGATTTCGACCAGCTCTCCGCGCGAGCAGACGGTTTCGCCTTCCCGGGCCAAAGTGGTCAGGATGAGGAGCGCGGCGGCGCAGCAGTTGTTGACGACGAGCGCGGCTTCCGCCCCGGTCAATTCCGCGAGCAGGTCTTCGACATGCGCTGCGCGCCGCCCGCGTGCGCCCGTTCGCGTGTCGTATTCGAGCGTGCAATAGCCTGCGGCCTCTTCGCCGACGGCGCGGCTCGCGGCCTCTGAGAGCGGGGCGCGGCCCAGATTCGTGTGCAGGATCACGCCGCTCGCGTTGATGACGCGACGCAGCTTCTGCTCAGACTCCAACCTGCACGCACGCTCCAGCCTGCGCGCAGCCTCCGCCAGCAAGCCCGCGCGCGAGTGTTCGCCGTTCGCCTCCGTCTCTACTGGACCAGTTGATTGCATCTCTGCGCGCATTGCTTCGGTCACGGCGCGAGCCAGATTGCTCAGGCGCTCCGCACCAAGCTGCTGACGAAGCAGGAGCGCAGTTTCGGTGCGCAACAGAGCGTCAACGGAAGGGAGCGCGCGGAGTTGATTGACGACGGGCTGTCTTTTGTCTGTCATAGAAGGTTTAAGTATCTTGCCAAAGGGCTGAAGCGCGGCCTGCATGCGTAGCATAGTCTTTCTTTCGCGCCGGAATCAACGCGCGGCTGGCCTTGCTAAAGAGAGCTTCTGAACAATGACGCAAACATTATCATTGACACTACGGCGGCAAAACTCCTAGACTCGAATCAGGCGCGCAAACCTTCCCGCCAGCGCCCAAGCCATTCAGGAGACCAACCACAGTGCCAATCCGCGATAACAAGCTCGCACGCGCTAAGCAGTTTAGAGAGAGAAACAAACAGACGGCGGATACCCAGCCGACGATTGAAGAGCAGCTTGTCCGTCTCGAAGAAGACCTCAGACGGCTCAAGATAGAGTTCGATATCTATTTCAACGGCGGCGCCAAACGCCCGCCTTACGATACGAAGGGCCGCGTCGAGACGCTCATCAAACGCCTCGGCGATGACCGCACGCTCAATTATGCGCAGCGTTATCACTATACCTCGCTCGCCGCGCGTTATCATTCCTTTCGCGAGCTGTGGCGCAGGACCATACAGGGACGCGAAGAGGGACGCGACTCTGCCGCCGCCGCCAGAGCGCAGCTACACGCTCAGGACAAAGCTGAAACCAGCTCCATCTTCGTCTGCGATGATGCGCACAAGGATGTCCAGACCGTGAGGAATATCTATGATGCGCTCGTTGAAGCCAAACGTCACTGCGGCGAATCGGTTGAAGACCTCTCCTTCCCGCGCTTTCATCATCTGATCGCCAGCAAGACAGACAAATTGAAAGAGCATCTCGGCTGCGACCGCGTGCGATTTTCGATAGATGTAGAGGACGGGCGCGTGAGCTTTAAAGCGAAAGGCGAATGAGAGAAAGGGTGATGGATAAATAAATCACTGGACCAATTCCTTATTTCTCATGCTCAAACATGAAAGGCGACCTTCTTCCGTGGAAGAGGTCGCCTTTCGGTTTACTGCGCTTCCCGGCTTAAGACCAGAAGCGGTCAGTGGCTTGGTCAACAGCAAGCCTGGGGAGATTACATCTTGATCACTTTCTCGGCCTGCGGGCCTTTCGGTCCCTGCGTCACCTCGAATTCGACTTCCTGGCCCTCTTCGAGGGTCTTGAAGCCATCGCCCTGAATGGCGCTGTAGTGAACGAAGATGTCTGAAGAGCCGGGCTGCTCAATGAAGCCATAGCCCTTCGAGTTGTTGAACCACTTGACCTTACCGGTTATTCTAGCCATAACAAACGAATCCTCCTAACGATTCGGTAAAACGAGCGCGAAAGCCTCAACAGCCTTCACGCCGAGAACAAGGTTAATGCTTGTGAGCCGGGTTGCGCTCTGAGTGTGGCGCTTGGACCGAAACTACACCAGCCAATAAAAAAGTGTGCGGCGAGTTGGCACGAGATGCGCCATCACCACACACAGACGAACGGGGAAAAACTACTCAAACTCATTGCTTGTAGCGGCTGCAAACTCAATCGCGGGAGTGGGTTTCGGGCTACCCTGCGTTGCAGCGACGGCGCATACTAAGCCAAAGCAGCCATCCTGTCAAGCTAAAAAATCAGCGAGCCTCGACGAGCGATGAGCGATAAATGATGAGCTATGCGCGCCTCCTCAACGCGTCAATCGTCAATCGCAAAGAGATAAAAAAGAGCCTTTCTCCATTCGCGATTTGACGATTCACGCCTTCACGGAGTCCTACCTTTTACCCGCCCCCGCGCGCATTCCGGGCGCGTTCCTGATGTCAAGCTCCTTGAGGATATAGCCAGCGCCGCCGAACTTGTCCGCGACAAAGAGCACGTAGCGTATATCGACAGCGATGGCGCGGCCCTTCGATTCGTTGTAGAAGAAATCGTTACCGAGACCTTCGTAGTTGCCGTCGAAGATGATGCCGACCTGCTCGCCGCGCCCGTTCATCACGGGGCTGCCGGAGTTGCCGCCGATGATGTCCGTCGTCGAGAGAAAATCCACAGGGACATTCGCGCCGTTGTCTATCGCGTATGGACCAAAATCACGAGCGCGGAAAAGCTGCTTGAGCTTCTCTGGAACATCGAAAGGCTCGCGCCCCGTGTCCTTCTCGATGACACCCGAAAGCGTCGTGAAAGGCGTATAGCTGATAGCCTCGCGCGGGACATAGCCTTTGACTTCGCCGTAGGTGAAACGCAGGGTGCGGTTGGCATCCGGGTAAGGCTTGACGGCGCGCATCTCACTCATGCCCTCGACGAGGCGCGGACGCCAGCGCGCGACCGTCGCGTTAAAGCCGCGCGTGCGCGCCTGCGATTGCTGGACCAGCGCGCCAATCTCTGAAGAGAATTCAAGCAGCGGGTCATGCAGCTCTCGCATCTGCGCAGCCGTCATGGTGAGAAGCCCTGAGAGCGTTTCGGCGGTCCCGAATTTCTGGCTATCTATCACGGCGCGCGCGAAATCCTCCTCGGCACGCACGCGAGCTTCGCCCTGTAGATGACCGAAGCGCTTTTCAATCGCGTCAATTCTTTGCCCTGCGGGCAGCTCCGCCGCCCTCCTCAGCAGATAGACGAGCATCTCGCGCTCGACCGTCGGATTGCGGTCCGAGAAGATGGCTGTAATACGCGCGCGTGCGCGTTCCATCGTGGCCGGATTGACCAGGGCCGGATTGCGTTCCCCCTCCGGCTTCTCCTTTTCGGCGGCCAGCATCTGCGCAAACGTCGCGACATCCATCAGACCGCTAACCGAAGCCAGTTGCTGCACGAGTTGGTCGCGCATCCCCGTCGTGTTCAGCTCTTGATAAGCTTTAGCGAGCGCGGGCAGCACGTCGCCGTACCTGGTCTGGCGCGCGGGATTCTCGTTGACCCAGCGCGTAAAGGCTGCCTCCTCTGCGCGTTTCTTCTCGACGATGTTGGCGCGGCGCATCGCCATGACAGAGCCTTCATAATTTTTCAGCGCGTTGCTCAAATCGAAGATCGCGCTCTGGAGCTTGATGCGCAGCGCAGGATTATTCTTGCCTGCATTTTCCAGCGCCTCTATCTGACGGCCAAAAGTGTCTACCAGAAAAGGCATCGTCACGTCCTGGTTGTAAGCGACCGAATAGCTTTCCCGATACCTGCGCGTAGAGCCCGGGTAGCCGAGGACCATCATGAAGTCGCCGTCTTTGATGCCGCCCATGGAGATAGGCAGAAATCGCTTGGGCTTGTAGGGCACGTTGTTGGTTGAATAGTCTGCGGGCTTGCCGTCTGGACCAACGTAGGCACGCATGAAGGTGAAATCGCCGCAGTGCCTGGGCCACTCGAAGTTGTCGGGGTCGCCGCCGAAGTAGCCGATGGACTTGGGCGGCGCATAGACGATGCGTACATCTCGCAGCACCAGATAAGTAAAGCTGTAATAGGAAAGCCCTTCGTTCATCGGCATGACGCGCACCTGTATGCCTTCGCCCTCGTGCGTGCCCGCAGCCTCCATCGCGCGAATCTTGTTCTGAATCGCAGGGCCGCGCTCGGCTGCCGGAGTCGCATCTGTGATACCGCTCAGGATTTCGCTCGTCACATCTTTTAGCTCCTGCGTGATGCTGACGGTGTACTCGTTAGCGGGCAGTTCTTCGGCGCGTGTGCGTGCCAGATAACCGTTCTTAGCATAATCCTTAGAGGGGTCCGAGGCGGCGACGAGCGCGTCAAAGGCGACGTGATGATTCGTCAGCAGCAATCCTTCGGCGGAGATAAACTCGCCAGTGCCGCCGCCGACAATCACGACGGCATCCTTGATGCTCACGCCGTTCGGGTTGTAAATCTCCGTCGCCGGAATCTTGAGGCCGCGCTGGACCAACTGCTTTAAAGGCAGTTGCGTGATCGCGTCCGGCAGGAACATGCCTTCATCACCGAGGACGTGTACGGGAACAAGCGCAGTCAGCAGGGAGACGGCGAGCACGAACGCCGCCACAAGCGAGTGTCTGGAACGCATCGTGAAACTCTTCCTTCGCTGGTTGAATTTGAGAAGTTAGCTGCT
>DASWMI010000065.1:0-22961 GCA_036399835.1 Pyrinomonadaceae bacterium | reverse complement strand
ACTTGACTATAAAGTCTATTTACGATTCTTCGTCTTCTATGTCATCTAACAGAGGGGAATTTGAGAAGTCGCGGCCAGGGAGCGGGACTTGTTTAGCTCTCCCTCCGCGAGCGATAGCGGGTAGTCCGATCTGCTCTTCTTTCACTTCTTTTCTTGCTCTCTTGAACATCAAACCGCCCTTCATTAAGTCTGGGTAGCGCGGATGTTCAGTTTTATCAAGCAAGCCCTTGATAGTGAGTATTTGAATCTTTGGAAAGTCTGCTCCTGTTGGGCTGGTGTAATATCCAGCTTTAACAGCTTCCTTGAGCATAGGCCGTGTTGGTTCGGTCAGTGTTATGAATAAACCAATTTCTGCCCCCTCTCTTTCAACGACATGGCCTAAGTCTCTTATCATAGGAACAGAAACATTTTCGCCCCCTTTAACTGAAACGACTATCTTTTTGGGTAAAGACCTATGCTTGTGAATCTCAGACTGGTCATCCTGAAAATAGATCAAACCATCTATTCCAGTATCAGCGCCTTTTTTCTTTCCCTGATAGGGATTTGCATTAACTAGAGAACAGGCCCACCATTGGAATTGATACTTATCCCGACGTGCTAAGTCTTTCGCGCTCTCGAAATCTTTAGGCGTGCCATGAACTTCAAAGTTGATGCCGGGGAACGCCCCGCGTAGGCGCTTTTCAATAAGACTAATGGCTAAATGAGTGATGTCAATGCCTATCCATCTCCGCTTGAGCTTTTGCGCGGCGTGAATCGCTGTACCGCACCCACAGAAGGGATCAAGCACGGTATCGTCTTCGTTGCTGGATGCCTTGATGATGCGCTCAAGCAATGCAAGCGGCTTTTGTGTCGGGTAGCCAAGTAGTTCAGGGGATTGGTTGTGGATTTTATTGATGTCAGTCCAGATGTCTTGTATTACTGTACCTTCATACTCGCTCTCATACCGTTTCAAGCGGGGCATACCTTTCTTTGGGTAATGAATTCGCCCGGCTTTTTCATATTCCATCATTTTATCTATCGTACATGACCATGTTCTATTCGCTGACGGCCACATTCCTTTCCATTCATAGATCAGATTGCCGCCGCTTCCATGCCGAGGGGCATCAAGCGGCAGTCTTGCGTATCGCTCTTTTCGCTCCTCATCATATTGGTCGAAAAACATGTCAACATATTCTGGGCTTGGTTTCTGTAGTACGCGATTCCAGGTACGATGGTCTGACTTTGCATAAAATAAAATAGTGTCGTGGATTCTACCGCAGCGATTCGGGTCATTGTGGGCGAAGGCTCGCCGCCAGATGATTTCGTTTACAAAGTTCTCCTTTCCGAATACGCCATCAAGAACGATCTTCAAATAATGCGAAGCAGTTGGGTCACAGTGAAGATAGAGAGAACCTGTTTCCTTGAGGACTCGGTGCAATTCCAATAGACGGTTAGCTATCATCGTGAGGTAGGCCATCATGTCGTTCTCTTTAAGAAACCGTCTGAGAGCCTGCATCATTTCAGACACATCTGTATTAGGCTGTTGTATTAGTTCGTTGAATTCCTTTTCGGCTTCTTCTCCCCAATGCCAAGTATCTTCAAATGCCTCAATTTGCGCGTCTGATTTATGGCCTTTGGGCGACTTGAATAGAACATTATAAGTAGCATTTGAATTAAAAGGCGGGTCAAGATACACAAGATCAACTGACTCGTCTTTTATTTCATTACGAAGAATCTCCAAGTTATCGCCAAAGTGGAGAGCGTTTTTGTGTGCCATAATCAGGATTCGTCCTCCATCTCGAAAGTGGGTTCAATACCGAGTTCGTACATTGATTGTATAACACAGCATAGATTATGGCAGGGGATTTTGCACAAGGCTTGGTTAGTCTGTGCAACTACTATCTTGCTTCTCAGCCTCTCGCCAACCCCCGCCAGAAACGCAAACGCTAGACTTTATAGTCAAGCCTAATACTTTGTGGTCAAAATAGACTCTGGGGGCAAAGTCTGGATAGCTGTATATTTTTTTTGTGCGCGCGGGGCGAATCAGTGGCATAATGCGCCGGAATTTGGCGCGGCTGTCTAAGAGATGGCTTTGTTTGATTGCTTTAGCGGGCCGGTTTGAATTATTAACGGGCTGGTTTGAAACTCAAACTGGCGGTTTGAATTTCAAACTCGTAGTTTGAATTTCCAACTCGGCGGTTTAAGTTTCAAACCAGCCTCCCCAAAGCTTGGGAAACCTGGTTAAAGTTTCAAACCGCGCTTCCCAAGTTTTAGTCAGTCCGGTTGGAAATTCAAACGGCTTTCCCGAAGCTTGGGGAGGCTGGTTGGAAATTCAAACCGGGTGTCGGTTCTTTTCAACTGGTGCGTTGATTATTTCAACTGGCGGGTTGGAAATTCAAACTGGCTGGTTGAATTGATTGTTGATTCGGTTAAAGTTTTACGCTGGCCTGCCCAAAGTTCAAACCGGGAGCCTTACCTTTCCCCTCTTCGTGTTTGAGTTTTGGGTTCTCTCACTAACCCTTTACCTGACCAAAGGAGACAAACCCTCATGCCTACAAAATACCCTCTCGATGCGGTCCTTTCGGACAGCGAGCAGATTGCGCGTGTCTGGACGGAAAATCCTACCTTCGCGCTCGGAGAAATCACGCTCGCCAATCTACAGAGCAGGATCACGGACCTGCGTGAGAAGCGCGACCGGATAGAAGAGATGCGGACGCAGCTAACCGCGCTGACCAACGACCTCAACACGCAGACGAGCGACCTGGCAAACATCAACACGCGCGCGCGAAGCGGCTTCCGTGCCGTTTACGGTCCTGACTCTTCGCAGTATGAACAGGCCGGAGGCACACGCTCAAGCGAGCGCAAGCGTCCCTCCAAACAAAGCTCAGAGACCAAACCCTGAGAGACACGGGGCGCGGCTCTCTCATTTTAAGAGACCGTTTGAAGATTCCAGACAGGGACGATTAAAGACAGGCCATTGTCAATCGTCCCTGTAGGGACTCCTTGCATCTTCAAAACCTGTACACGGGATTGGTCAGCGGCGAGTAGGCTTTGACTTAGACGGTAATCTGTCGGGCAGCTCAAGCTCGTCATCAATCAAAACATCTGTGCTGATGTTCGCTGCGCGAGCATATCGCAGGAGAATCACCAACGGTGGCTCTCGTTTTCCAAGCTCATACGTCGAGATTTGCTTGAAAGCAATCAATTCATCTATTCCAAGATACCTCGCTATCTCAGCTTGCGAAAGTCCAAGAGCAAGCCGAATCTGTCTTAGCTTTTCTCCTAGACGCTCTGGCTTGATACGCGGCTTTGTTCCCATCAGGCACAATCTCCTGAAGGAACAAATGTCTTTCGCAACTTGCTTTTACCACCATTTGGTGGTAACGTATGCGTGCCCAACTTGTTCGCCGTGAGAATGAACCTTTCATACTCAACGGCGATGCTCATTTACTCGTCCATGAGGGTGAGATTTGAGCCACGCATCCGACCCGTTGCCGTGTTTTCAAAGACGGCCCAGAATACCACAGTCCTCATCCTGAAGGAGAAGCTATGAAACTCACAGCCACACGCCAGTCAAAAGTCACTAACGATAACGGCGTGATTCGTAGTAAAGTACCCGCTCCCATCCTCAACGCCCTCGGAGCGAAGGCGGGAGACTATTTGACCTTTGAGCTTGACGGGGCAAGGCGAGCAGTAATGAAGGTATCTAAAAAGAAGGCTAAGACAGCAAAGCAGGGCAGGAAATAGCTGGCACGCCTAAAATGGTGAAGGGGCAGTGCCGCGTGTGAGGCCATCGCCCAGGCCGCTTCGATGGCCTCATCCATCAAGAAGGCCCAACCATCCGGTCGGGCCTTCTTTCCGTATAAAGATAGTCGCCTTACCCATCTTAATCTTGATTGACTGAAGAGCAAAACAGAACTGTTGTTGGGTGCTTGCCTTTTGTGTTGGCAGAAAACCTTATGAGGAATATAATTTGGGCACTATGAAAGCCTATGAAGAAATCGTAGAGTTTATCGCGCGAGGCACTACTTCTCACAATGTTGCTGCATTCCGTCCTTCTGAAAGTAGCAAAGAGCGCGTTGCCAACTTAATACAGCTAGAGAAAACCTCTGGCATTACGCCAGAAGAAGAATCAGAGTTGAGCCATTATCTTCAACTCGAACATCTCATGAGGTTGGCAAAAGCCCGCGCTCGTCAACATATCGCCCGTGGCTGAGGTCGGGCCTTCTTTCGACATAAAGATAGCTGCCTCATCACTGTTCTTGGGAGCTTCCGTAGTTCTTTAAAAGGAGGCAAATCTAAAATCGTCTTTCAGTGATACAATACTTTTGCTCTCAAACGAGCAGCGAGTGATTTATGAGCATTGAAGAA
Source organism: Pyrinomonadaceae bacterium (assembly GCA_036399835.1). Classification (GTDB taxonomy): domain Bacteria; phylum Acidobacteriota; class Blastocatellia; order Pyrinomonadales; family Pyrinomonadaceae; genus DASYML01. The sequence goes on along the minus strand of DASWMI010000065.1, from coordinate 18,611 downwards.
GCCATTAGAGCAAAACGCAGCGAAATCCAACGCATCGCAGAACAACACGGGGCATCAAACGTGCGCGTTTTCGGCTCCTGTGCGCGTGGCGAGGCAAAGCCGGAAAGCGACATTGATTTGCTCGTTGACGTGACGGCCCAGACGAGTTCGTGGTTTCCGGCAGGATTGATTCTCGATTTGGAGAGATTGTTAGGGCGGCGCGTTGAGATTGTGACAGAGAGAGCGTTACACAAAGACTTACGCGAAAAGGTCTTGCGCGAAGCTGTCCCACTATGAAAGATGATGCGGTTTATCTGCGCCATATTGCCGAATGTATTCGTCGCATTGAGGACAACATCTCCGGCGGACGAGACCTATTTTTGACAATGCACGCGCTCCAAGACGCGACGTTGAGAAATTTGCAAACGCTGAGTGAAGCAACGCAACGATTGTCAGACGCGGTAAAATCAACGCACCCTGAAATTGAATGGGTCAGGGTCGCAGCATTTCGCAATGTGCTGGTTCACAACTATTTAGGTATAGATTTAGAGTTGGTTTGGAAAATTATAGAGAATGACATGCCGGAATTAAAACGCGTCGTGACCGAGATACTACAAAGCACTACGGAAATAGATTCCTAAACTCGCGCTCAAGCTGCAAACGTGCGTGCCTAAGTAACCGCTGATGCCATCAGGACAAAAGGCGGGCTACTATCTGCTCTACGTGAAGCCTGCTCGTATCCAGAAAAGCGATGCCCTCGTACTCCGTCTCCCGTAAGATTAAAGGAAGCTCAGTCCCGCCCAGTATCAATCCCTCTATCGCTTCCCGCGCCTTGAGCCGGACGGCAATCGCTAAGAGATGCTCTCGCGTTTCGGGCAGGAAAATTCCGTTCACTAATTCATTCATATATTTGTCGTGAATATAGGCTTGCTCATCCGGCGCAGGCTGGACCAGAGCGATTCCCGCACGGTTGAACACTTCCGCGTAAAATCGCCCCTGCATCGTAAACCGTGTGCCGAATAGACCGACGCGCTTTAACCCTTGCGCCTTTGCCGACTGGCAGGTCGCCTCCACAATACTGATGAGCGGAATCGGAGATTCACGACTGAGATAATCAAACACGATGTGCGGAGTATTGGACGACAACGCCGCAAAATCCGCGCCCGCCCGCGAAAGCTTACGCACCTCTTCCAAAAGATATGCGGCTGCTTCCGGCAGGCTCTCAGCCGCGATCAAATCCAGCATCCTCTTCAAGTCAATACTATTGATGATGACCTGAGGATAACTGCCATCCTGTTTCCGTTGACGATAAGTCGAGATAATCAACCTGTAATACTCTATGGTTGATTCCGGCCCGATACCGCCGATGATGCCCACGGTCTTCAACTCTTCATTCTCCTTCCACTCAATAAGAGCATTAGCCAACGCAGGCACGGAGGCACAGAGAATAGACAAATCAGGATAAGACTTTTAACACTTCTTTCCTGCTTTATTCTCTATCTCCCCGTTTTGTTCCTCTCTGCCTCCGTGCCTCTGCGGCTAGTCCTGAAATCTGTTCTTTAGTCTGTATTGAAGCGTCGCGTATGTCACGCTCCGCGCCCAGGCTTTGATGCGGGTCGCTGGCATCCGCCAGTTGCTCAAACTCTTGATAAAGCGTGTGGCTCGTCACCGGCACATGCTCAAACTTGCGCGCGAGCGCGATGCCGCCCCACACTGCGACGAAGCCGACCGTCACGCTCAAAACCACATTCAGCACAGCATGTATCAAATGCCCCTCTTCAATCAGCCGAATCGTCTCATACTCGAAAGTTGAGAACGTCGTATATGCGCCGACGAACCCGACGGCGACGGCGAGGCGCAGATGCGGGCTGATGTTCAGGCGTTCGGTAGCGAGCGTTAGAAAGAAGCCTATGATAAACGAGCCTGAGACGTTAATCACGAATGTCGCAAGCGGGAACGGCGTTCCCGTGCGCGCGAAAACAGAGCCGCCGATAAAGTAACGCAAGCAAGCCCCAACCGCGCCGCCCGCCGCGACTAACAGATAATCCATCGGTAGTTTCATTTTTCCCCTTCAATGCAAAAACTCCCAATCACTTCGCCGAGATGCGAAATGATTAGGAGTCATCAACCCTGTCAGGGTAGTTATACGGCGAACCCCATCGCCTTATCATGTCCGAGGTATCGTATCAGAACTGCCGCCGGGAGGCGACTGTCAAGTCAGAATTGTTGGGAAGGATGTAGAACGGTTGGGACGGTCAGAGAGAAATCCTTGACCACCAAGCCTGACCATAAGGTGATTTTGCGGGAAAGCCGGACCAAAGCTCGCGGCCTCACCCAGCAGCGGCTGCCAGCAAGCGCCTGATGGTGGGAATCAACTCCGACGAGTCCGGCTTAACGAGATAGGCGTTAGCCCCTGCGAGCATCCCCGCGTCTATGTCGGACGCGTAGCCGTGGCCTGAGAAGATGACGATGGGCGTCTGTGCATCCACCGCGCGAATCTGTGCGCACAGCGACAAACCGTGGACGCTCGCCAACCCGCCGTCCAGAACGTAGAGGCTAAAACGCTCGTGCTCCATCAGATGTAGGGCGGCCTGAGCGTCCGGCGCGCCGACTGCATCCAGCTCCGAAAGGCCGAGCATGAATTTGAGCATGGTCCGGGTGTCCGTATCGCCGTCAACATAGAGTACACGATTGGCTGGCATGTCTAGGGCCTTTCTGATCTGCTGGCGAGGGAAGGTGTTAGACCTCTGGAAGCTTCAGGGCAGGAATTATACGTTATCTGCGAGGGGCTGTATGTGCGTCAGCACACATAGGGCTAATCGCCGGGCCAGACGGTCGAATCTCTAGGCCACAGGTTGTCTTTACGCCGAGCCGTCCGGCACTGCCATCAACTCTCTCTTTCAATCACCCTCTAGCGTCCTTCGCCGAAGACGGCTAGAATGGGCTGGCTTCAACTGCATCGCCCAGGCTTCGGTCTCTAATATGCAGTTTCCCTGTCAGCGAGTTTATGACCATTCCTGCGGGCACACTTCTGGGCCGTTATGAAATTCAATCTACGCTTGGCGCTGGCGGGATGGGCGAAGTCTATCTCGCCAGTGACATCAAGCTCGAACGCACAGTGGCGTTGAAGCTCCTGCCTGCCAAATTCGCCGACGATGCCGAGCGTATGCGCCGCTTTCTACAGGAGGCGCGGGCCGCCGCCGCGCTCAATCATCCGCACATCGCGCACATCTACGAGATAGGCGAAGCCGAGGGCACACACTTTATCGCCATGGAGTATGTTCACGGCGAGACCCTGCGCGAAAAGATATATTACAACCGCGCCCCGCTCTCAAAACTTCTCAAGTATCTCACGCAGGTCGCGGAGGGCCTGACCAAAGCTCACGCCGAAGGCATCGTCCACAGAGACTTAAAGCCCGATAACATCATGGTCACGCACGATGGCTATGCGAAGATTCTGGATTTTGGTCTGGCAAAGCTCGTCGAGCCGCAGGAGCGGACCGAGACGGGCGAGGCTGGCGAGGCGGCCTCCGGTGAAGCCTCCACCGTGGTCATCCAGCAATACTCTCTGGCAGGCACAATCATGGGCACGCCCGGCTATATGTCGCCCGAACAGGCACAGGGCAGAGAGATAGATTATCGCTCAGACATCTTCTCTTTCGGCTGCATCCTTTATGAAGCGGCGACCGGGCAGCGTGCCTTTAAGGGGCAGGACACGCTGGACTCGCTCCACAAGACCGTCTATGGGCCGACCCCTCAAATCAAGGACATCAACCCCGAAGCGCCGGACCATTTGCAAAAGATCATACGGAGATGTCTGGCTAAGGATGCGAATAAACGTTATCACTCGATCAAGGACGTGGCGATTGAGCTGGAAGAACTGTGGCAGGAGTTGGAGAGCGGTCGGGCGCATGACTACGAGGTTCAAACGTCGGCGGCGGGCTGGCAGGCCGAGAGCGGCAGCGCGCAGCCGCAGAGCCAGCCCTCCAAACCCTTTGCCAGCGGCACGGGCGAGCACAGCATAGAGCGTCCGGCTTCGAGCGCCGAGTATGTCTTTGGTGAAATCAAAAGGCACAGGGTCGCGGCCCTCGTCTGCCTGCTCCTGCTGGTCCTGGCGGCAGCGAGTTTCACTTACCTACGTTACTTCAGGAAAGGCCGCGCGGCCTTTGATTCGATAGTCGTGCTCCCCTTCGTCAATGCGAGCGGCGATAAGGAGACCGAATTTTTAAGCGACGGCGTGACCGAAACCCTCATCAATAACTTTACTAAAATCCCCGCGCTCCGCATCATCGCGCGCAGCACTGCCTTTCGCTATAAGGGCCGGGATGTAGACCCGCAACAGGTCGGCAGGGAGCTTAAAGTGAGCGCCATCCTGACGGGCAAGGTCTTGCAGCGCGGCGACCTGCTCAACATTCAGGTTGATTTGATTGACGCGACCAACGGCGTGGAGATTTGGGGCGAGCAGTACAACGGCAAGGCTGCGGAGATTCTCGATATTCAACAGAGAATCGCAAGAGATGTTTCCGAGCGTCTGCGTTTGCAGTTGACGGGCGACGAGGAGCGGCGCGCGACCAAACGTTACACGGAGAACGCGGAGGCTTACCAGCTTTATCTCAAGGGCCGCTTCTTCTGGAACAAACGCACGGGCGAGGCGCTCAAAAAGTCTGTCGAGCATTTTAACCAGGCCATCGAAAAAGACCCCAACTATGCGCTGGCCTTCGCCGGACTCGCAGACGCTTACCTTTTGTTTCCGGGTTACGCAGTCGAAACGCCGCAGGAGGCTTACCCGAAAGCCAAAGCGGCTGCGAAGAAGGCTCTGGAGATAGATGAGACGCTCGCCGAAGCCCACGCCGCACTCGGCGTAGAGCTTTTCGCTTACGAGTGGAAATCCGATGAGTCAAGCGAACAGTTCAGGCGGGCCATCGAGTTAAATCCGAATTACGCGACCGCTCATCACTGGTACGGCAATCAATACTTGCAGTATATCGGGCGCTTTGACGAGGCCATCATTGAAGTCAAACGCGCGCAGGAATTGGACCCGCTCTCTTTAATCATCAACGCTGATCTGGGAGACACCTATTTCTACGCTCGCCAGTATGACAAGGCCATCGAGCAGTTGCGAAAGACTATCGAGATGGATGAGAGCTTTTACTATGCACATTTTGAATTGGGGATGGCTTACACGATGAAAGGCTCTTTCGCAGAGGCCATCTCGGAATATCGTCAGGCCGGAGAGTTGGACGACGACCCCTATGTGCTCGCGCTGCTCGGACATGCCTACGCCATGTCGGGCCGGAGAGACGAAGCCCTCAAAGTGCTGGACCAGTTAAAGGAGATGGCAAAGACTCGCTACGTGCGTGAGCAATGCTTCATACTCATCTACGCCGGACTGGGCCAGAAGGATGAAGCCTTTCAATGGCTCGAAACAAGCTATCAAAACCACTCTCAGAACATGACCCGCCTACGCGTCAATCCCCTGCTCGACAACCTGCGCTCGGACCCGCGCTTCGATGAGATGGTGCGCCGCGTCGGTCTCTAACAAACCGAAAACGGTAAAGTTATTTTCGTCAGGCGGAGTTTGAAACGCGCCGGGCTTAGCCCTGCGTCTGGAACAGAGCATCGCGGCTGCCGCCCTTGTGTTTGCCCTGCTGGCCCAGGTGATGTATGACGCGCCCGAAGTATTTGATGCTCTGAAGAAAATCATCGAGGCGTATGTTTTCATCGGGGCCGTGCGGGTTAGAGCCTGAGTAGCTGGTCCCGAAGGAGACGGCGGGCGTCGCGGGGTCGTTGGCGCTACAGACCGCGCCGACAGGACCGCTCGAAGGATCAATCGGATAGACTATGGGCTGAGCGCCGTAAACCACCTCGGCGGATTCGATGGCCGCGCGTGCGACAGAAGATTGTGTGGAGGATTTGGCGAGCGGCGCGCTCCCCAGCTCTATAATCTCTACGTCCGAGAAGCCGCGCACGTCCAGATGCTCGCGCAGCAAATTGGTCACAAGCTGCGGCGTTAAATCCGGGACGAGACGAAAATCCAGCCGCGCCATCGCCGTGCTCGGGAGGATGGTTTTCGCGCCCGCTTCCGTGTGGCCCGTCTGGATACCGCAGATCGTACAGGTCGCGCCGAAGATGTGCTCCTTGACGAGCGAGCGCCCTTTCATCCCGCGCATCCAGCTACCGATGCGAAACTCTCGCTTGAGTCCTTCTTCGTCAAACTCCACGGACTTCAGCGCCTCAGTATCTTCCAGAGAGACCGGCGCGACGTGTGAAGAGAAACCGTCAATCGTAATCACGCCTTTGGGCGAGACCATCGTGGCGAGCGCCTGGACCAGCCGCCAGGCGGGGTTCGGCACAATCGCGCCCCACTTTGAATGCAGGTCCGTGCGCGGCCCGTAGGCGCGCAGCTCTATAAACGTGATGCCCTTAAAGCCCAGACTGATGACGAGCCGCTCTTTGGTGTCCTTGTAGCCCTCATCCCAGATGCACCCTTCGGCTTTCAATAACTCGGGATGCTCGGAGGTAAAGCGATAGAGGCTTGGGCTGCCCATCCCGTCTTCGCCTTCGACGATAAAGCGCAGGCAGACGGGGAGCTTGCCATAGCTCTTCTGGTAAGCCTCCACGGCGGCGAGACGCGCGACCAGATCGCCCTTGCTGTTGGAAGCGCCGCGCGCGTAGAGCTTGCCGTCCACACACGTGGCGGCGAAAGGCCCGTAGGACCAACTGGTCAACTGGCCCACAGGCTGCACATCGTAATGCCCGTAGACGACAAAGCTATGAGGTCCAGGCCCGCACTCGCCAAAGATAATCGGGTAGCCGTTGCCGAGCTTAAAGACGCGTGTCCCCGCGCCCGAACGCTGCATTAACTGCTCGACCGCCTCCGCCATCGCACGCATCCCTGTTCCGCGCGCAGCCACAGAAGGCATCCGACACAAAGCCTGCAAGCGCTCCGTAAAGGTCGGCGCATGACGGTCAACATAACGGTCGAAGCGGGTTAGAGACATGGCACGTTGATTGTGAACCGTCAACCATCAATCATCAATAGAAACTGCCTGTGATCTATTCACGCGTTGACGATTCATGAAAAAGCAGATAACGCGGATGCTCTGCGTCGCGTGCGAAGGCGGCGCAGACGAGGCCGGCGGCAAACGCCTGCTCAAATTCTGCGCGGACGCGTAGTTGTTCGCGGCGCGCGGCGGCTGCGTCGATCCTCAGTAAGCCGGACCAGTCGGGCGGAATCTCTATGGCTGCGCGCGCCTCTTCCATGAGCGTGGGCGACTGGCCCGAGGCCAGCTCCGCGACGCGTTTTGAGTTCAAATCCCAATCGGCGAAGAGACGGTCGCTGTCAATCCCGAGTCCTCTGCCTTCCAGGTCCGCCTGGCCGAGCGTGATGTAGTCGGTGCCGTAAAAGTTGACGGCGTAGGAGCGCACGACCGCGCCCAGACGGTTGAGATTAAAGTGCGCGTTGCGCGCCTGCATGGGGTCCCAGGTCCAGTTGATGAGCGTGCGGCCCTCCTCCAGGGCACGCGCTCGCTGCGCCCACTTGAGACGCGCGCCGACGCCCCTGTTCTGATAATCGCGCGCCACAGCCATCATGTGCGAATAGCCCGTCAGCAAGTCTCGGTCGCGCACAGCCGCCATCTGATGCACGAATCCGACCATCCGCCCGCGGTCAAAGGCTGCGAGCGTCCACCCACCGGCCTTGCGCGAGACGATCAGGTGACGGCGCGGCGAAAGCTCTATGTCGGGCAGCCCGAAGGCTTCACGCTGAAGCCGCACACACTCGTCAAACTCTTCAATCGTCGCGCATTCGCGAATCTCTATCTCTGTCTCTTCCGGTCGCTCTGGATTCATCTCTGGGCCTGAGAGGGGGTAAAGGATGAAGCGTGAGGGATAAACAGATGAGGATGAATACGTTTCACCTTCATCCTTTATCCCTCACGCTTTGAGCCCTGTTGTTCCGTGGGTCGCGCGGGCAGTTCGATGGTCACTTTGAGGCCCTGCGGCAACCTGTTTTCGAGTTTGACAGAGCCGCTCAGGACATCTATCAGGCGGCGCGCGATGAAAAGGCCCAACTCCGTCATGCTCGTCGCGTGCTCGGTCGGCACGCAAATGTCTATCGGCTCGAAGAGATGCCCCATATCCAGGAGCGGCTCGCCTTCATCTTCGATAGTAATGCTAAAGCGTGAAGGCTCTATGTTCTCCGCCCGGACCAGGATTGAGCTGCCTTCAGGGCTGCGGCTGATGGCGTAGGCCAGGAAGTTATAGAAGACCTGCCGGAGCTTGCCTTCGTCGGAGACGATGGGGGTCAGGTTGGGCGACGAGTGGCACTCGACCCCGACGCTCTGTTTGTGGGCCAGACGCGCCACGGCGGCGCAGGATTCACGCAGGGCCTCACGCAGAGAGAACTCGTGCAGGAACAGCTCGTTGTGTCCGGCTTCGAGCCGCGAGAGGTCCACCAGATGGTTGAGGCTCGTGTGCAGTTGGCGGCCAGAAGATTGAATCTTCATGCAGAAGCGCTGTTGCGTCTCGGTCAATTTTTCCTGGTCCAGTAGAATCTCTGTAAAACCGAGGATGGAGGTCAGGGGCGTGCGCAGCTCGTGCGACATGCGCGCCAGAAAGAGCGAGCGATAGTGAGCCACGCGCCGCAGCTCGCGGTTGGCCTCCTCAAGGTCTTGGCTGCGTTGTTGCAGCTCTTCAACCAGATGCTTGATGCGATGATGTTGTTCGCGCATGACCTCTGCGCGCTGCGCGTTGCCGACCGCGATGACAATCGGCGCGGCGATATAACGCAGCCCGTCGAGCGCCGCGCGCAGCCTGTCGGAAAATGGCGTGACGATGATGAGAGCGCCGACAATCTCGCCGTGCGTGTAGACCGGAACGCAGAGCGCCGCGCCCAGTCCGGCCTCCTTGAGAGCCTCCCTCAAGAGCGGAGGGCTGGCGGGCTGCTCGGCCTCCTCCTGGTCCAGCCAGACCTGCAACTCGTCCCTCCCTGCTTCGACCGCCTCGGTCATCAGCGCACCGATTTTGTGCAGAACCTTTTCGTCAACATACTCATCCGTGTTGACGGCGATTTCGTGCAGGCGGCCATCATCGCCGCGCAAGAAGATAGCCAGACAGCAGATGTTCCAGTAGCGCTCTATAATTTCGGAGAAAGTTTTGCAGACGGCGGAGGCAGTCGTGAGATTGCCCTGAGAGAAGGTTTGGGCATAGTAGATGTCCACAATCTCCCTGGTCAGGGCGCGACTTTCGTTCAGGATGTGCTGCGCGTCTCTTTGATTTGTCTCGTTGGCAGTCGTCTTATCCGTCAGTTGCTCGCTCATTTTAAAGATAGCTCTGCTCTTTCGCTTGAAGCGAAAGAAGTTGACCCGCGAATGTTCTCTGGTGACAGTTTCCACTAACTATAGTGCGCGCTCAGCGCAGGTGTCAACGAAGCTCAAAGCAAACGCCGGAAAGCGGCAGCGCTCAATGATGAAGCATCAGCTATCAGACATGATTGATCGCTTTATTGAGGAGATGGTCCAGCAAGCGGTCGGCTCTGAATTTTTCAAATCTCTCGGCTGTGCGCTATGATGCTTGACAGGACGCGGGGCGCGCGCGCACGCCTCCTGCTCACACTGTGGAAGCCACCGTTTTCAAGCTGCTTAAATGAAGGGTCAACTTCAAGAGCACCCGCTCGCCGAACTGATAAGAGAGATCAGCGAGGCAAGTCTTTCGGGCGCGCTGCGTCTGGAACGCGAGCGCGCACGCGTCGTCATCTATTTCGAGCAGGGCGAGGTTATCTTTGCCGCCTGCAATCTTCGCGTCTTTCGGCTGGCGGAATGTTTACGCAGGTGGCAGGCCGTGCCCGAAGAGGAGCTGGCGGCGGCTGGCGAGCAGGCCACAGACATGCAGCTCGTGCAGGCCCTCTTTGCCAGGGGCGTGGTCGGGCGCGAGGCGATAGGCGAGTTGTGGGCGCGACAGGCGAGAGAGGTGCTGCAACCTGCTCTGCTCTGGACCGAAGGCTCATGGATGTTTGACCCGCGCGTGCGCTTCTCGCAGGAAATGAAGGTTAAGATAGATACCGGACAGCTCTTGATGGAGGGCGCGCGTCGCCTCTCGCCTGACTTTATCGCTGCGAGATTTCCTTACTCGGCTGAAAGGCTCATGCCCGCATCGAGCGTCTCGGATGGGCCGGGCCTACTGCCGCAGGAAGCCTTCGTGCTCTCGCGGCTTGAGATGGGGCTGCGGCTCGACGAGCTGAAGATGCTCAGCGGTCTGCCTGAAGCTGAGACGCTGCGCATCATCTATACGCTCGCGCTCGGCGGTTATCTCAGCCGCGAGCGCTGGTCCAGCGCATTTACGGAAGAGGAGATCAAGAGGGCGCTCGCCTACAAGAGCAGCCAGGCTGCTTCGGCTGCGGCAAACGGCGAAGCACATCAGCCCGCACCCGTCGGAAGAAAAGAGACTGAGGCGGCTCCTCCCGTCAAGACGGAGACGCAGGGCGACGAGAAGCTTGAGCTGGATGAATTTCTTGAGCGCGTCGAGCGGGCCACCAACCATTATCATGTGCTGGGTGTCGTCAAGCGTGCGGAGCAGGCAGAGATCAAACGCGCCTACCACTCGATTGCCAAGCGTTTTCACCCCGACAAGTTTCACCAGGATGACAACCAGCTATTGCGCAGCCGGATTGAGACCGCGTTTGCACGCGCAGCCCAAGCCTATGAGACGCTCAAAGACAAGCAAGCGCGCGCCTCTTACGACCTCAAGCTGGAAGCGCAATCGAGAGCGGCAGCCTCCAAACCCTCCACGTCTGCGCCTCTGGTCCAGAAGAGCGCAAACACTGAGACGAGCAAGCGCAAGGCTCAAGATGCTGAGGGCGGCGCAGGGTCCGCTCAGGCTGGCATTAACACAGAGCAGGAAGCGCAACGGCAGTTTGACAAAGGCATGTTCGCGCTTGAGCATGGCAATGACAAGCTCGCCCTCAACTGTCTGGGCGAAGCGGCGCGGCTGGCCCCCAAACAGGCACGCTATAGAGCCTTTTACGGGCGCGCCCTGGCGAGCCAGGAACAGCACAGGCGGCAGGCCGAAACGGAGCTGCAAGCGGCCATCGTGCTCGACACGAGTAATATCTTGTATCGCATCATGCTGGCGGAGTTCTACCAGCGGGCGGGGTTGCAGCGACGCGCGCAGGGAGAGTTGGAGCGCGCGCTTTCGATAGACCCGCAGCACAAGGAAGCGCGCCGCCTGCTCGAAAGCATGAAATGAGAAATGACTGTCTACAGGCTTTTAAACTACCGGCGAGCCAAATTATATGATGTCCACTCAAAGTAAACTTTATGACGAGAGGGTCGCGACAGAGGCGTTTATGCGGCTGGCTGCGGCGACGGATGATTTTGAGATGTATGCTCATCCGCACGCTGCGCGGATCGCCAGGCTGGCAGACGAGCTGGCGAAGAGTTTTCACCTGGCGCGTGAAGACCGTGCCAGCCTGCGCATCGCCGCGCTCGCTCACGACCTCGGCGAAGTGGCGATGGAGCGTAGCTACATCAAGCGCGCCGGACCGCTCTCGGATGATGAGAGACTGGACCTCGCGCGTCATCCTGTCATCGGAGAGCAGGAAGCGGCACGCGCCGGGGCGGATCGCGGCGCGCAGCTACTGGTCCGCTGGCATCAGGAATGGTGGAACGGCTGCGGCTACCCGGATGCTTTGCGGCGCGAGCAGATTCCCTTGCCCGCGCGCATCCTGCGCGTCGCCGATGCCTATGCCGCGCTCACGGACCAGCGTCCTTACAGGGCCGCGCTGACAGTAGACGAAGCGCGCCAGCATCTGGTTGATTGGGCCGGACTCGAATTCGACCCGCGCGTCGTGATGGCCTTTCTCTCGCTTGAGCCGCTGGCCGACCTTCAATCTTATGCTCTCGGCCCGGAGACGGAAACCTTCAGACGCGAGACAGAAGAGAGCTACGCATCAGAGAGCCAACTGCCACAGGTCGCCGAATACAAGCCATGACGTGCTGACCGTCTTTCGGCTTCCGTCTCCCGGCTGCTGAATTTTGAATGACTGATTTTTATGCTTACTTATAACGGCATCACACAAAACGGCTGGCTCGCTTTCGAGCTTGGAGTGCTGCGTCGCCTGGACTTCAAATCCGTCGCGCTTGGCTTTGCGGGCGAGCCGGATTTAGGTCTTTATCTCAAACGTTGGAACGTGCGCGTTGCCGCCGCAGACTCTTCGCAATGGGCCTGGACCAAAGCCACGGCCTATATCGAAAACAATACTGAGCGGCTGACGGAAGACGACCTCGAACTCCTGCTTGAAGATGCTTATGTCCCGCGCGCCAAACTGTCTAACGCGGCGCTGGGCCAGTGGTTCAGCGAGATGGACGCCTGGTGGTTCGATAACGTGCGGGTCAATGCTGAGAGGCTTGCCACGCCGACGGCGCGTGCGCTGGCCCTCTCGCTCGGAATGATGGTCGGAGACTATGTTTTATCCTTTGACGAAGAGACCAGGCGGCTCAGGCAACCGCTGGCGCTCGCAGACGTTTTTCGCCGCGCATGGCAGGCGCAACCCAGACTCTTTAACAATACTCAGCGCAACACGAGCGCCAACATGGACGCGCATGAATTTATCGCGGAGCAGCGCACGGACCTCCTCTTTCTGCGTCTGCCGCGTGCCAGGGGCGGTCGCCCGCCGCGTCGTAATTCGGTCCTCGCGTGGCGCGAAGAATGGGTCCGCGGCGGGAGCGATTTCTGGGACGAGCTTGAGCGCAGGCGAGCGGGCAGGCTAGGCTCATACGTCGAAACCAGACAGCAGTATCTTCAACTGGTCGAAGAGCTGCTGCGGACGGCGGCGCATCTTCCGGCCTGGGCCATCGCTTACGCCGAAGACGGTTTCGTCTCCACGCAGGAACTGGTCGAAACCATAGGCCGCGTGCGCCGCGTCGAAAATATTTACACCAAGGATTTCACAGAGCTGATGGGCACACGCGCAGTGATTATCACAGCCTAACGAGAAGAAAAAGAGAGAGTCGCGTGAGGGACAACTGAAGACAAGATACTCGCTTGTCTTCGGTCATTTCTGACGCGACTCTCTTTTATACGGTTGAAGCCAGAGCTGCGTCTTCCTCTCGTTCGGGCGTAGCCTCTTGCGCCTCCTTCTGCGCAGGCAGCCGGAGTTTGCCCGCCAGGAGGAGCAGCAGCCAGATGATGCCCGGGCTGGCCGAGAGTAGACCTGAGATGATGGTCAAGGTCTGCGGCGTGATGCTGTGCAGCATCCAGCCGTAAAAGACAGTCGTCATGCTCATCACGGAAATCTCCGCCGCGCGGTCGGTCGTAATCACGCGCCCGCGCAGGTTATCAGGCAAGAGCCGCATCAAGAGAGTATCCTGTATGGCAAACTCTATCCCGATCACGACGCGAGAGAGAAAGAACATGAGTCCGACCAGCCAGAGCGTCGGCATCAATCCGGCGAGGGCCAGCAGCAGCCCGTGCGCGAAGATCATCCAGCCGATAAAGGGCGCCGTCTTTCCGTGTAGCTCGACGTGCGCTCCGGCACGCCGCGCGAGCAGCATCCCGACAAACAGCCCCGCTCCGGCGGCTGTATAAAGCGCGGCGACGCCTGCGTCTCCCTTCAGCCCGCCGCGCTCAGCGAAGACGACTCCGCCCAGCCGGTCATAAATCAGATTCAAGGCCCCGCCGCCGGTGGCCCACAGGATATTCAGCCCCAGCAAAGCGGCCACCACCCTGTGCTCCATGATGTAGGCCCAGGCTTCGCGCATGTCGCTCCACACGCGCACACGTCCGCGCCCTTCAACTGGTCCAGCCTTGGCTTCATCGTCGGCCTCTCTCATCGCGTGCTCAGGGATGAGCCAGATGGAGTAAGCTGAGACCAGAAAGGAGAGCGCGTTGATGATGAAGGCGGCCTCGTAACCGAAGCGTGCGGAGGCTGCGCCGCCGAGCGCCGCGCCGAGCGACATCAACAGAAAGCGCGTCGAGAACATCAGCGCGTTTCCGGCCAGCAGACCCTGCCCGCCCGTGATGTTCGGCATCGAAGCATTCTTCGCGGCCTCGAAGAAGGCCGCCAGCAGCGTCGAGATGGCCGTGCAGACGTATGCTATCCAGATGTCTTCCGGTCCTCTGACGAGCAGAAAGCCGAGCGCGAAGACGGCGCGCGCCAGGTCTGAGCCAATCATCAAGGCCCTGCGCGACCAGCGGTCGGCGAATGCGCCAGCGATGGGCGCAAAAAGAGCGAAGGGAGCCAGACGCAGCACGATCAGTACAGCCGTCGCTTCCGGCGCACCCAGCGAGACCGTGCGGACCAATCCGAGCACGGCAATAAAGTTGAACCAGTTGCCAAGCTCCGAGACGACCTGCCCCGACAGCAATCTCCTGAAGGAACGATTGTCGCGCAGTAACTTCCTGTAAGTCAGCGTTGCCATAAACACCTCACGAAACTGGTCCGGGGATTGGTGGCTTCAAGGGCCGTTGATTCCGTCTCAATCAACCTCGCTTCTTTTTCCAACCCTTCACTCCTCTTCTCTTTTTTCCAGACCCTTCGGCCAATAAGAAGAGCCGCCGGATTTTGTCCTGGCGGCTCGCAGCCTGTGTCGGTTTTGAAAACGTTTTATCCACCGAGAAACCCTGGTGGCCGTTTTTCTATAAAGGCTGCGACGCCCTCTCTGAAATCTTTTGTCTGTCCTGACTGAATCTGGACTTGGCGTTCCAGTTCCAGTTGCGCTCCGTAATCATTAGTCGCGCTCTGGTCCAGCAGCTCCTTGATCCGGCTGATAGCTGCGGTCGGCGCGCTTGCCATTTGTAGAGCGAGCGCTTGAGCCGTCTCCAAAAGCTTCTCATCCGGCACGACCTGGTTAATCATGCCCATCTCAAGAGCGCTCCCGGCATCCACGACCTCGCCCGTCATCAAAAGCTCCGTCGCGCGTCTCATCCCGACGAGGCGCGGCAGGATAAAGGTCCCGCCGCAATCAGGCGTCAGGCCGATCTTGATAAAGGCCTGGTTAAAACGAGCGCTCTCACTGGCGACGACCAGATCGCAGGCGAGCGCCAGGTTGCATCCGGCACCGGAAGCCGCGCCGTTAACGGCGGCGATGACGGGCAGAGGCATGCGCCTGATTTGCAGTACGCAATCGTGCAGCAGGCGCAGAGGCTCATCAAAGAAGGCTTCTATCCTGCCTTCTCTCTCGGCCATCTGCTGCATCTCGCGCAGGTCGCCGCCCGCACAGAAGGCGCGTCCTGCTCCCGTCAGGATGGCCGCACGCGCTCCGCGCTCGCGCGCTTCATCGGTCGCGCCGAGAAACTCTCGCCCCATCTGCATCGTCAAAGCGTTGAGCGCAGCGGGACGATTGAGCGTGATGAGCGCCACGCCTTCGCGGAGTTCAAATTGGATAGTTTCGTAGCTCATCAAAATCAGAAGATGACGATTCGGCTAAAGTCTCCCGGACGAGATGTACAGCCGCAGATGTTTCTTTGATACGGGCTGCGGCTCAAGGCCAGTAGCTCAGCCCAACCCTGTTCGCTGGCAATTTCCCTGCGTCAAACCGGATATACGGGAGCGGCTGCAAATTTGTTCACAGCCGCTTCCGGCGCGCGTGCTGTCGTTCAGGTTCGCTGCTGCTCACGACCGGCGCTAAAGCAGCTACTACAGAGCACGGGTCTGCCGCTCGAAGGCTTAAAGGGCACCGTGTCTGTTCTGCCGCACTGGTCGCAGGTAATCTCAAAGCGCTGGCGCTCTTCGCCGCTGCCGCCTCTCTGATTGCCTCCAAACTGCGAGCGCCGCGCGTCGCGGCAAGTCTTGCAACGCTTCGGTTGTGAGAGATTACGCGAGCTGTAATAGTCCTGTTCGCGTTCGGTAAAGGGGAACGTCTCGCCGCATTCGGCGCACGTGATGTCTACGTCTGGCATGGTCTCTTGTCTCCGTTTGAAAGCACGGGGAAGTGCGCTCCGGCTTTCATCTAACTTGGGCGAGCGCCCTGCGCTCTGTTGTCTCTGGCTTTCCCGGCAGTCATGGAGCGTCTCGAAAGGGTCAGCGCAGCTTCTCTTTCAAATGTCTCGCAGGCAAGGCTTTCTACCGCCCCGAAACATTAAGTGACGCGAAGTTTAGCGCACGAACACGCCGATGAGCAAACATTATTTGTAGGCCGTAAGCGTTGAGCGGCAAGCCTTGAGCAATAGGCTGTGAGCAAAAAGCTGAAAGCACTAAGCAGATTCTAAGGCTTCATCACTACTGGCTGCCTGACTGCCTGACGCTCGCCAGGCTCAAGACATGAGCGCGCGCCGTCTGGCCCAGCGTCTGAAGATTATAGCCGCCCTCCATGCAGGAAATAACACGACCTGCGCAGGCGCTCGCAGCCCACTCCCTGACGGCCAGGGTCATCTGCGCGAAGTCTTCATCCTCAAGCTTGAGCTGGCCCAGAGGGTCTGCTTCGTGCGAATCGAACCCTGAAGAGATAATGACGAGGTCGGGTTTGAACTTCGAGCCTATCTCTTCGAGCGCCGCCAGAAACATACGCCGCTGCTCTTGGCGCGGGGTCTGCGCACGCACCGGAATATTCAGGGAGTAGCCGCGCCCGCGCCCGACGCCCGTCTCGCCGCGTGCGCCCGTCCCCGGATACCACGGATACTGGTGCATGGAGAAGAAGAAGACGCTCGGGTCGTCATAAAAAATTCCCTGCGTGCCGTTGCCGTGATGCACGTCCCAATCAATGACGGCGACGCGTTCAATCTCTCTGTAAGTAGTCTGAGCGTAACGCGCGGCGATGGCGACGTTGTTAAAAAGGCAGAAGCCCATGGCCGTCTCCGAGGTCGCGTGATGGCCCGGTGGGCGCAAGGGCAGAAAGGCGTTCTCGGCCTCGCCCTTCATCAACAGGTCCACGGCCAGGCAGGCCGCCCCCGCAGCGTGCAGGGCCGCATCGAAAGAGCGTAAAGAGACCACCGTATCGGCATCCAGATAACCGAAGCCTTCGCTGACTGCGCGCTCGACGCGCTTGAAGTGCTGCGGCGTGTGGCAAGACTGCACGACCCCGCGCGGCGCTGGTCCTGCCTCCCTCTCCAAAAGCTTCGGCCATAATCCCGCATCGCCGCGCAAAGCCTCCATCACGACCGTATAACGCTCGGGTCTCTCGGGATGATGCTCGCCCGTCTCGTGCTCTCTAAAGAGCGGATGATGAATGATTGCCGTCGTCATAAAGAGAATTATGCGAGACAGTGTACAAACGGTCAAACAAAAGAAACGATGTGGTAGAAACCAATGAAGGCGAGAGCGCGAACCAGGGCGGTGTGAAAGATAAATGAAGACAAGCCGTCTCACTGATTGACTGGACCACTGAAGCAATGAGTCATAAGTAAGGTTAAAGAATCAATCTCTTTTAGCTTATCTTTGATTATTCCTCGTTCAACGCTTCCGAAGTTGTCCTAAATGCATTCGCTCCGAAATCAAAGCGGCCTCGTCCGGATGACCCTTGAGCGGGCTGGAAACTCAAGAGAATCAGGCTCTTCCTGCTTTTCGCGGCGGCGTGTCGTTGGACGGAATACGATTTGCTGAAGAAGAGACGTATGCGATGTCGCTCTCCCTTGATGAATTCTATCCTGGCACAGGTATTTTGAGGAGGAGGTTTACGGATGAAGAGATTGGTCTTATTACTACTTTGCTTTGTTCTACTTGCGGAGCTGGCAATGCCTCTGGTGTCGGCGCAGGACCGCAGGCGTCGCTCACGTTTCGGGCGTAAGTCGCGCACGGCGGCGATTATCGGCGGCGGCGCAGTTGCGGGCGCGCTCCTCGGCGGCAAGAAGGGCGCGGCCATAGGCGGCGGCGGCGCAACTGTCTACGCCATGAACAGACGCGCCGCGCGCAGGCATTTCAAGCAACGCAATCGCCGTATTGCGACGGTCGCGGGCGGCACGGTCGCCGGAGCCGGTGTCGGTTCTGCGCTCGGCGGCAAGAAGGCCACGGTCGCCGGAGCAGCCATCGGCGCGGGCACTTCTTATGTCTACACCAGGAGAAGCCGACACTATCGCCGCCGAACTAATTAAAGAGAGAACGTCGCCGGGGGTGGTCGTTAAGTTCGGCCACCCTTTCTGACGTTCAAACGACAGACGCTAATCGAGCAGAGGAAGCCTCGCAGCATTTAATTCTACAAATAAAGGTTTAGGAGACAGCTTTATGGCATACGATGAAGAACAGAAAAGAAGCCGCGTCGTGGTTGAAACGCCGACCACGCGGCGCGAGGTGGTCCACACACAGACGGGACATATCCCTGAGCGTCGCGGAGTCTCAACCGGAGTCGTCGCGGCGGTCGCCATTACGGCCATCGCGCTGACGGCGATTATCGCCTGGGCCTTGACCAGAAGTAACCAGACGACGGATGAGAACATGAACGTCCGCGTCGCAACCTCGCAGCCGACGCCCGTTCAGCAGCAGCCGGTCATTATTCAACAACAGCCTGCCCCGCAGCAGCAGCAACCCGTCGTCGTCCAGCAGCCGCCGCAAACGGTCGTCGTCCCTGTTCCCGGAACGTCAGCGCCCTCGACCAGCACGTCCAGCGGCTCCGCAGCACCCAGGACCAACGGCACGGACGATGCTACGGTCCAGCTCAACATAGATAAGAAACTGAGAGACGATCAGACCTTCTCCGCGCTTG
>DASWMI010000064.1:0-23129 GCA_036399835.1 Pyrinomonadaceae bacterium | reverse complement strand
AGCATCCCGCCCAACACGTCGCCCGCTTTGGCATCCCCAATCTTGTCGCCTGAAACAATAATGGTGATGATTCCATTCTGCTGGTCCACAGAACCGCCGTCGGCAGCCCCGTACTTGTGCGGGGTAGCCGTATTGGCAGGCACGGCCTCGACGGTCGTCACCGTCCCGTACTCGAATGTGGGAACTCCCGTCCCATCCGTATTCATGCCGACATAATACGAGCCTGTGAAATCCGCGTCGGCCACGTTGGCCGCCTTCACTGGATAGTTCCAGAGGATGCGCCACTGCCTGTTGGGTACGAGCAAGCTGAGGTCCGTGACCTTCATCTTGAACGCGACCTTGTTGACACCGGCCTCGACAAAATCCGCGACGCGCACTTCGCGTATATCCAGGTCCATATTACCGGGTGAACCCTTCTGGTCTCCGGCCAGATCGTTGGCGACGATGATTCCTGTACACCTGGAATCGCCCATAGGCTTCGAGAGGACTTCGTTATTACCGCAGGACGTGCCAACCGAATTGGTGGCCGTGACCTTGTAATAGTAGGTGGTGTTCGCGTCCGCTGTCGGGTCGTCATACTTATTGACGTTGCCCGCCACATTTGCGAGTAGCGTTTCGTTACCCGGCGCTGTGCCGCGCAGGATAGCGTAACCCGTGATGGCCGTTCCGCCGTTGTCGGATTCGGACCAGGTCACGTGCGCGACCCCGTCATCGCGCCCGACCGTGACGAAAGGCGCGCCCGGGACGGTCGGCTCTGTCGGATCATTGGCCGCGAACAGGCGACGACCACCTGATTGCCGCGCTATCGAAGCCAGTTCCGTGTAAGCATTGCCCGTGGCGGTCTGCGGCGCTTGCACGCAGGCTGGACCAGCGCAGCCGTCAGCGTAACCGACCAGCACGCGTCCCTGCTTGTCCACGTCAATACCCATGAAGTCCAGCAGGTTGCGGTGTGGAGGCGAGCCGCCGCCGAGGTGTATCCCGTTGCGTTGGACCGGATCGTTCGGAGTCGCGTTAGTCACGTGCCAGGTTCTGCCGCCGTCGTAGGTGACGCCGACGTAGAGATAAAAGACGCCCGGGAAATCGCGTGGCTCAGGAGTGCCCGCCGTGGTCGAGCCGATGAAAGCGAAGGCCGCGCGGTCGTCATCTCCGGCCACGATGGTCGGGAAGGCGACCGACTTGACGCCAGCCAAAGCTCCGACATCCGTGATGTTCTTCCAGGATTGCCCGCGGTCATCCGAAACGGCCACGCCCGCAGCCGTATCGTTGTTGGCAAACGCCATGTAGACCCTGCCGATGGGATTCCCCAATTTGTCCTTGACTACATCTCCGCGACCGATGCTGACAGCCGGGTCGTTTTCCGAAAGAGAAGTACCCGGAACCTGACTGATGCTCCAGGTGACGCCGTTGTCCGTCGAAATGACTAGAGACTGTTTATTGCCGCAGCTTCTATTTGGCAAATAGGCTGTGCCATCCGGCGCGACCTTGATGTGCCCGTGGAGGTTGGTGCATTGATTCAGATTATAGGCTGGCACGCCCGGACCAAATGTCAGGCCGCCGTCATCGCTGCGCGCACAAAAGGCCGTCACTGCTGATTGCGAGCAATAGTAGACGGCGTGTGGATAGACAGGGTGTGGCGGCTCAAGATTCTTGCTGTAAGGTCCTGCGCCGACGCTCTGGTGGTCCACGCCCGAAGGGATGCCGCCGCCCTGACTCGGGACCCATGTATCACCGTCATCGTCCGTATAAGCTGCGAGGCTATCCTGTCCCGACAGTTGCGAGACGAAGGTACGCCCGACGGGAGGATTGGACGGCGTGTATCCGTGGTCCGTAAAGAGAATCGGGTCCAGACTCCTGACGGAATTAGGCGCGCTCTTGTCTTCCCACAGCGCGCTCGGCGTGGTCGGGCAGGAATCGTCAAAGGTCACGCGGAAGGTTGTCAGGTTTGAGATATACATCGCCCTGTTGGTCTTCCAGTTGACGCCTATGGAAGGCTCGCCCGCGTCCGTCCCCTTGCCTATGTTGGTGAAGCTCAAGGGCGGATTGTAGTTTTGAAATCTGGGTGTCAGGCCAGCGCCCTGAGCTCCTGGCGCGAGGGCCGGGATGACCGTCGCCGTGCCGTGATACTGGTCGGCAGCCGTCGCCGCGAAATAGACGACATGCACCGTATAAACGCCCGCGCCGTTGCTGCCGACATCAATGTCCGCCGCCTCGAAGGTGGTCGTGCCGTTGCCGGAGTGCGTCACTTCGGCGGTCGCGTTGCAATCGTCATTGGTCGAAGCAGCGGTCGGGCACTTGTGTATATACATGTCGTAATCTGTCGAAGGACTGGACCAGTGAATCTCCACGTGAATCAACTTGCCAACCCAGTCGGCAGTCGTGCCCGAAGCTGTAATCCGAAACGTGTCGCAGTTAACTCCGTCCACGCAGGTCGCTTCAACCGCCGAGCTTCCGCCGGGAGCCGTCCCGTCCCAATCGAGCTTGTTTGATGGATTCGTCGAAGTAAACGTAGGACTCAGCGTGCCGCTGGTAGGGTTTGCCGCCCGCGCCCTGTAAAGAGGCAGGGCGTAACAGAGCGTGCCGAGTCCTAAAATAAAGATCAGCATCCAGCGAAACCGTGCATCAAGGCGTCTATATAAGAGATCTGAGCTTTTCATACTTGTCTTCCTTTAACTGATAAGGCCGAAGCTATTTCGGCACAGGATGAGCTGTTTACCAGTCATCGTTGATGAGCAGAGAGAGGGCCACGCATCCACCGATAACCTGAGTTAAGAGTCGTATAGGCTGCGCCCGAGGGCCTTCAGGCGTCACGTATCTCTACGACCTCTCGTTTCCTTCCGAAACAGACCTACCGTGAGAGCTAAGAGCACCGAATTCAAATTCTTGTTTGTCCATGATGGACTCTATCAGCGATGGTTGAGGGATTCTTGAGAAAAAGCCCCTTGAGAGCTTTGCCAGAAAGTAACATCAATAATGCAATCGAATCGCAACCAAGAGCGCGCCCCGTGCGAGCAGCCCCGAAGGATAGCCGCGCAGCAACTCGGACAAACTTCAAACGGATGACAGGGGATTCAATCGCAATTCGACACAACAGGACAGGGTCGAGGGAGAACCGTTGTCGTCAAACTGCTGATGTGCTGGGTACGGAGGGCATTTTGCACAGATACACGAATTTTGTCAAAAAATTTTCCGGTCGAGAGATTTGCACGTCTGGGCGGATTGGGCAGCTCAACTGACGGGCCGCAAGCTGAGACCGCGCCATTTTCACTGCGACAGGTCGCTGCGCGCGTAGAGCACGAGCGTGACGCCCGGACGCAGATCGTAAGCGCCGACGCGACGATAGCGGTTAGCCAGCGAAGCCTGCATCTGCGCATCCTGCCCCTCGTTACCGATGATGATTGGCTCGCCCGTCTCGACCATCCGCCCGAAGTAGCCGACGCGCTTGTAATCACGAAAGTACCAGGGGAGCGGCCAGTAGTCCGGCGAGATGATGGTGATGCCCGTCTGCTGACCCGACCCCGCGCGCTGTGCCAGACGATTGACTTCATCAACCAGGCCCAGCATCTCGCGGCGCGTGTGCGCGTAGACATAAGGATAGTGGTCGTCGTCGTAATAGATAAAGTTGAGCCGGATGGATTGATAAGAGCAGATAATGATGGCCGCCAGTGCGAGCAGCAACGCAGGAAGACGCTGCATCACATCATCGCCCGCTCTGTAAACGACATCCACGCCGTAGCCGCCGATGATCGCCAGCGGGACGATAAAGTTGAGCGTCAGCCAGGGCGTCTTGTATGGCACGAGCGAATAGGCCGCGAGCAGCCCGAAGGCCCACAGCGCGATAAAGAGAGCCAGGCGATTTCTGCCGCGCCAGACAACGCAGAGAGCGCCCAGAGCGCCGAGCGCCAGCAGCGGCGCTTCCTCCTGCCAGAGCCAGCCGAGATACGTGTACCACTCATGGACGTGCGCTTCCTTCCCGGTCCTGGACCAGAACTTGAACGTGCTCAGCGCATCCTGCACGCCCTTCGGATAGTTGGTAAAAAAGGAGGAATAGAAAAGCACGCTGACGACGATGAAGATAAGGAGCGCGACCAGCGTGTGCGTCAGGACTGAAATCGGTCCGCCGAAACGCTCCAGCCCGCGCGCCCCTTCATCTATCGCCGCACCGCCTTGCCAGGATTTCCCGCTGTACACTCCTCTTCCCTTTTTCCCGGTCTCGCCGCGCAGCCTCTCCCTGAGCCGCACGTAAACAGTCATCACTGCAAGCGCGATGAGAAAGACGCCAGCGGAAATGATGGCCGTCTCTTTGGTCGCAAAGAGCAGCGCCGCCGAAGCCGAAGCCAGCCAGAGATAAACGGGATGCGCAGCTTCGTAGTATCTGAGCGCGGCATAAGCTATGCCGAGCGTGAAGAAGACGAAGAGCGTTTCGTGTATGAAGTAGCGCGAGAGATAGACCGCGCCGGGCGAGACGGCCAGCAGCGCCGCCGCCGTTAGAGACCCGACCGCGCCGATGTGCCTGCGTAGGAGCAGGACCAGCCAGATAGTCGCCAGACCAAAGAGGACCGTCACCAGCCGAATCGCAAAGGTATTGAGTCCGAGCAGATAAGAGATTGCGAGCGCAAAATAATAGAGCGTCGGCCCGTGATAATTCGACGGGTCATAGCGATAAATGTGCTGGCGAAAGAGCGTCAAGAGGAAATTACCGTTGACGCCCTCGTCATGATGCAGCGGTACGAGGTTGAGGTCATAGAGACGCAGGCAGGCCGCGACGAGCATCACGGAGATGCTGCCGATGAGCCACGCGCGTTTGGAGACTGCGGCGGCACCGGGCTGGTCCAGATGGGGCGCGCCCGCAGCCTGTTGTCCCTTAGCCTTCGAGCGAGCTTTCTTCTGCTCTTTACCGGCGCGCGACTTTGTAGAGCTGGTATCCACCCGTCTCTCCAACCTTCTCAAATTGTAAGAAGAACGCGTTATTGATAGGCATCACCATTCCTTCGAGCGGGCTGGCGACGAGATAATCAATCCCGTATCTGGCAAGCAACTGCTGCGCTTCCGGCCCGCCCATGTAGATGCGTTTGATATCTCTTTCGCGGTCCGAAAACTTCAGCCCGTGAGTCCAGATGTGACCCGGATAGCCCATCAGCGAACGCCTGCCCGTGAGAAACACCGGATGATTATGAATCGGCGCGTGAAGAATCATATCGCGTGGACCAGTTCTGAGCTTAATCATCTCGGCAAACGCGATGCCGTCCCTGTCAAACTCCTGGTATTGCGCCTTGCCCGCGACGATGCCCCAGACATCCAAAGCTCCTGCCAGCGTCAGCCCTACGAGCAAGAGCGCGGCCAGAGCGCGTTCCTTGCCTTCGCGCCGCCAGAGGTACGCGATAAAGAGCGCGACGAGCGGCGCGGAAGCAATCCACCAGTAGAACAACACCTTGACATTATCCCATACCCAGGGCGCGAGCCGGACCAGATTCGGAATGATAAAACAGAGCGTGAACGGCAGAAAGAAAAGAAGCACGCGGCGCGGCACGACTTTATCCTGCCCACGCCAGCAGATGGCCGCAATCGTGAGCGGGATAAACAGCCCTGTATTCTTGAGCCAGAACCAGAAGACATTCTCCGTTCCCCTGTCCCATCCGAACTGCCAGCCGAAGAAGCTGCCAGACTGTACGGAACTGCCGTGCGTGGACCAGTAAAGCTGCGGCAGGGCGATGGCCGTCGCCGCGATAAAGAAGATGGCCCAGAGTCGCCAGTTCCAGAAAAGCAGGGCGAGGCAAGCTCCCATCCCCATCACGACGATAAAGCTGTGCGCATGCACGAGCGGCAAAAATCCCGCGAAGATGCCAGCCGCCACCATACGCCGCTCTGGACCAGCGATGCCCGGAAGATGAAAGAAGCTCTTGGAAGCTGGCGGAGTCTGGGCAGCCTCTTCCACTCTCTTCTTCTTCTTGGCTCTCTTTTTTTCTTCCTCTTCCCTCGCCAGCCGCTCGCGTTCCAGCTTTTCCCTATCGCCATTAATCGCGGCCCACCATCCTGTCATAACCATGAGGGCGAGCGGGAGGCCGAGCAGGAAGCTGCGCTGCGTCAGCAGTAATGAATTGACGGAGTTGCCCCAGCGCCAGGTCGTCTCAGGAATAATCGTGTAAGAGTGCGGCGGGTTGCCGAGCACGCTGAAGAGGCCGCCTTCGTTCTTTTGCATGTCATTGAAGAGGAGGAGCCAGCCGAAGCCGCCGCTCAAGAGAATAAGTACGGGCGTGAGGATGGCCGCGAGGCGGTCGCGCACAAGCTCAAGCGCCCAGCGATGAAGCAATCCGACGAAGGCCAGGCCGAGCACGAAGTTCTCTATCAACATCGCCTCGCGCAGAGAAGCGCCCGCACGGACCAGGCAGGCCGCGACAAAATCAACGATGAAGGGATAGGTAAACTTGATGCCCGCAAACGTGGGGTCTTCGGGCGGGAAGTTCTGGCCGTAAACAAAGCTGGTGATGACGCTCAGATGAAAGGGCAGGTCGCCGTAATTATTGAGCACGCCCGTATAGAGAGCGCCGTCCGCCTGCTTGAACATCACGCGGTCAAAGGCCAGCCAGAGGATAATGGCGACCGCGGCATAAAAGATAAGATAGCCCGTCGTGTCCCAGGCCGGACGGCTCACAGCCCGCCGCGTCTCCCTCGCCAAGAGAGCAAAGTCTGCGCGAAACCTCTCGCCCGGACGCTGCATGGTTAAGAGCAGCAGGGGCGAAGCGACGGCGATGGCTGTCAGCATCAGCGTGAGGTTATTGAGTCCAACGAAAGAGGCTATGATAAAGCCTATGAAACCGAAGGCGGCCAGCCCCGTCGCTGTGCCTGAGCAGAGACGCGCGGCGAGTGGAGCGTCTTCATCGTACCAGTAGGTCGCCGCCGCGCCGCCAGCCATCGCGATTAGGACCAGCAGAAGTGCGAAAATCATAAACGGTCAGGACAACAAAAGATTTTGTAATTTCGGTAGAACGCCGGGAAGCCACAGGCCGCCGCAGATTATACGCGAAGTGGCGCGTATATACGCAAAGCAATGGTCCAGGCCCTCAAGGCTCCGGGCCATGACGTAAAATTTACCGTCTACCCCGGATGCGACCACTTCATCCTTGATACTTACGAGCACAGGGAGCTTGACGCATGGTTTCCACAGCACAGCAGGAAAAGAGAGTCAGGAGCGCAGGCCGTCACAAGTTTGAAGAGGGCGAGCGCCTTGGGCGCTGGACAGCGCGCGCGTCACGGTGTACAAAATTGAGTTTCGCCGTCAACTCGCTGATTGAGACAGATTGAGGTACAACCATGCTCCGCGCAGGCATCGTCGGGCTGCCTAACGTCGGCAAGTCCACACTCTTTAACGCGCTCACGGCCCAGACCGCCGCGCTCGCCGCCAACTATCCGTTCGCCACCATAGAGCCGAACGTCGGCGTCGTCCCCGTCCCGGACGAGAGGCTTGAGCCGCTCGCCAGGCTGGTTAAGACGAACAGCATCGTGCCCGCGACTGTGGAGTTTGTGGACATCGCTGGACTCGTGCGCGGCGCGTCTAAGGGCGAGGGGCTGGGCAACCAGTTTCTCGCCAACATACGCGAGACGGACACTGTGGTCCAGGTCGTGCGCTGTTTCGAGAGCGAAGAGATCGTCCACGTTGAAGGCTCTGTTGACCCGCGCCGCGATATCGAGACGATCCAGATAGAGCTGGCGCTGGCAGACCTCGCCACGCTTGAGCGCAGGCGCGAGCGCGCACAAAAGATTGCCAAGAGCGGCGACAAGACCGCGCGCGCAGAGATTGAGCTGGTCAATAAGCTGCTGCTCGCGCTCGAAGAGGGCCGCGCGGCGCGCACCGTTGAATTGACGGCTGAAGAGCGCCTCCTGGCGCGCGGCTTCTTCCTGCTCACGATGAAGCAGACCATCTATGCAGCCAACATTGACGAAGCATCGCTTTCGGAAGGCGTGGACCAGAATGAGCATGTCCGCACGGTCCAGGAAATCGCCGCGAGCGAAAACGCAGAGTGCATAGTCATCTGCGCCCAGCTCGAAGCGGAGCTGGTCGAGCTGCCGCCGGATGAGCGCCAGGATTATCTATCGGCGCTCGGCGTAAAGGGCAGCGGCGTTGACAATTTAATCAAGAGCGCCTATCGGCTGCTCGGCCTGATGTCCTTCCTGACGGCTGGCGAAAAGGAGGTGCGCGCCTGGACCATCCCGCAGGGCACGCGCGCACAGCAGGCCGCCGGAGTCATTCACTCGGACATCGAGCGCGGCTTTATTCGCGCCGAAGTTGTCAGCTACGACGAGCTGATGCGCGCGGGCTCTTACGCCTCGGCGCGCGAGCAGGGCTTATTAAGATTGGAAGGCAAAGACTACGTGATGCAGGAAGGCGATGTGGTACATTTTCGCTTTAACGTGTAGGTTAATAAGGGTCGGCGGAGAAGATGGCAAAGCGGGAAATTTAGCTGCGGTGGGATGAATGAAAAATCTGAAGGGCGCAGGCGAGTGCTCTGAAAATGAGACTGGCGTGCGCCCTCTTTGTCTTTATCGCAGGAGGGCGCGGACGCCCACGAGTATCAGGTAGCCGATGGCGACGACGACGGCCAGCTTAATCAGAAAGACTGCCAGGCCAGAGAGTATACCGATGATAATCCCTACGGCAGTTAATGCCAGTGATCCGCCGACGATCAAAACGAATAAGCTCAAAACTATGATGACTGCAATTCTTAACATATCCTTTGCTTCTTTCATTTCCCAAACCTCGCAAGTGTGATGAATTCTGCGTTCGCGCCGCCCGCTCCGTTAGCGGCCTCTCGCGCTCGTTCTGCTATACGAAGAAGGCGCGGGCAGCGTTCCCTCTAGATTTTCAGCCCTCTTTAGCCGGCGCGCCAATTCCCTTCGCCTGACTACTTTGTGCTAAGCTTTCCTATCTTCGGGATTCTCTTTTAATACTTCCGGGATGAGTCTGTAAAGCATAAAGATTTGACGGTTTCTCCAAAAATTCAGGAGCTTCGCTGATGGCGGCCCGTAAGACCGAAAAGCTCTTCCCCGAGCCTGAAGAGGAGCGGGAAGCAAACATTCCCTCTCCTTTGCCTGAGAGGATGCGCCCGCGCACGCTCGCGGAGTTTGTGGGCCAGGAGCATCTGGTGGGCGAGGGCCGCGTCCTGCGTCGCCTGATTGAAGGCGGGGGAGCTTTGCCTTCGCTTATCCTCTGGGGTGGACCAGGCACTGGCAAGACGACGCTGGCGCGGCTGCTCGCGGAAAAGAGCGGCGCGCGTTTCATCCCGCTCTCGGCTGTTTTCTCAGGGGTCAAAGATGTGCGGGCCGCCATCAGCGAAGCTCGCCTGGAGAGAAAACGCGGCGAGCGCACGGTCCTCTTTATAGACGAGATACATCGCTTTAACAAATCTCAGCAGGATGCGCTCCTGCCCGCCGTCGAAGACGGGACAGTGACGCTTATCGGAGCGACGACGGAGAATCCTTCGTTTGAAGTGACGGGCGCACTGCTTTCACGCACACGCGTTCTAGTGCTCAATCAACTGGACCAGGAAGAGATCGAGACGATTATTCGACGCGCGCTCATTGATGAGGAAAGAGGGCTGGGCCAGTTGAAGGCGAAGCTCTCGGACGAGATGATTTCCCGCATGGCGCGCTCAGCCGCGGGAGATGCGCGCGTCGCGCTGGCCGCGCTCGAAGCAGCCGTCGAATCCACAGCGCCGGACCGGAAAGGCATTCGCCACGTCACGGCTGAGACGATTATAGAAGCTCTGGGCCGCGCGCACTACGCTTATGACAAGGGCGGCGAGGAGCACTACAACCTGGCCTCAGCGCTCATCAAGTCACTGCGTAATTCGGACCAGAACGCGGCTCTCTACTGGCTCGCGCGGCTCATCGAAGGCGGGGCCGACCCCATCTTCATCGCGCGCCGACTCTGCATACTCGCCTCTGAAGATATAGGGCTGGCAGACCCACAGGCGATGGTCCAGGCCGCCGCCGCCGCGGAGATTACGCGGCTCATAGGTCTGCCCGAAGCTCTCTACCCGTTGTCGCAGGCGACCCTTTATCTGGCCCGGGCCCCGAAATCCAACGCCGTCAAGCGAGCCTATTTCGCCGCCGCCGCCGATGCCTCAGAGACGGCGCGCGAGCCTGTTCCGCTCCACCTGCGCAACGCCATCACGCCCTTGATGAAACGGCTCGGCTACGGCAGCGGCTATCGTTATGTTCATAGCGACAAGGCCGCGAAGGAAGAGATGGATTGCCTGCCTCAAGCTTTGCAGGGACGCGTCTATTATGATGAAGAGCAGAAGCCGGAAGAGAAGCGGGGCGAGCCGGAGGAATATTGTTAAGCTCGCGGGCATCTCGATCACGACGGAGCTTTTAAAGAGGGAGACCAATGCTCGAAGTTATACTGAAGCGGTTTGAAGACCCTGACGAGAC
Source organism: Pyrinomonadaceae bacterium (assembly GCA_036399835.1). Classification (GTDB taxonomy): domain Bacteria; phylum Acidobacteriota; class Blastocatellia; order Pyrinomonadales; family Pyrinomonadaceae; genus DASYML01. Next base: position 12,701 of record DASWMI010000064.1, on the reverse strand, counting down.
GCGTGTCTTTGAGAAGGGCAAGTTTGAGATTGTCATCGTTGGCGGTCTGACTATCGGGAGGGCCACATATCAGCCCGGATGGAAGTGGTCCGAGCATGTCAGCCCGCTGGCGGGCACGCCGCTCTGCGAGGTAGAGCATGTCGGGCTGGTCGTTGCGGGTCGTGCGATGGTCGCCATGAACGACGGGACCAATATAGAACTCACATCCGGCAGTCTCTTTTACGTTCCTCCGGTAGCCCATGATAGTTGGGTGATCGGCGACGAGCCGTATGTCTCTATACACTTTCTAGGGGCAGAGCATTATTCTAAATAACTTGATCTTGGTCCAGGGAGATTAACAGTTGAGCGCGAACAAATCAGATAAAGAGCTGGCTTTTCTTCATGAGTTATATGTGGCAACCGACTGGGGCGAGAGGTTCGCTGTCCTGGTGGACGAGCATGTCAAGCTGCCCAAGAAGGGACGCGCGCTCTATGTCGGTTCGGGCACGGGCGTTCATGCGATGTCGCTCGGAGAGCGCGCGGGCGATGATCTCAATCTAGTCTGTGTCGATGAGAGCGAAGAGCGGCTTGAGCTGGCACGCGCCAAAGCCATGGTGATGAGGATAGAGCCTGAATTTCGTCGCAACCAGCTTGAGGCGCTGAGCTTTGAAGATGACGAGTTCGACCTGGTGGTCGGCGACGCGACTCTTATCTCGCCTGAGCGTCTGCCGGAGATTGTCGCGGAGATGGTCCGCGTCGCAGCGCCTGGCGGCACGCTTGCTCTGAGCCTGCCGACCTCTTCGAGCTTCGGTGAATTCTTTTCCATCTACTGGGAAGCTCTGCGCCGTGCCGATCTTGAAGAGCATGCGGCGAATGTCGAATCGTTGATTAAGAGCCTGCCCACCGTCTCTGAAATAGAAAGGCTGGTCGAGCGTGAGGGAGTCGCAGGTATTACATCCTGGACCAGCATCGAAGAGTTCGAGTACGAGTCGGGCGAAGAGTTTTTGAACTCGCCATTGATAACGGATTTTCTGCTCAAAGGCTGGCTCGAATCCCTCCCCGATGGAGACGTGCGTGCACGCGTCTCACAGGAGATCGGCAGCCTGATTGACGAAGAGCGTCACGAGATGAACTTTACCCTCTCGGTCAAGGCGACGCTGGTGGTCGGACGAAAGGCAGAGTAAGCTTGCAACTAATGCACAAGCAAGGACAGAAGAGTCGCTATCCAGGCTCGCAGAAGCACAGGGGCAGACGGATCAAAATTGAATACCTTGATTGATGTTGTCCTTGAGATGCGTAATGGCAAACCATAAAAGCATCTCGGATTGGAATCATTGTCTACAGGTGCGTGCCTGTGCGCGGGTAGCATACTTCTAAAGCGAAAGGCAAAAGTGAAGAAAGGGCGCGGCCTTTCGGTCTTCACTTTTGCCTTCCTATTTTTTGCTGGAGATTTACTTGAGGAGCTTGTCTTCTTCCGTCCGTGTGTTGGCCGAGCGCAGACCTTCGCGGCGGCGTGCTTCGGCAACCAACTCTTCGTCGCTTAGCGAAGAGAGATTTTTATTTGATTCCTGACGCTGCAACTCTTCGAGCCTTTCTTCCTCTTCGGCCTCTCTCTGGCCTTCCTTGAAAGCGCGCTTGCTCTGGCCCAGGGCTTTCGCCAGTTGCGGCAGCTTGGTCCCTCCGAAAATCAGCAGGATAACCAGCAGGATGAGCAGCCATTCGGTCCCTTGCGGCATAAAGCCTAATAAGATTATTTGATTCATGACTCTTAATTTCCTCCGCCGACTGATTCCACCCGAAGAACAAAGAGGGCTTGATGAGCTATTCTTCCGCGTTCGATTCGTAAAAGAGATACTTGCGCCAGGTCATGTCTGCGCGGCCCAGGTATCGCATAATCTGGCGATTGACATGGAGCGAGAATCCGCGCGGGCGACGCGAGAGATGCATCCCGGCCTCTTCCGGTGTCCGGTTGCCTTTGCGATGATTGCAACGCTTGCAGCACGCCACCAGATTATCCCACGTCGAGTCGCCTCCGCGCGAACGCGGGTGCACGTGGTCCAGCGTCAGTTCCGATGGTGGATACTGCCTGCCGCAATACTGGCAGGCCGAATGGTCACGCAGCAGTATGTTCTTGCGCGAGAGCGAGCGGCGCTCAAAGGGAATGTGTATGTATTCGACAAGGCGTATGACCGAAGGAGCATGTATCGAGAGCTTAGCCGAATGAACCATGTGACCGTTATGCTCTTCGACGCGGGCTACACCTTTGAAAATCATCACAATCGCGCGCCGCTCGGTGCACACATTGATCGGCTCGAAAGATGCGTTCAGGACTAGGACGCGTCCATTCATATTGCCCTCAGATAATAACGAAGCGTGACGGCCAGTGTCAAAAAGGTTTCAGGCCGGACCATCTTTGGATGCAGAAAGGCTCTCTCGCGTAAGCCTCATCAACCGGGCGGAGCGATGCTTGACAGCCCTTCTCGAAAGCGGTCTGTCGCCTCCACGAGCGCGCCAATCGTGCCCGGCTCGGTTGCCGAATGCCCCGCGTCCGCGATGACTTTCAACTCGGCTTCGGGCCAGGCGCGATGCAGCTCCCAGGCGCTCATCATGGGGCAGACAACATCATAGCGTCCCTGCACGATGACCGACGGGATGTGTCGAATCTTTCCGACATTCTCAATCAGAAAGTTGTCAGTCTCGAAAAAGGCATGGTGCATGAAGTAGTGGCATTCGATACGCGCGAAGGCGATGGCGAACTGCGGGTCGCCGAAGTGTTCGATCAAGTCCTCGTCCGGGAAGAGCTTTGAAGTGCTGGCCTCCCAGATGGACCAGGCGCGCGCAGCCTCTATCCGCACCCCTTCATCTTCGCTCGTCAGTCGGCGGTGATATGCGCTGACCATATCGCCGCGCTCTTCAGGCGGGATGGGCCGCAGATACTCCTCCCACACATCCGGAAAGATGGCGCTCGCGCCCTCCTGGTAAAACCAGCTAATCTCCTTCTGCCGGCACAGGAAAATCCCGCGCAGGACCAGCGAGCGCGTGCGCGCGGGATGCGTCTGCGCGTAGGCCAGCGCGAGCGTGCTACCCCAGGAGCCGCCAAAGACCATCCAGCTTTCAATGCCCAGATGCTCGCGCAAGCTCTCTATATCCGCGACCAGATGCCAGGTCGTATTCTCTTCGAGGTTGGCGTGCGGCGTGCTGCGGCCCGAGCCGCGCTGGTCGAAGAGGACTATGCGATAGGCCGCAGGGTCGAAGTAGCGGCGATAGTCAGGGACGATTCCGCCGCCCGGACCGCCGTGTAGGAAAACGACAGGCTGCCCCGCGGGATTGCCGCACTGCTCGTAGTAGAGCGTGTGCACGGGCGAGACCGTTAGCATGCCTGTCTCGAAAGGCTCTATGGGTGGATATAAGGTCTTCATGCGGACATCATACAGGTGTCGGATGCCGTATGCCAGATGCCAGTTTTCATCTCGGACACGCGGCCTCGCGGCATTCTACATCTAAATTGGCCTGGCGAGCGTCAGCACCAGCACCTCTAAAGCTCCGGCCAGCTTGAGGGCGGCAGCGCATGATGAAACGGTCGCTCCGGTCGTAAAAACATCGTCCACGAGCAGGATGCTCTGGCCTTGTATGAGGCGCGGGCGCTGGACCACAAAAGCTTGCGCGACGCTCTCGCGGCGTGCGCGCGCATCCATCCCTGTGCGATGGCGCTCCGTCTGAAGGCTGCGGCGCAGACTCCATTCGTCGAGCCTAAGGCCGGAGCGTGCGGCGAGAGCGCGTCCGAGCAAGGCCGCCTGGTTGAAACCACGCTCGCGTTCGCGCTCCGGATGAAGCGGGACGGGCAGGATGCTTGTGACGTGTTCGAGCGGCGCGCGGCCAAGAGCCTCAAGCATCAGTTGGACCAGCCGCGCGGCGACATGCGGCTCTCGTTTCAAGGCGAGGATGCTGGCGCGCAGAGCGCCTTCGTAGACGCCGCAAGCGCGCGCCGCCGTAAACTCTTCCGTCTCGCATCGCCCGCAGCGCACGCCTTCGCGTTTATCTTCCGGCACACTCCCGCCCGCCGGTGCGCCGCACTTCCAGCAGACAGTCTCCGCGCCGGAAAAGAGGCGCGTCTTTTGCCAGCACGCGGCGCACGCCACGCCATCCGCGTTGGACTCCACGCTCGCGGAGCAGATAGCGCACGGCTGCGGATAGAGAAGCGCGAGCGCGGCATCATAAAGCGAGTTGGCGGCGTTTTTGAGCGGCATGGCGAGCGGCATCAAGGGCGCTGAAGGCGGACGAATTTGCCGGGGATAAAACTATAGATAGCAAAACGGCCTCAAGGCTTGAACGGTTCAAGCCTTGAGGCCGCTCATTATCTCATGACGCGGGCGCGCGAGCCTATTCTTCTTCTTCGGTCAACAGACCGCGTTCCTGTAAATCCTGGCAGCGCAGGCAATGACGCGCCCAGGGAATGGCTTCCAGCCGTTTATCCTGGACAGGCTCGCCGCAATGCACGCAGAGGCCGAATGCGCCGTCCTCTATACGCTCCAAAGCCTCGTCTATCAGTTGGAGCAACTGCCGGTCATTAGCATTCATGGAGACCAGCAGCTCTTTGTTATAAGCATTGGCGGCCATGTCCGCGGGGTCTTGCGTCGCCTCCGAGTCGCGCTCGCGGCTGTGCATCTCGGCCTCCATGACCTGCCCGACCAGCGATTCGCGGCGGTCCAGCAGCCTGTCCCTAAAAACTTTGACTCTTCTCTTATCCATTGCTCCCCCTGTTGATAATAACGATCAAGTCGGAACGCCGAACGCGAAATCCAGAGCGGACCAATTTCCTATTCGTCGCTCACGCGTACAGAGTTCCTCATTTCTGATATGGCAAACCGTGTATGATCGTGTAGGCCCTATAAATTTGTTCGACGAGCAGGACGCGTGCCATCTCATGCGTGAGCGTCAGGCTCGACATGGACCAGCGCAGATTGGCGCGCTTCACGACCTCCGCCGAAACTCCATTGTGCCCGCCGATGATAAAGGCCACTTCCTTTTTGCCCTCGACCTGCCAGCGCTCTATCTGACCCGCCAGCTCCTCCGAGCTGTACTGGCGTCCCTGCACATCCAGCAAGACCGCAAAGCTGTCCTGATGCAGGGAGTTTAAGATGCGCTTACCCTCTTCCGCGATGCCCTCGCGCGCCTCGCGCGCCGTGCTCTCGCGCAGCTCCATAATTTCGTAACGCCCGAAACGCGAGAGTCTCTTCAAATATTCTTCGACCAGCGCGCGCAGGTGCTCGTTTCTAGTCTTCCCGACCCAGATCAGACGCAAACGCATAAAGGCTGATGTGAGAGGCTGGAGCTTTAGAGGTCAACATCAGTTTTTTTACCCGCCTCCGACCTCCGCACTCCGGCCTCCGCTTCGTAGCGTGCGAGCTTTTCGTAGAGATTCTTGCGGCTGATGCCGAGCAGGCGTGCGGCTTCGGACTTGTTGCCGCGCGCAGCCTTGAGCGTCTCGACGATGTAATCGGCCTCCAGCTCTGCGAGCGTTCGCCTGCGCCGCCCTCTCTCCAGAGCCACGGCTGCCGCGCGCACAGTCTCCGGCAAATCCGTCTCTTCAATACGCGCGCCACTAGCAACGATCACTGCACGCTCTATAATATTCGCCAGCTCGCGCACATTGCCCGGAAACTCGTAAGCTTCAAGCAGGCTGATGGCCGCAGGCGCAAACTCCTTCAAGCTTCGCCCGTGCTTGGCCGCCGCAGCTTGCAAGAGCGTGCGCGCAAGCCTGCGTATATCTTCGCGTCTTTCGCGCAAGGGCGGCACATGCAGCCGCACAACGTTGAGGCGATAGAAGAGGTCTTCGCGGAATGCCCTGCGACGCACGGCATCATCAAGGTCAACGTTGGTCAGCGCGATAAGCCGCGCGTTGACTTTAATCGTGCGCCTCCCGCCGAGCCGCTCGAACTCTCTGCGCTCTATGACGCGCAACAGCTTGGCCTGCGCGTCCACGGAAAAATGCGCGATCTCGTCCAGGACCAGCGTTCCCCTGTGCGCAGCTTCGAGCCTTCCGGGTCTGGCCTCGGTCGCGCCCGTAAAGGCCCCGCGCTCGTAACCGAACAACTCTGCTTCGAGCAGATCGCCCGGCAGCGCGGCGCAATCAATCTTGACGAAGCTTTGCGCGGCGCGCGGCGAGCGGGCGTGTATAAAGAGCGAGAGCGCGTCTTTGCCTGCGCCGGATTCTCCCGTCACGAGGACGTTAGCATCCGTCACGGCGACGCGCTCGGCCATTCGCAAGACCTCGCGCATCGCTTCCGATTGCGCCACCATCTCAATCACGATTGACTATTTCTCAAAGAGCCTGCGTCCGGCTGGTCCAGCAGCGCGGCGTTGATTTCCAGCCGCCTGGCGTCGCGCCACAGCCTCTCAAGGTCGTAGAACTTGCGCGACTTGTCTTCAAAGACGTGGACCAGAAAATCGCCGTAATCGAGCAGTATCCATTCGGCGCTCTTGTAGCCTTCAATCCGCTCGGCAGGAGTTCCCTGTTTTTTGAGCCGCTCCGCGATCTCATCCGAGATGGCCTGGACCTGGCGAACGTTCGTCCCGCTGGCGATTAAAAAGTAGTCTGTGAAGCTGGCTATCTCGCGCAGGTCCAGGACGACCATCTCAAGCGCCTTCTTATCGTTGGCCGCGCGCAGGGCCGTGCAGAGACGCGCATCCAGTTCTTGCGCGCACTTATCGCCTGCGGCTTCCGAGGGGCGAGGATTCGCCGCCTGGTTTTTCCCGCTCTGCTCGGGGTGCAGTACCTTTTCTTTAATCGAAGTATTCTGTTCCATGCTGGTCCTTATAGAGCCTGTATTTTTCTATGTACTCCGCCACAATGGGCTGGACCAGAGCGAGCCACTCGTCTCTCTGTCCCTCGCGCACTGCCCGCCTCACCGCTGTCGCCGAAATATCCAGAACGACGGCATCCGTGACGTAAATCTTCTCGCCTTGAGCATCACCGACGGCCCGCGCCATCTCCTCAGGGGCAGCTCCCCGCAGGTCCACTATTCTTTCGCGTATAGCAGGCGTGACGTGTCCGGTCTCAAGCTCATAACCGGGCCGCGCCACGACGATGTGGTCCGTCAGCGTCAGGACGCGTTCCCATTCACGCCAGGTCGTAATCTCGGACCAGGAATCCGCGCCCATCACGAAGAAGAGCCGAGCCTTTTCCCGGCAGGCCGACCGGAGACGCAAAAGCGTCTCAACCGTATAAGGTTTTTCCGGCGCATCCAGCTCGATCTTGGAGACGCGCAATCGCGGCTCGTGCTGCGTCGCCAGGGCCAGCATCGCGAAGCGGTGGAGCGCAGCCGTCACATCGCGCTCGCGTTTATGCGGCGCGACGCAGGCCGGAATAAACAGGACCCGTTCAAGCTCAAAGAGCTGCGAGAGCTTTTGCGCGACGGAGATGTGCCCGACATGAACAGGGTCAAACGTTCCGCCATAGAGAGCTATACGCTGTCGTCCATCCATCAAGCTTCCAGCCCCCGGCCCCGGCTCAAAGCGAATTCAGACAAGCCAATCAAATGAGCAACCATTTATCGCTGCCAGCTCAAGAGGCCAGGCGCGCATCCTTCACTTCATCATTCGATTCGACGCCGCCACGCTTGAGAGCCTGCCCGACTGCGTTGACCAGCTCACGCACGCCCTCTCTGGTCGCCGAAGAGATAGCATAAAAGGCTCGTCCATCCCGCCGCGCGCGCTCCCTTAATCTTTCCAGACGCTCCGGCTCGTCGAGCGCGTCAAGCTTCGTCGCCACGACGATCTGCGGTCGCTCAGCGAGGCTCTCATCATAAGCCGCCAGCTCGCGATTGATCGTCTCATAATCAGAGACGGGGTCGCGGCCAGAGACGGAAGAGACATCCACCAGGTGAAGCAGTAGCTTCGTTCGCTCGACGTGCCTGAGAAACCTGTCTCCGAGTCCGGCCCCTTTGTGCGCGCCCTCTATCAATCCGGGAATATCCGCGACGACGAAGGTCTTATAATCTCCCAGGTCAACCACGCCCAGATGCGGCTCAAGCGTCGTGAAAGGATAGTCCGCGATTTTAGGCTTGGCGGCGGAGATGGTCGAGATGAGAGTTGACTTGCCGGCATTCGGAAACCCCACGAGACCGACATCCGCGAGCAGCTTGAGCTCAAGCTGCAACTCAAGCTCCTCGCCCGGGCTCCCCTCCTGGTGATAACGCGGCGCGCGGTTGGTCGAAGTGGCAAAGTGGGAATTACCAAAGCCCCCGCGACCGCCGCGCGCGGCCAGCCAGCGCTCGCCGTTCTCCGTAAAGTCATGAAGCAAATCCCCGGTCGCGGTGTCATAAACCTCCGTGCCGACAGGAACGCGCACAACCTCATCCTCGCCCTCGCGCCCGTAACGATTAGAGCCTTCGCCGTGTCGCCCGCGCTCTGCCGTATGCTCAGGCTCGTAGCGTAGATGCAGCAGCGTATTGAGCGAGTCGTCCGCCTCCAGCCAGACATCGCCCCCGCGCCCTCCGTCGCCGCCCGATGGACCACCGCGCGGAACAAATTTTTCACGACGAAAAGCCGTCACGCCGTTGCCGCCGTGCCCGCCCCGTATCCGAATCTTCACGCGATCAATAAACATGTGACAGTTACGATTTTTTGATTTTAGATTGGCGATTGAAAAAGAGTGAAAGATTTCAATCAAAGATCGCAAATCTAAAATTAAAACGACGCCCGTCGCTACTGTAAAACTACTCGGCGGGGGCGTCGCAAAAGAAGGCGGGCTTGTTCTTAATCTCAGCCCTATGCGGCAGCCGCAGGCGCTTCTGCGGGTGCGGCTGTGAAAGGATAGACGCTGATAAACTTTCCCTGTCGTCCCTTGTCTTCAAACTTGACCACGCCGTCAATCAACGCAAAGAGCGTGTCGTCTTTACCGCGACCGACGTTCTTGCCCGGTTTCCATTTCGTCCCGCGCTGGCGGGCCAGAATATTCCCGCCCAGCACGCGCTCGCCGCCGAATTTCTTCAGGCCCAAACGCTGCGCATTTGAATCGCGGCCATTACGCGATGAGCCGACCCCTTTTTTATGTGCCATTGCTAAAGCTCCTCAATAAATGCCGAGCACCGAGTGCTAAGTTCTCAGTGACTAAAGCTCTTTCCTGCTTGTACTCAGCACTGTTTTTTTATCCTATCGAATCAATCTTAAGCGTCGTGTATCCCTGGCGGTGTCCCTGCGTGCGCTTGTACTGCTTGCGGCGCTTCTTTTTGAAGACGATAATCTTCGTGTCGCGACCGTGGTCCATAATCGTCGCGGCCACGCGCACGCCGTCAACGAGAGGCGTGCCCAGTTGCGGCTCGCCCTCGCCCGACACGACGAGCGCTTCAAGCTCGACCGTCTCGCCAGCCTGACCGTCAATCATGGGGACGCGCAACTGCTGGCCCTCTTCGACGCGGAACTGTTTGCCGCCGGTCCTGATTATTGCATAAGCCATAATTCTCTCTTACACCTCCCGGTGAGGCCCGCTCACCATAGAAAAGTCGTTTATTATAAAGGTCTTCAGGCCGCGTCGTCAACGCGCCGCAGACGAAACCACAGCTACTTCCGTAACTCCCTTTTTCGCCAGAAAATGCTCCATGAATTTCGTCGAAAACTCGCCCGCGCGGAAATTCACGTCGTCCATAATCTTCAGGTGCAAAGGTATCGTCGTCTTGATTCCCTCGACGACCATGGCTTCCAGTGCGCGCTTCATACGCGCGATAGCAATCTCGCGTGTACGCGCGTGGACGATGACCTTGGCGATCATGGAATCATAATAGGGCGGGACGACATAGCCCGGATAAACAGCCGTATCCACGCGCACGCCCGGACCACCCGGCAGGTTAAAGGCCGTAATCATCCCGGGAGAGGGCGCGAACGTCTCGGGGTCCTCGGCGTTGATGCGGCACTCTATAGAGTGGCCCACGATGAGCACGTCATCCTGCGTGTAGCCGAGTTCCTCGCCTTCGGCGATGCGTATCTGGTTGCGCACGATGTCGGCCAGCGTGACCATCTCGGTGACGGGATGCTCGACCTGTATGCGCGTGTTCATCTCCATAAAGTAGAAGCGATTGTCTTCGTCCAGTAGAAACTCGAAAGTACCCGCGCTGGAATAGCCAATGAGTTTACAGGCGTTGACGGCGGCTTCGCCCATCTGTTGTCGCAGCTCAGGCGTGAGCGCGGGCGAGGGGGCTTCCTCCAAGAGCTTCTGATGGCGACGTTGAATCGTGCATTCACGCTCGCCCAAGTGTATGCAGTCGCCGTACTCGTCCGCTAAAACCTGTATCTCTATGTGGCGGGGTCGCTCTATGTAACGCTCTATATAAACGTCGCCGTTTTTGAAGGCCGCCGCCGCTTCATTCGAGGCCGTCTCCAGCGCGTGGCCCAACTCCTCTTCCGTGCGCACGATACGCATCCCTCGACCGCCGCCACCGGCAGCGGCTTTGACGATGACGGGAAAGCCTATCTCGCGTGCCAGCCTGATTGCTTCCTCTTCAGTTTCGAGCGGGTCCGGACTGCCGGGCAGGATGGGCACGCCGGCCTCCTGCATCGCGCGGCGAGCCTGCACCTTGTCTCCCATCAGGCTGATGACGTTCGGGCGCGGACCTATAAACTTGATGTTGCATTCCTCGCAGATACGCGCAAACTGCGCGGACTCCGCCAGAAAGCCGTAGCCGGGATGAATCGCATCAACGTTGGTAATCTCTGCGGCGCTGATGATGGCAGGGATATTGAGATAGCTCTGCGCCGAAGGCGGTGGACCAATGCAGATGGCTTCATCGGCGAAACGCACATGGAGAGCGTCGCGGTCGGCGGTCGAATGGACGGCGACTGTGCGGATGCCCATCTCCTTGCAGGTCCAGATAATACGACACGCAATCTCGCCGCGATTGGCGATGAGAATCTTGCGAAATTTGCGTGTCACAGGCATAAAGAATAAGCAGTGAGCAATCAGCAGTAAGAGTTGAGCAGCGAGCAGTTTTCCTGTTGCTTTGAGCGCTCGCGGCCTGACGGCTTACTTCATTTTAATCCCGAAGAGCGGCTGGCCGTATTCGACCGGCTGACCGTTCTCGACGTAAATCTTTGTCACCTCGCCGCTGACTTCGGCCTGTATCTCGTTCATCAGTTTCATGGCTTCGATGATGCAGACGACCGTATCGTGTTCGACGAGGCTGCCGATGCGGACAAAAGGCTCTGAAGTGGGCGAAGGCGAGCGGAAAAAAGTTCCCAGGATGGGCGAAGTAATAATGTGTAGCCCCTCGTCCACGGAGGCGGCGGCCTGAGCCTGCGCGCCCGGATGCGGGGTGGTCAAGGGCTGTGTGCTTTGCCCGAGGGCTGTTTCCTGAGAAGCTGGCGTCTGCGTGCGCGGCCCTGCGGCATCGGCTGTGGTCGAGCCTGAGACGGAAGCTGGTCCACTGACATTGCGGCCAAGCCTGATGCGAAAGCCCTCTCGCTCAAGCTCGAAATCCGTGAAACCGTGCGAGTCAATCAGCTCCATCAACTCGCGCAGCTCGTCCATGTTGATGGCAGGCTCCGGATTGCGCTGCTGTTGCGATTGAGATTGCGGCGTCTGCGATTGATGCCGACGACGATGGCGCGGGCGACTTCCGCGAGCGCCCTCCTGCGGCCTCTGCTGGCTATTACTATTGCTGCTGCTCTGCGAACTCTCTTCGCTTTCGGGTTGCGGTGCTGTTGCGGCTTGATCGCTCATGTATTCGACTCCGGGTAGACCGGCGATAATCTTCTGCTCCGGTTTCAAAATATTCAGCAAAGCTAAAAGCCCCAACCGCCTCGTCATGGCTGTTTGCCGACGGTGTTGGGGCCTCAAGGTCGGCTTCGGTGCGCCGCTTCAATTTTCGGGAAGCCTGGCACGTGCGCGCGAGTGGTCCGAACCTGCTCTGACTACTCTGTCTCCTGCTCGGCGGCTGTGGACTCTGTCTTCTTGGACCGGCGACCGCCCTTGGACTTGTTGGACTCAAGCTTGGCATCGCCCGCGTCCTCACCCTTGCCGCGAGCCTTGGTGGTCTCTTCCTTCTCGAAAGTCCGGTCGGCCTTCTTGCCGCCGCGCCGCGCAGACTTGGTCGCGGCATCCTCGCTGGCTTTGGCCGTCTTCTTCTTACCGCCTGAAACAGACTTGGCGCGCTTGCTCGCGGATTCCGCAGCCTCGCGCTCGCGTGGGTTATCAACCAGCTCGATCAGCGCCAGCTCGGCATTATCGCCCTCGCGCCTGCCGAGCTTGATGATGCGCGTATAACCGCCCTGGCGATCTTTGAAACGCTCACCCAGTTCGTCGAAGAGACGCTTGACAGCAGCCACGCCAGCCGTGCGCGGAGCACGTGGCTGGCCGCGTCTGCCGGACGAAGCAGACTGCTGGCTGTTGCCCGCGTGGAAGAAGGCTGCGGCCTGGCGGCGCAGGTGTACGGACTGCGCGATGGTGTCGTCGCCGGTCAGATTCTGAGCGCGACGCGAGAGCGTGATGACGCGCTCGACAAAGGGCCGTAGCTCCTTGGCCTTGGGCAAGGTAGTGATGATGCGCTCGTCGCGCGCGTTGATTAAAGAGGTCGCCAGGTTGCGCAGCATGGACATACGGTGCGCGCTTGTGCGGCCAAGTTTACGATGTGCCTTTAAGTGTCTCATGGTTCTTTACTGACAGGTGGCAGGTGACAGGACAAAAGCTTTTCTCTTGTCGCCTTTGACCCGTTACCCGTCACTTAGCTTAT